>CASDRL010000064.1 GCA_949283145.1 uncultured Clostridia bacterium | reverse complement strand
TAGACCGTCTCCGAAAGAGAACCGTCGTACTCAAATACACTCCGAACGAGTGCGAGTTAGTGAGCGGCTCCGCTCCGAATGAGATAACGTCGTGTCAAGCGACGTCACGCTCATGCTGTTCGTTAGACCATCTCCGAAAGAGAAACGGCGTGCTCGGGGACACTTTGAATAAGAGTTCGTCACAAGTGTATCCCGCCAATCCGCCCCATGGCGGCGCCCGCGAGAGCATAAGCTCTCTAAGGCACCGCACTTTTACTAAATTACCCTTCCCTGTGCGCTCGTTTTGTCAAGGAATTGCGCCGAAAAATTTCGCGGGAAACCCGCAAAATTTTTCGCGCCCTTGACAACGACGAAAAGTTATAATTCATAAACAGCGGACGGCATTCCTTGCCGTCCGCCTTAATTGCTATTTAACCCGCCGAACATCATTCGGCGGACTATTCTCCCCGCCGACACTCGGCGGGGCACCGCTTGTGAACACTGCTCATTCGCTGAGGGCGTCATTTGGATGAGATGCGCGAAAAAGCCCCTTCCGCAAAAGGGAGCGTACTTAGTCGTACGTGACCGCATTGCGGAACGGGGCTTTGACAAAGCAGGTCGCTAAATGACAGCGTCAGGCCTTCTTGAGGATCTCTTTCAGGCGCAGATCTACACGATGCTTCTCGTCGATCTTGATGACCTTGACGAGGACGATGTCGCCGACATTGACGACGTCGGTGACTTTGTCGACTCTCTCTTTGGAGAGCTTGGAGATGTGGATCATGCCGTCCTTGCCGGGAGCGAAGTTGACGCTGGCGCCGAACTGACCCTTGTCGTTTTCCATGATCTTGACGACCTTGCCCTCGTAGACATCGCCGACTTCGACGTCGCGGACGATGTTCTCGACGATGGTGCGGGCTTTCGCGATGGCGTCCATGTCATTGGAGGCGATGAAGATCTGTCCTTCGTCGTTGATGTCGATCTTGACACCGGTCTCGTCGATGATCTTGTTGATGGTCTTGCCGCCGCTGCCGATGACGTCGCGGATCTTGTCGGGATCGATGGAGAAGGACACGATCTTGGGCGCCCACTTGCTGAGCTCCTTGCGGGGAGCGGGGAGAACGGAGAGCATCTTGTCGAGGATGAAGAGCCTGCCCTGACGCGCCTGTTCGAGCGCCTTGGTGAGGATCTCCTCATCGATGCCCTTGATCTTGATGTCCATCTGGATGGCGGTGATGCCTTCCGCGGTGCCGGCGACCTTGAAGTCCATGTCGCCGAGGAAGTCCTCAAGCCCCTGGATGTCGCTGAGGACAGCCACTCTGTGGTGATCGGCGTCCTTGATGAGACCCATCGCGATGCCTGCGACGGGCGCCTTGATGGGCACGCCCGCGTCCATCAGAGAAAGGGTGCTGCCGCACACGGACGCCTGCGAGGTGGAGCCGTTGGAGCTCAGGATCTCACTGACGGTGCGGATGGCGTAGGGGAACTCTTCTTCACCGGGAAGGACGGGCTCGAGAGCGCGCTCCGCGAGTGCGCCGTGACCGATCTCGCGTCTGCCGGGGCTGCGGAGGGGCTTCGCCTCACCGGTGGAATAGCCGGGCATGTTGTACTGGTGCATATACCTCTTGTAGTACTCGTCGTCGAGACCTTCGAGCTTCTGCACTTCGGAGATGGTGCCGAGGGTGGCGATGGTCATCGCCTGCGTCTGACCTCTGGTGAACACGGCGGAACCGTGAGCGCGAGGGAGCAGACCCACTTCGCACCAGATGGGACGGATGTCCGTGAGGCTCCTGCCGTCGGGACGCACGCCGCCGTCGAGGATCTTGGCGCGGACCTTCTCTTTCTTGAGATAATAGAGACTGTCGAGGATGAACTTGGTCTTCTTCGCGACGTCGTTGAAGTCGTCCGCAAAGTGCGCAAGGACGTCGGCGTTGAGCTCGTCCTCTCTGTGGTCGCGCTCGGTGCGGTCGAAGCTCTCGAGGACGTAGTCCATCTTCTTGTCCGCATAGGCGCGCACCGCCTCGTTGATGTCGTCGGGGATGGTCTCGAGCTCGATGTCGATCTTGGGCTTGCCGACTTCGGCGACGATGCCGTCGATGAATGCGACTATCTTCTTGATCTCCTCATGACCGAAGAGAATGGCGCCGAGCATCTCTTTCTCGGTGACGACGTCCGCGCCCGCCTCCACCATCATGATGGCGTCGCGGGTGCCGGAAAGGCTCAGGTGCAGCTTGGACTTCGCTCTCTGCGCGCTGTCGGGGTTGATGACGTACTCGCCGTCAACGAGACCCACCACCACGGAGCCCGTGGGGCCCGCAAAGGGGATGTCGGAGATGGACAGCGCGATGGAAGAACCGATCATGCCGAACACCTCGGGAGGGATGTTGGTGTCCACCGAGAGCACGGTGGCGACGACGGAAACGTCGTTGTACATTCCCTTGGGGAAAAGAGGACGGATGGGACGGTCGATGAGACGCGCGGTGAGGATCGCCTTGTCGGACGCTCTGCCCTCTCTCTTCTTGAAGCCGCCGGGGATCTTGCCCACGGCGTACATCTTCTCTTCATAGTCCACGCTGAGGGGGAAGTAATCCATGCCCTCGCGGGGTTCCTTCGCCATAGTGGCGTTGACCATGACCACGGTGTCGCCGCAGCGCACGATGCAGCTGCCGTTCGCCTGACCGCAGTAGGCGCCGATCTCGACGGTCATCTCTCTGCCGCCGACAGTCGTCTTGAAAATTTTTCTTTCCATATTAACTCCTTCCGGGCATTCCGTCATGCCCCTGTTTTATAAAAAGCGGGTGCGCAAAACGCACCCGACTCTTTTACTTTCTGATCCCCAATGCCGCAACGATGGCACGATAGCGCTCGATGTCCGTCTTTTTGAGGTAATCGAGCAGGCTCCTTCTCTGACCGACCATCATGAGCAGACCGCGTCTGGAATGATGATCCTTGGTGTGAACCTTGAGGTGCTCGGTGAGCTCCTGGATCCTGCCGGTGAGAAGCGCGATCTGCACTTCGGGGGAACCGGTGTCGCCCTCTTTGCGACCGTACTTTGCGATGATCTCTTGCTTTTGAAGTTTATCCATTGTTTAGCCTCCTTCGTTGGATAAATGATTCGCTTCAGACCAAGTCCGACCACGGAGTTTCGGACGGACCTCGTGAGAAGTACCTTGCCTATATTATCACATAACAAAAACAATGTAAAACGTTTTCACCCCCGATTTCCGCCCTATTTTGCAAATCGCGGCGGAAAAATATATGCACAAATTCGCGGCTCCGTATTGATATGCGAAAGAAGCAGTGGTATAATGGTCACATAAAAAGGGGCGTTTGCTCAACAAAAGGGAGAAAGTTTATGGCAAAAAAAACTAAGGGCAAAGACTATTTCGGCTTTCCGCGCGTCGCATCCATCATCCTTGCGATCATCCCCGTCACGGCGTGGATCCTCGGGTTTTTGACCCGCATCAAAGACGGCAAGATCCTTGCCGCGATCATCCGTCTTATCGGCATCGGGTTCATCCTCTGGCTTGTGGACCTCATCCTCATCATCCTGAACGGCAGGATCCTCCGCCTGCTCCCCATCTGAGCGACGCCGGCAAAACAACAAGCAACAAAAACGCGCGCCCCAAAGCGCGCGTTTTTGTTGTGTCGAGGGAGCGCGGGTGCGACGTTCACGCAAACTGTTCGTCTTACTCAAGCACGCTATGCATAGACTGCTCGTCTCGGGGGTTATCTTGATTTCCCCCTCCAACCCGGGGACCCCACAAAATGCATGCATTTTGCGGGGAGCCCCATTCGGGCTTTTCTCCCCCGTATTTGAAACGGGCTACCGTCCTCTGACATGGGAGTATTGTTTAGCCCCTTCCTGCGGGTTCGACCAAACGCAAAATCGGGTCAGGCGCATCCTGTCAAGCTGTTCGTCGTGTTCAAACACGCTACGAATAAGCCGCTCGTCTCGGGGGTGAGTAAGAATTCCCCCTCCTTCCCTTCGGGCTTTCCTCCCCCGTGTCCGAAAAAGTGCAGCCCTCGCATCATGCGGGACTAACTTTGCATTTCTACAAAAGTTTTTAATATCGCACCGACATAACCAAGCGGAGAACTGCACTTACCGAAAACCCGGCACGGGCGGAGGAATTCGGCGCTCGCAACTTAAAGCCCGTGCCTATTT
>CASDRL010000063.1 GCA_949283145.1 uncultured Clostridia bacterium | reverse complement strand
CTTTGCAACATGCGGTGCAAATATTGTTTCTATCACTCCCTCGCCGCGCAGCGCTCCGCGCCCTCTCACGGCATGATGAGCGAAGAGACCCTGAAAAACGTCATCGCAAAGGCGCTCGACTACGCGGACGGCGCGCCCGTCGCGCTCTCCTTCCAGGGCGGCGAACCCCTGCTCGCGGGCAAAGGATTCTTTGTGAAGGCGGAGGAGCTCATCCGCACGCTCAACGTCAAACGCTCCCCCGTGAGCGTGGGCGTGCAGACCAACGGCACCCTGCTCGACGAGGAGTGGTGCCGAATGTTCACCCGCTTCGGATGGCTTGTGGGGCTCTCGCTGGACGGCGACAGATCCATGAACGCGATGCGCGTATTCGCGGACGGCACGCCGTCCTTCGACGCCGTGTACGCCGCCGCTAAGCTGCTGGAAAAGAACCGCACCCCCTTCAACATCCTCACCGTGCTCACCCGCCCCGTTGCGGAGAATATCGAGCGCGTCTACGCATTTTTCAGGCGCAACAAGTTCCGCCACCTGCAGTTCATCCCCGTGCTGCGTCCCCTCCGCCGCGCCGGTGAAGATGCGGCAACGGAAGAGGCGGACGAGGACATCTGCCTCACCCCCGCCGCCTACCTCAATTTTCTGAAAAAAGCGTTCTCCCTCTATATGAAGGACATGATAGACGGGCGCTACACCTCCATACGGCAGTTCGACAACTTCGTGCAACTCGCCTCCTTCCGCCGCGCCGAACAGTGCGGCATGAACGGGGAATGCACAAGGCAGTTCGTGGTGGAAGGAGACGGCGCGGTGTACCCCTGCGACTTCTATTGCCTGGACGAATATCTCATGGGCAACATCAACGAAAGCAGTTTCGAGGAGCTCGCCCAAAGCCCCGTCGCCGTGAAGTTCCTCGAAGAAGGCTCCGTCCTCCCCGAAAAGTGCGGGAGCTGCAAATATCTCAGAATGTGCAACGGCGGATGCAAACGCGAGCGCATCGACATCGACAAGTGCGAAGCCTATACGGAGTTCTTCGACTATGCCCTGCCTCATATGAAACGCATGAACTGACTCCCCGCCGCCGCAGCGGTGTGCGGCAATGGAGTCCCGAAAGGAGAATGATATGAACGTGTTAGTTCCGAAAGGTTTCGTCATCGGCGCCGCCGAGGACGAGTTCACGGGCGTGACCGTCATCCTCGCGCAAAAGGGCGCGATGGGCGGCGCGGACTGCAGAGGGGGCGCCCCCGGCACCCGGGAGACCGACCTCCTCCGCCCCGAAAAGATGATGGACAAGGTGAACGCCGTGGTGCTTTCGGGCGGCTCCGCCTACGGGCTCGCGTCCATGACGGGGGTCATGGAATGGCTCGCCGCAAAAGGATGCGGCTATAAGTCCATGGGCAAGCTCGTCCCCATCGTAACGGGTGCGGTGCTGTATGACCTCAATCAAAAGGAATTGCATCACCCCGATGCAAAAATGGGGTTTCAGGCGTGCGAAAATGCAGGTAAAGTGCCGTTTGTGGGGCAACACGGTGTGGGCAAGGGCGCAACGGTCGGCAAGATCCGCGGGCTCAAATATGCCTCGAAATCCGGCGTGGGAGCCTTCTCGGTCAAGGTGGCGGGAGCGACCGTGACCGCGATCGTCGCCGTCAACGCGCTGGGCGACGTGTTCGACTCCGTGACGGGGAAGATCGTCGCCGGCGCAAAGGCGAACGACGGCTCTTTCCTTGACACGGAGCGGCACATAGTGTCTGGCGGACTGATGAAACTTTTCATGGGGACCAACACCACGATAGGCTGCATTCTGACCGACGCCAAGCTGGACAAGGTGGGCGCAAACAAACTCGCCTCGGCGTCCCACGACGGGCTCGCGCGAGCAATACGTCCCGTGCACACGGACTTCGACGGCGACACGATGTTCTGCCTGGCTTCCGGGCACCGTCCCGTCCTCAACCTCATGCTGTTGCAGACCGCGGCGGCATATGCCGCGGAGCGCGCCTCGGTGAACGCGGTGGCGGGAGCTTCCGACCTCACCGTGATCTACGACGAGACGGACGAGGTGACCGACACCTGGCAGTGCGACTGACTCGCGGCGCTTCCGCTCCGTGAGCGGTCTCCCGTCGCAACTCCCCGCCGCAGGCTGCCTTCACGATGACACACAACAAGGATCTGCCATGGAAATCGCGATAATCCTCAACTCCGGCGTCCCCGTCACAAGGGAGATCACCGCCGACAAAGTCATCTGCGCGGACGGAGGCTTCCTGCTCTCCCCCGTGCGCCCCGACTACCTCGTGGGCGACCTCGACTCGCTGAAATCGGCGCCGGAAGGCATTCCCGTTCTCAAACACGACTCTCACAAGAACTTCACGGACGGCGAATCCGCGGTCTATTTCGCAAAGGAGCTCGGCGCCGACCTCGTCACCCTGTACGGCGTGACGGGAGGCAGATGCGACCATTTCCTCGGAAACCTCGCGGTGATGGCGCTCGCGATGAAACTCGGCATGAAGGTGCGCTCCTTCGACAACGACGCCGAGATATTCGGCGTCTCCGCTGACCTTGAACCGCACTTCTCCTTCTCCCTCAATAAGGGCGAGACATTCTCTATCATCCCGCACGGCGGTCCCGCCACCGTGACGGACTCCGAGGGGACGGAGTACCCTCTCCGCGACCTCACCCTCACCCCCGAGGACACCCGCGGAGTGTCCAACCTCGCCACCGCGGACACCGTCTCATTTACGGTGGTTAAGGGCACTGTGTTCTTCATCCGCGACCTCTACTTCCGCTGAACGCCGCCATTTGGCGCACAACTTTGTCAGCGCCCCCGCCGTGGATGCTCACGTACGTTATTGTACGCTCCGCCTCCCGACGGGGGCGCTTTCGCGTTCTGCATCCAAATGGCGGCGTTCAGTAAATTAGTGTTCGGTTGGCGACCTACTTTGTCAAAGCCCTCCCGCTCTGCGAGTCACGTACGAAAAAGTACGCTCCTCTTGTTCGGGAGGGCTTTTTCGCGCATCTCATCTAAATGACAGCGTTAAGCAAATAAAAAATAGGAATGAGCGCATCTACAAACTAAAAACAGTATCCCGCCGAAGTGTCGGCGGGAAGTGAAAAAATTGAGGTGGGGAGCACTTGTGACGGACAGCTTGATAGAGCGTCTTTGAACACAACGAGTACTCTTTCGGAGACGGTCTAACGAACAGCTTGAGCGTGATATCCTTAAACACGATGTTATTTTATTCGGAGCGATTTGTAACTCCGGGACAATGGGGACGGGGCAAAAATGTCAACTCGGATGCAAACATCCAAGTCGAACATTTACGCCCCCATGCCCCATCAAAGATGTGGCCCCCGGCTTTGCCCCGTCCCCTTTTGTCCCAATACGTTCCTGTTGTTTGGGGTATGCTAACGAGCAGCTTGATGGAGCGTCTTTGAGTACGGCGCACACCTATTCGGAGACGGAATTACGCGCCGCTCAGCCAAACTTGCACAGCGGGCGCTTGCGCCTGCTCTTGCAAGTCGCGGCGCGCGAAGTGAGTGCCGAGCAACGCCGTAAATCTAAATAGACACTGGCTTTAATTTGCGAGCGCCGAATTCCTCCGCCCGTGCCGGGTTTTCGGTAAGTGCAGTTCTCCGCTTGGTTATGTCAGTGCGATATTAAATACTTCTGTAGAAATGTACAGTTAGTCCCGCATGATGCGAGGACGATACTCTAATCGGACACGGGGGAGGAAAGCCCGAAGGGAAGGAGGGGGAAATCAAGATAACCTCGAGACGTAAAGCCTGATAAAGCGTGCATGAGCACGACTAAGCCCCGTCCGAAGACGAGGGCTTTGACGCAGTTATTCGCCAAATGGCGCGGTTTAGAATGCAGAAGCGGGAGCTAAACTCCCGCTTCTGCAAAAAGGAAGGAAGGCGTATGCCGTGATAAGATCAGACGGTCTCGTCCTCGTCGGAGAAGTCGTCCTCCACACCTTTGGTGGGCTGGGAGGCGATGTCCATCTGTCTGCGGAATGCGGGAGACAGCAGGAGCAGGATGCCCGCCGCAAGGTCGATGGCGAGATCGACGATGGTGAAGGAGTTGTACGCAAAGCTGTATGCGATGGCGGTGTCGTAGGTCTCGAGATCCGCATAATCGGCAAACGCGAACACGCCGGAGCAGATGTGGCAGGCGTAGCGCAGCACGACTGCGATGATGGCGCCGACGATGAAGGCGATCAGCTTATTCTTTTTGAGCGGAGTGCGCTCGCAGAAGAAGCCGCTGACGCCGATCATGCCGAATGCGAGCGGATAGTCCAGCAGGAACTGCACAGGATGGATGATGTAGGTGTCCTGGAGCGCTTGCAGGCAGCCGTAGATGAGGCAGACGACGATGCCGCGCCTGGTGCCGAACATGCAGCAATAGATCATGAGGGGCAGGAGGCTCGCAAACGTCACGCTGCCGCCCTGGGGGAGATGAATGAAGCGCGCATAGGAGAGGGCGAAGGACATCGCGATGGCGATGGCGCCGTACACTATAGAGCGGGTGTCGGAGAAGGTCGCCTTCTTGCCGAAGAAGAACGCCACGCCGAGGATGAGGATGCCGATGACCATGGAGACGACGAGCCCGGTGGTGGAAAGGCTGGGGTACCACTCGCTCTGCGAGGTCTCGAAATATCTGGTCATGAGCACCATAGCGGCGATGAATGCGCCGAGCAGTCCCGCGCCGGTGATGATCGCCGCCACTTTGACCGCGAACTTGTTGAAGAAGGACGCGATGCCCATAAGGCAGCCGCCGCCGATGGCGACGCACACGAGGGCGAGGATGGGCTGGAAGAGCTCCTTCGGGGAACCGCCGTCATAGTTGTTGATCTGATAGAACGTGACCACCGCCATGAGCACGGTCGCCATGATGGCGAGACCCGCGACCACGCCGAACGCGACTTTGGCGTAATCTTTGAGCCTATCGCGCTTGAAACGGTACATCAGAAGGGCGACCGCAAGTCCGAGCACGGCAAGCGCCACCACGGTGTAAAGGATGGCAAAGCCGAGCTGGGAAGTCAGTCCCTCAAAGAGGGCATCGACCGCTTCGGCGATGAGTTCGTCCGGCGTAGACCCTTCCGCCGACGCCAACAAAAGGTTGATCATTGTTGTATCCTCCGTAAAAGAATTTTCGTCTTGCGCGGGGAATGAAAAACCCCGACGTATGCCGGGGTGTTCAACAAAAGGAATAAGGCTCGTTTGCTTCCTTACGCGAGGATTATCTCACAAGTTGAAGGGTATGATCTCAGCCTTTCGGCACCCCTAGCGCATCCATCGTATCACCGCCCTCCCCTTCTGTCAAGCGGGAAAGGCACGGTTTTCTGCTTAAATTTCTCCGGGGGACCTTCGGACATCCCTTCCCTACCCGCGGGCGGCACGCGCAAAAATGTGCATAAAACGCTTGCATCTATATTCTGTTTATAATATAATTCAACAGCCTTATGCGCACGCGCCGTGCGCAAGGTACGATAAGGGAACCGAGAAATACAACTGAGGAAGATATCCGAATGAAAAAGATCAAAATGCCCAAGATCTTCACCGAATTCAAGGAATTCATCACCCGCGGCAACGTCATGGGGCTTGCAGTAGGCATGATCATCGGCGCGGCTTTCACCGCCATCGTGAACGCGCTGGTCAACAGCATCCTCAAACCCCTCATCAACGCCATCCCCATCGGCGACGGCGTGTCCGGGCTTGTGACGATGCTGGTTTACAAGGACGCCGCCGGCACTACCCTTACGGGTAATTTCGACCCCGCTCTCATTGATATGACCAAGTCCGTCTACATCGACTGGGGTGCCTTCATCATGGCGATCATCACCTTCCTGCTCACCGCGCTGGTGCTCTTCTTCATCCTGAAAGCCATCGCCACCGCACAGAAAGGGTTCGGCGGTCTGAAGGGCGACATTGAACTGCTCTCCTCCGATGAGGCGGAACAGCTCCGCAAAGAGGGCAAGAGCCGCAAGGAGATCAAAGCCATCCTCGAGCAGCGTGCAGCCGAGAAGAAAGCGGCAGAGGAAGCCGCAGCAGCCACAGCCAAGCCCGAGACCACGGACGATCTGCTCCGCGAGATCCGCGACCTTCTGCGCGCACAAGCCGCAGCAGCTGCCGAAAGCAAGACCTCGGCAGAAGAGTAAGACAAGCAAGATAAGCAAGACAGAGTCCGCACCTCAACGCACAGGCGCACGCGCAAGCGTCCCGCCGCACCGGGGTGCGGACTTAGCTTAGAATCTCCTCATTTGCGCGCAATCGTTGTGTGCTCCGCGTAAATATGTTAGAATGAAGCGGAACGGGAGAGGATCCATAATATGATACCTGCTGATCCTGCCGTTGTGGCGGAAAAACCTCAACGGCGCAAATTAAAGTGGAAACCGTCCACAATGCAGATCCTCGTGCTGGGGTATCTGGGCATAATCCTTGTGGGGACGTTTTTCCTTTGTCTGCCAATTTCGGCAAAGAACGGCGGCTGGACCGACTTCATCGACTCCCTGCTCGTCGCCACATCCGCCACCTGCGTGACCGGTCTCATCACCGTGGACACCTTCCTGCATTGGACGACTTTCGGGCAGATCGTCGTCATACTGCTCATACAGATAGGCGGCCTCGGCTTCATGACCTTCGTCACCCTTTTCTCCTTCGCGCTCGGCAGAAGGATAGGGCTTTTCGAGCGCACCCTTATCGCGCAGTCCGCGGGCAGTTTCACCAAGGGCGGCATCCTGAGACTCATCAAACGCATCCTCATCTTCACCTTTTCCGTGGAAGTCATCGGCGCATGTCTGCTCATGACGCGCTTCGTACCCGACTACGGCGCGCAAGGCGTGTGGTTCGCGTTCTTCCACTCAATTTCGGCATTCTGCAACGCAGGCTTCGACCTCATGGGCGTCAACGGCACACCGTTCGTTTCCCTCACGTCTTACAGCGGCGACTGGGTGGTCAACCTCACCATCTGCGCCCTCATACTCGTGGGCGGCATGGGCTATGTGGTGTGGAGCGACATCTGGGACAAACGCTTCCGTTACAGACAATACCGCCTGCACACCCGCATTGTGCTTTGGGCGGCATTCATCCTCGTCTTCCTGCCCGCGCTCCTCATCTTCGCGTTCGAACAGGGCGGGACGGTGCTGGAAGGCAAGAGCGCCGGGGAGAGCTTCCTCATCTGCCTCTTCCAGGCTGTCACCCCGAGGACGGCGGGCTTCAACACCGTCCCCATCGCCGAAATGTCGGACAGCAGCGTGCTGCTCATACAGATCCTGATGTTCATCGGCGGCAACAGCGGTTCGACGGCGGGCGGCGTGAAAGTCACCACCATGGTGGTCATACTCTTCGGGCTCTACTCTTCCGTGCGCGGACATAAGGACATCGTCATCGGCAAGCGCTCGCTCGACCTCTCGCTCGCAAAACAGGCTATGTCCCTCTTCACCATCTACCTCCTCTTCGTGCTCACCGCGACGCTCATCATCTGCGCCATCGAGCCGCCGGAGGTCACCCTCAGGGACGTCTCCTTCGAGTGCGTCTCCGCGATCGCGACCGTGGGTCTCACCACGGGCATAACGCCGAACCTCCACGCCGCGTCCAAGTTCATCGTGACGCTTCTTATGTTCGCGGGCAGGCTCGGAGTGCTCACCCTCGCGTCGGCTATGATGACCAGCAAAGTGCAGCCAAACATCAAACGCCCGACGGAAAAAATATTGATAGGCTGATCCGCCGCAGACCGTATGCGGCAAAGGAGATAATATGAAATCCATTCTTGTCATAGGCATGGGACGCTTCGGCACCTACCTCGCCCTCAAACTCACGGAGCT
>CASDRL010000062.1 GCA_949283145.1 uncultured Clostridia bacterium | reverse complement strand
CTTTCGAGAGGGAGCACAACCCCATTCTCACGGACTGAGGCGGGCGGATGATAAGTTTTTCCTGCACCAACGAGAACTATCGCAACGACCTTATGGAGCTCGTCCGCGCCTTTGAGCAGCGCACGGACGAGGAGCTTTCGCTCACGGCGGGCTATACCGTCTCTTCGGGCGAGATGAGGGTGGAGATCACGGCGGACAAATTCGAGAATTTCCGCAAATTTTTCAGGTTCCCGTATGCGCCCGCCGACGCGATGGAAGCAAAGCGGCTGGAGAAGCGCTATCTCAAGATCGCGCTCTACGGAGTGCTCGTCTTCCTCACGGGGAGGGAGTTGCCGTACGGGTGCCTCACGGGCATCCGCCCGACCAAACTTTATGCCGAGCTCGGCGAGGGGGCGCACGATGTTTTCTTGCAGGACTTTTCCGTCCGTCCCGAAAAGCTCGCGCTCATCGAACGCATCGTCCGCGAACAGGAAGGGTTGCGCAATCCCGACCCCGAGCGCGTGGCGGATCTTTTCGTGTTCATTCCGTTCTGTCCCACGCGGTGCGCCTATTGTTCCTTTGTGTCCATGCCCGTGGACAGACAGCGCAAACTGCTGCGCCCCTATACGGACGACCTCACGGAGGAGATAGGCTGGCTGAAAAAACGGGCGAAAAAGCTCGGTTATTCTATCCGCGCGGTCTATGTGGGCGGCGGCACTCCCACGGCGCTCCCTCTCGATATGCTGGACGAGGTGCTCGCGGCGTGCAGAGTGCGAGGTGCCGCGGAGTTCACCGTGGAGGCGGGCAGACCGGACACCATCACGGAGGAGGCGCTTTCCCTTCTCAAAAGCAGGGGAGTGACCCGCGTCTCCGTCAACCCGCAGACATTCAACGACGAGACTTTGAAGAGGATAGGCAGACGGCACACGGCGGCGGACGTCGAGAGGGCGTATGCGCTCGCCCGCGACCGCTTCGATGTCAATATGGACCTCATCGCCATGCTGCCGGGGGAGAGCGCGGAGGACTTTTTCCGCACGGTGGACCGCGCGGCGGAGCTTGCTCCCGCCAACGTCACAGTGCATACGCTCTATCTCAAAAAGGGCTCGGAACTGCGAGTGGGCGGCTATAAGAGCACGGAGAACTCGGAGGCGGAACGCATGGTGGACTACGCCCTCACCAAACTTTCGGCGTCGGGCTACGAGCCGTATTATATGTACAGGCAGAAATACACCTCGGGCAACCTCGAGAACGTGGGCTATACCAAGCCCGGCAAGGCGTGCCTCTACAACATGGACGTCATGGAAGAGGACACCACGGTGTTTGCCGCAGGGGCTGCCGCGATAAGCAAAAAAGTCACCCCCGCCGTCAACCTCATCGAGCGCAACGCCAACTACAAAGAGCCCCTGGAATACGTCAAACACTTCGACACCGTGATGCAAAAGCAAAAAGATTTCTGGAAGTGAATTTTGCCCGAAACAGCGGTTTATCGTGTCAAAACAAGGCGATAAAGCAGGATTTGAGCAATAAATTCCGGGACAACGGGGACGGGGCAGAAATGTCAAGGTGCGAACGATGGCGTTCGCACCTTGACATTTGCGCGCCCAAACCCCATTTGAGATGGGTCCCCCGCTCAACCCCGTCCCCTTTTGTCCCAATGCGTTCCTGTTTCGGGCGTATTAACGGACAGTTTGATAAGGCGTGCCTGAATACGATGTTTCTCTTTCGGAGACGGGATTACGCGCCGCTCAGCCAAACTTGCACCGTGGGCGAATTTTCGCCCACGCTTGCAAGTCGCGGCGCGCTAAGTGAGTGCCGAGCAACGCCGTAAACTCAAATAGGCACGGGCTTTAATTTGCGAGCGCCGAATTCCTCCGCCCGTGCCGGGTTGTCGGTAAGTGCAGTTCTCCGCTTGGTTATGTCGGTGCGATATTAAAAACTTTTGTAGAAATGCAAAGTTAGTCCCGCATGATGCGAGGGCTGCACTTTTTCGGACACGGGGGAG
>CASDRL010000061.1 GCA_949283145.1 uncultured Clostridia bacterium | reverse complement strand
TAAGTCCCGCATTTTGGGAGATGTGAACTCTATTCCGAGTGGGGGAGGAGTCCCGGAGGGGAGGAGGGGGTCTGTCACTCCCATGTCAGAGAACGGCAGCTTGTTTTCTTCTATGAGCACGCCGCAACTTTTGAGGGAGCACCCGCGAGCCGAGAAGTCTATTCGAAGCGTGCCTGAACACGTCGGCTCATTTTCGGAGCGTCTTTAAGCACAACTTTACCATGCACTTTGAAGCTGGCAAATGCGAATAGTCTTGACTTTGGCGCGCGTGTGCGATATGATTAACTGTAAATATCCGCGCGGTAGTGCGCGCGTATGGTTTCGGAGGTGTATATGTCCGACAGAGCAGAGATCTATGCGGAGGGTCTGGCGAAACTCGTCAGAGTGCCCACCGTCACCGGAGTGGACCGCAAGAGTTTTGCGGCGCTGCGCAAGGTGATGGCGGAAGAGTTCCCGCACGTCTATTCCGCTTGCGAAGTCATCATGCCCGGGGGCGAGGGGAGCGACGCCATCATGTTCAAATGGAAGGGCAAAGCTTCATCCCGTCCTCTCGTGCTCATGGCGCATCAGGATGTCGTGCCCGCGGAAGGGGAGTGGAAGTATCCCGCCTTTTCCGGCACCGTTGCGGACGGTAAGGTGTGGGGGCGCGGAGCGATGGACTGCAAGTGCACCCTGTTCTGCACTCTCCGAAGCGTCGACGAGCTCATCGCGGACGGTTTTGTCCCCGAGCAGGACATCTATCTCAGCTATTCCGACAATGAGGAGACTTCCGGTCACGGCGCGACCTATTGCCGCGACTGGCTCACCGCACACGGCGTAAAGCCCGCCGTCGCCATCGACGAGGGCGGCGCCATAATAGAGAAAGCGTTCCCCGGCATGACCAAGCCCTTTGCCATGATCGGCATACTCGAAAAGGGCTATTGCGACGTCAAGTTCGTTGCGCGCTCCAAGGGCGGACACTCCTCGTCGCCTCCCAAGAATACGCCGTTTGCAAGGCTCGCCGCCTTTGTGAACTATTGCGAGACTCACACCATCTTCAAGCCGCGCATGACTCCCGCGGCGCTCGCGATGCTGAAAGGGCTGTCCTCGGGGCTCACGGGCGCGCTCGCGTTCGTCACCAAACATGCGGACTTCTTCAAGCCCGTCATCGTGAAAGTCCTGCCCAAGCTCACGCCCTTCGGCGGGGCGCTGCTCGGCACGACTATGACCTTCACCATGGCGGAGGGCTCTTCCGCGCCCAACGTCATCCCGCAGGCGGCCTCCATGACCGCGAACCTGCGCTTCGCCCCCGGCGACAACAGCAAGGAGTGCATCGAAAAGCTCAGGCGCATAGCGGCGAAATTCTACATCGAGACCCATCCCATGGAGTGCAGAGATGCCACCCCCATGATCGACATGGAGAGCGCAGGCTACAAACTCTTTGTGGACACCGTCGCCAAGGTCTTCCCGGACTGCGGCGCGGCGCCCTATCTCATCTTCGGCGGCACGGATTGCAGGACAATGCAGACCATCACTCCCTGCGCCATCCGCTGCACCCCCTGCAAGATGAACTCCGAGCAGCTTGCCGCAATGCACGCCGCAAACGAGAACATCGACATCTCCTCGCTCATCGGAGGGGTCAACTTCTTCAAGGCATACATCAAAGGGTATAAATAAGCGGCGAGACACATCCGCAAACAGGCAGGCGCACTCTGCGCCCGAAAAGGAGAGAGACACATGAGCATATGGCATGACATCGATCCGTCGCGCATCACTCCGACGGATTTCGTGGCGGTCATCGAGATCCCGAAAGGGAGCAAGAACAAGTACGAGCTGGACAAGGATACGGGGCTGCTCATCCTCGACCGCGTGCTTTACACCTCCACGCACTATCCCGCAAACTACGGTTTCATCCCCCGCACCTACTCCGAGGACAACGACCCTCTGGATGTCTTGGTGCTGTGCTCCGAGACCATAGTGCCTCTCGCCACGGTGAGGTGCTATCCCATCGGCGTGGTGATGATGCAGGACGGCGGCGAGATGGACTACAAGATCATCGCCATCCCGTTCAAGGACCCCAACTGGAACATCTATAAGGAAGTGGACGAGCTCCCGCCGCACATCATGGACGAGATCTCGCACTTCTTCCGCGTGTATAAGCAGCTCGAGGGCAAGGATACCACGGTCTTCCAGGTGAAGGACCGCGCCTTTGCCGAGCTCATCATCCGCGACAACATCAAGATGTACAGGAAAAAATTCGGAAAATGAGTTTTATCGCGCGTTCTGCGCACTTAAAAGGTGGATCGTGACATATGACATTATAGTGATAGGGGGCGGGATCATCGGCTGCGCCGTTGCCGACAGGCTGGCGCGGAGCCGTGTTTCCGTCTGTCTTCTGGAGGGAGGCGACGACGTTGCGGTGGGCGCTACGCGCGCCAACAGCGGCATCGTGCACGCGGGATACGACTGCGAGCCCGGCACTTTGAAGGCTCGTTTCAACGTGCGCGGCAACCCCATGATCTGGCAGCTTGCGGAAGAGCTCGGCGTGCCCGCATTGAAGTGCGGGTCTCTCGTCGCGGCGTCCGCGGGCGGAGAGGCAGGCATCGCGGAGCTCAAACGCCGCGCCGACCTCAACGGCGTCAGGGCGGAAGTGCTCACAAGGGAGCAGGCTCTCAAGATCGAGCCCATGCTCGCGGAGGGCGTCGTCTCCGCGCTCTATGCGCCCGAGGCGGGTGTCGTCTCGCCCTATCAGCTCGCCATCGCGCTTGCGGACAGAGCGGCAGTCAACGGCGTCGATGTCATCACCGAGGCTCCCGTCACCGCGCTCGAAAAGCGGGACGGGGTGTTTTATGCCGAGACGCCCAAAGGGGAGTTCGCGGCAAAACTCGTCGTCAACTGCGCGGGTGCGGGCGCTTCCCGCATCAACGCGATGCTCGGCGCGGAGACTTTCGGCATCTCCTTCCGCAAGGGTGAATATTACGTTCTCGACCACACCGAAAGAGAGAATGTTTCCACGGTCATCTTCCCGCTGCCCACGGCGGCGGGAAAAGGCATACTCGTGGCGCCGACCGCGGACGGCAACGTCATCTACGGTCCCACCTCCCGTCCCGCGGATGAGGACGACACCGCCGTGGACGCGGAGGGTCTTGACGAGATCCGCCGCAGCGTGCCGCTCACCTATTCCCGTCCCGCGTTCAACAAGTGCATCCGCGTCTATTGCGGGGTGCGCGCGGCTGTGGGAGAGGATTTCATCGTGCAGCCTTCCGAAAAGGTGGAGGGGCTCATCGTGACGGCGGGGATATGTTCCCCGGGGCTCACGAGCGCGCCCGCCATCGCGGAGTACGTCGAGGAGCTCGTGGGGGCGCGGATCAAGCTTCAGCCCAAGGAGAACTACATCGCCGTCCCGGAGCGCAGCCCGAGGCTCGAGGAACTTTCCGAAGAGGAGCTCAACGCGCTGGTGAAAAAGGACGCGCGTTGGGGGAAGATCGTGTGCAGGTGCGAGAAAGTCACTGAGGCGGAGATCGTCGCCGCGGTGCATTCTCCCGTGCCGGCAAGGACGGTGGACGCCGTCAAACGCCGCGTGAGAGCGGGGATGGGCAGGTGCCAGGGCGGTTTCTGTTCCACCCGCGTCATGGAGATCATCTCCGAGGAACTCGGCATCCCCATGCGCGAGATAAGAAAGGGCGCGGGACACTCCGAGATAGCCGTGCTTGCCGTGAAGGAGGCGGACTATGAAGAGGTTTGACGTGCTGGTGATAGGCGGCGGGCCCGCCGGTATGGCGGCGGCGATCGCCGCAAGCAAAAAGGGCGCGAGCGTCTTGCTCCTGGAGCGCGACGTGCGTCTCGGCGGCATACTCAATCAATGCATACACGCGGGTTTCGGGCTGCACTATTTCGGCGAGGAGCTGACGGGGCCCGAATACGCTGACCGTTTCGAAAAGAGGCTTGCGGAGACGAATGTCGAGGTCATGCTCGGCGCGATGGCGCTCTCTGTCGGGAGTGACGGCGAAGTGGTCGCGCTATCTCCCGAGGAGGGGCTGGTGCATCTTCATGCGGGCGCGGTGGTGCTCGCGATGGGGTGCAGAGAGCGCACGGCGGGCGCGATCGCTCTTGCGGGCACCCGTCCCGCGGGCATTTACACAGCGGGCATGGCGCAGAAGATGTGCAACATCGAGGGCTATCTCGTGGGCAAGCGCATCGTCATCCTCGGCAGCGGGGACATCGGTCTCATCATGGCGCGCAGGATGACCCTTGAAGGTGCGCACGTCGAGAGAGTTATCGAGCTCATGCCTTATTCCGGCGGTCTCAAACGCAACATCGTGCAATGCCTCGAGGACTTCGGCATCCCCATCGATTACAGCCACACCGTCACGCGGGTGGTGGGCAAGCCGCGGATGGAAGGATTATATTATGCTCCCGTGGACGAGAACAGGCGCCCCGTCCTCTCCGAGGAAAAGTTCATCGAATGCGACTGTCTGCTCCTCTCCGTCGGTCTCATCCCGGAGAACGACATCCTCACGGGGTCGGGAGTGGAGCTCAGCCGCGTGACTTCCGGCGCGGTGGTGGACGAGAACAGGATGACAACGGTGCCCGGGGTGTTCTCCTGCGGCAATGTGCTGCACGTCCACGACCTTGTGGACAACGTCTCGCACGAGTCCGAGATCGCGGGCGCGGCGGCAGCCGACTACGCTCTCGGCAGGGCGCCGAAGACGGAGGGCAAGACATACGGCGTGACCGTGGGCAAAGGGGTGCGCTACGCACTTCCGCAGCGCGTGCACGCGGGCGACGGCGAGGTGGAGATATTCTTCCGCACCGACAACGTCTACAAGGGCTGCAAGGTCGTCGCGGAGTGCGGCGGCAGGACGCTTTGGAGCAAGAAGCGCATGATCGTCGCTCCCGGCGAGATGGAGAAGGTCACTCTCCGGAAAAGTGACATCGACGGCGACGTCGTCGTGAGGCTGGAACTATGAAGACCATTTGCATAAATTGCCCGATGGGCTGTCCTCTCGAGATCACGGAAGAGGACGGAAAGATAGTCGTCCGCGGCTACACCTGCAAGCGCGGGCTGGAATACGGCGTGTCGGAATACACCGCGCCCGTGCGCACGGTCACTACGCTCGTCCGCACGGCTGACGGCGGAGTCGTCCCCGTCAAGACGTCGGTGCCCGTCCCCAAAGGCAGGATGTTCGACGTGTTGGAGCACATCCGCTCCCTCGTCTTGCCTGCCGATGCGGAGATCGGTCAGGTCGCTGAGCCCGACGTGCTCGGGCTCGGCGCGGACATCGTGGTCACGGGACGTCCCGTACCCCATCACGCGAAATGACGGTGAAGGGCAGGCGGATCTTCAACCGCAGACCCGTCTGCTTCTTCGTCCTGTTTCTTGCGGCGGGCATCATCGTCGCGGAAGCGTTTTACTCGATCCCTCATCTTTACAGACTCATACCTTTGCTGCTCGCCGTCATCGTCACGGCGAGTTTTGCCCTCAAAGGGAAACTGCGCAGAGCGCTCTATCTTCCGCTCGCATTCCTCATCGGATTCATTTCCTGCACGGGCGCCGCGGATGTCTACGATTCTCACTTCGTTCCGGACTGCTCGGGTACTTTTGCGGCGCGTGTGTCGAGCGAGATAGTCGTAAGGGACGGTGTTGCGGAATTCAGCGTGGAGGACCTCGTCGTGGACGGCGTCGTCACGGACGGGGAGTGCGAGGTGCGCGTGCCCATGGACGTCCCCGATTTCGGCGCGGGCGACATCGTGGTGCTGAAGGGAGATCTGACTTTCTCGCGGCACGAAGCGTTCGACAGCTTTTTCTCTTCCCACGTTCTCAACCGCACCTATTATTCTCTCCGCGCCGATTCCGCGGAGTTTTATGCCGCGGGAGAGCCCGACGCCCTGCTTTCCGTACAACTTGCCGTAGGCAGACTCTTTTACGAAAACACCGACCCGAATACGGCTGCGATCTGCCGCGCGCTCGTGATAGGAGACCAGAGCGGCATTGACGAACTCTTTTACAGTGACATACAGGCGACGGGACTTGCGCACGTCCTTTCCGTCAGCGGTCTGCACATCACGGCGCTTTCGACCGCGGTCTACTGGCTGCTGGGGAAACTCCGCGTCAACAAGAAGGCGGCGTTCGCCGTCGTGCTGATCCTCACGTTCGTCTATGTGGCGCTGTGCGATTTCGTTCCGCCCGCCGTGCGTTCCCTCGTGATGACGGCGGTGTTCAATTTCGCGTCCGCGTTCGGGTTGAAGAAGGACAGCCTGTCTTCGCTGTGTGCGGCGGCGGCGCTCATCCTCGTATTCAGCCCTTTTTCCTTCATGCATGTGGGCTTTTTGCTTTCGGTGTTCTCCATCTTCGGCATCCTCATGTTTGCCGATCCCTTCCGGCGCACGCTGATGAGAGCGGTGGACAAGATCGCGCCCGCAAGGCTCGCGTCTGCGGACGGCGGACTGCACGGCGTTGCGGCGATACAGGCGGGAGAGGCTCCCGACCCGCTCGCCGCTCTCGTGGAGGAAAAGCGCGGGGAGAAGAAGGGGAGGCTCGGACGGAAGAAGAACGGGAAGCCCCGTGAAAGAGTGATGCGCAAAGCGCTTTCGTATGTTGCGGAGTCCTGCTCCGTGTCCGTCGCAGCCAACCTTACTTCCATGCCCGTCGCGGCTTATTTCTTCGGGAATATCCAGACTTTGTTCATCCTTTCAAACATCGTGATATTGCCGTACACGGTGTTGATCTATCTGATTTTGATGTTCATCACCCCGTTTGCGCTGATAACGGGACTCCACGGGATAGTGGGCGCGATGGATTGGATCATGCTGCCGTTCACCGCGTTCGTGCGTGCCGTCGGGAGCATATCCTTTGCTTCCGTCCCCTTTGCGGTCTCGGTGACGGGAGTCGTATGCACGCTGTTTGCGGAGGTCGTGCTGTCGCGCTATCTCTTCCTCAAAAGGATGGAGAGAGCGGTGCTCGTCATCGCAACGGCTGTGGTCTTCCTGCTGGTCTCGTCCGTGGCTCTTCTTGCGTGAAATGAGCCGTGCCTCCGCGGGCGGGGCGGAACTTGCCGCTTGTCGGATCGAAAAAAGGCACTTGTTTGATTAATAGACGGTTGAATTATTAAAAAAATCTTGCTATCGTGCGTGCGATATGATAGAATGTTTTCGACCCGTAGTATATTACGGGCGTCGGGAGTGGAAATTATGGGACTTTCTATGATCGATATCATCCTTTACATCGCTCTTGCGGTGGCAGCCGTTTTTGCCGTTGTCATCCTCATCATCAGCGTGGCGTTTGCCAAGAAACACCGCGATCCTGACGTTGATCCTCTTGCCGGTTACAGCGTCGAAGCGCCTGAAGCGCCCGCCGGACAGACTGCCCCCGTGCAGTATGTCGCAGCGCCTGCCGCCGGTGCCGCGCCCGCCCGCCCCAACTATATGGTGCCCGCCCTTGCGGACAACAGCGAGGAGCCGGACAGATCCGCGCCTGAGACCTATTCCGACCAGACGCGTTACGTGCTTTCGGAGGACAACCCCATCCCCGCGAACTCTCGTCCTCTCAATGAGCGTCAGGGCAACTGGGATAACTATGACGGCGAATACGTCGGCTATTATTACGACCCGTACGAGGGTTGCTATTTCAAAGGCAATGCGCCCGTTTACGTGCAGAAAGCGTATCTTCCCGCACCTCCTCCTCCCATCGTGAAGAGAGTGATGCCGCCTTGCGCGCCCATCACCTCCAAGCCCAAGGCAAAACGTGAGGAGCTCGTGATGAAGGACGGTTTCGACATCGCCAAGATCTACGGTCAGTATATCATCGGCAATGAGGGCGACGAGTATTTCTTCACTCTCTACTCGACCAAGGGAGAACTGCTTTACGCCAGCGAGAATTATGCCAGCAAGCAGTACTGCACCGACGCCATCAAGCGTTTCAAGAAGCACGTTCTCGTCGGAGCGTTCTCCATCGAGGGCGAGGCGGGCGACTATCACTACAAGCTCGTCCGCAACCTCAACACCTACATCGGACCCGCCAAGACCGTTCGCGTGGATGCGGAGAAGAGTATGAGGGATTTGAAGTATTACGCCCAAACCGACGTAGTGCGCTGAGCGCGCTATTTGGCGCACAACTTTGTCAGCGCCCCTTTTTCGGCTCGTTACGTACGATCAAGTACGCGCCTCGCCGAAAAAGGGGCGCTTTCGCGTTCTGCATCCAAATATCGTGCTCAGCTGTTCCGTGAAACAATGGGCTTTTTCGCGCACTTCATCGAAATATCACGCTCAGCAACGCGCACTTATTCGAAGCGTCCCTGAGTCCGACGGTTCTCTTTCGAAGACGGAATAACGAAAACTCCGAGCGTGACGTCCTTAGACACGATGTTATCTTATTCGGAGTGGAGCCGCTCACCAAGCGCTCACAGGGCGTTAGCCCTCTTGAGCGCCGCGGCGACCGGGTGAGTGCCGAGGGCTGGACGGCAGTGCGTCGGCAATGCGCCATCTGATCGCTTCGCGGGCGCATTGCAAGCGGCATAACATGGCGGCGTCGTAGAGG
>CASDRL010000060.1 GCA_949283145.1 uncultured Clostridia bacterium | reverse complement strand
TTCCGCGATCGCCGCCACCACGCCGCCCAGGCACAGCAGCCAGCCCGGATGCCAGAACCCGGAGGGAACGACGATGCCAACGATGACATACACCATCACGCACACGATCTCGATGACGATGGGCAGCTCTATCCAGCGGAATTTGAACTCCGTGATGAAGGCGAGCGCGCCGTCGAATGCCGCGATCATGACCACCATCGCGAGGAAGACCAGCCAGGACATCTCGATGTGTCCCACAAGCTGCAGCAACAGGAACAGATATACGCAAAGCAGCACTATGACCACGGGGGGCATCAGGCGCATGAGGACGTATTTTTTGGCTTTGCCGAATTTGACCAGCAGCACCACCGCGACCGCGATCACGGCGGCGAACGCTCCGCCCACCAGGATGAGCCAGGTGAGTCCCCAGGAGTTCGGGACGAGGAAACTCACGATGAGATAGACGATGACGAGTGCGAGTGCCGCGCCCACTCCGCACACCGCGCCCAGCACGGCGTTGCGCTTGGCGTTGGCGACTTTGTGCTCTTGTTCGTCAAAGGCGGCGAGTGTGGCGCCGAAGTCGCCCAGTTCTTCTATGCACATATCATAGATGAGATCCTCGTCGTCCATGCCCTTGATGCGCAGTTCCTGCGCGCGGTCCATGAGCTGTTTGAGCATCTTTTCGCGATACTCGGCTGCCGCCAGCGTGGGGCGAATGGCTCTGAACTGCTGTTCCAGATACCTTTTGAAGCGTTCTTTCATATTTTCCTCCGCAGAGATTTATTCCTCTATTTCAACGTCCGGGCGCTCGCCCTCGCGGTCATTACACCAAATAAACGCACGGGAAGGGCAAAGGTTACACCTTTTTTGCGTTTTTTATTTTTCAAGGGAGACGCCGCAGAGCAAGAGCGTCCAGCCTGCGTTTCAAGGCGCGGTGTCCCGGGCACAGATTTTCGAGGAGTGAGTGGAAATCCGCCCCGTGTCCGCGCACTTTCAGGTGCGCGAGCTCGTGCAGACACACGTACCGCACGCACTCGGGCGGCGCGGTGACAAGGAGCGCGTTGAGCTTGATCGCGCGTTTCGTCCTGTCGCAGGAGCCCCATCGCGAGCGCATCACCCGCACCGAAGGGATGACGGGCGCGCCGAACATCCCGTTTGTCTCCGCCTGCGCCTCGGCAAACATCGCGGGGAGCACCTTCTTCGCCTTTGCGATGAGTAGGCGCGAGAGCGCGCGGTCCGCCGCCTCGCGGCTCGGCGCCGTGACGGTGACGGTGCCGTCCGCGGCCTCCGACACTCTCGTCCGCGCTCCCTCTTTCACGACGACAGGAAAAGACCCGCCCAGGAAGGGCAGCGCGCCCTCTTCCGCAAAGGAGAGAGACGCGCGCTTCTCCGCTTCCGCGACGCGCGTCGCGATCCATTCCGCTTTGGAGAGCACAAAGTCCCGCACTTCTTTTTCGGAAACGCGCACGGGCGCACTCACGTGCACGCTCCCGTCCGCGCGCACGCGCAAGTTGAGGTTGCGCACCCGCTTCCGTTCCGCCTCCACCGCGATCTCTCTTCCCCCCGCCCGCACAACGATACACTTCATACCGCCATTATACACCCCCGCCCGCCCCGTTTCAAGAGTGGGGTGTTGTGTAGGGGCGCCGCCCTTGCACCCCGCGAGGGGCATTATGCCCCTCGACCCCCTTGCTTTTTATAATATTGCGCCGAAGGCAGCGGCTCCGTCCGCTCCCTTCGGCGCACTTTTATTAAAGCAGGATCGGGTGCCACGAACACGCCGAAAAGCATGATAGAGCGTGCCTGAATACGCCGTCTCTCTTTCGGAGGTATTTGAAACTCCGGGACAACGGGGACGGGGCAGAAATGTTCAGGCGCGAACAAGATAGTTTGCGCCTGAACATTTACGCTTGCAAGAAGCTCGACCCCGTCCCCTCTTGTTCCAATGCGTTCCTGTTTTGGGTGTGTTAACGAACTGCTTGATAGAGCGGTTTTAAATACGACGTCTTTCATTCGGAGACGGAACTACGCGCCGCTCAGCCAAACTTGCACCGTGGGCGAATTTTCGCCCACGCTTGCAAGTCGCGGCGCGCTAAGTGAGTGCCGAGCGCTGGCGTAACATTAAGTAGGCACGGGCGTTGTGCGCGAGCGCCGAATTCCTCCGCCCGTGCCGGGTTCTCGGTAAGTACTGTTCGCCGCTCGATTATGTAAGTGCGAGACACAAACTTTTTTCAAAAGATGGAAAGCAAGTCCCGCATTTTAGGAGGACTGTACTCTAATCGGACACGGGGGAGGAAAGCCCGAAGGGAAGGTGGGGGACAATAACTTCCATGTCAGGGGACGGCAGCTTATTTTTTCCTATGAGTATGACGAAACATTTGAGCGAGCACCCCGAGACGAATAGCATGCGGAACGGCAAGAACTGATGCGCGAAAAAATAAAAACCCCGCTCATGCGAGCGGGGTTTGGCTTAAATGAGCATCATTTTTTGCCGGGTTTCCAGTTGGACTCCGCCTTGCGGGCGTAGAACGCGCGCTTGGTGGCGGCATCCTGTTCGTTCTTGGCGAAGAGGACCTTTGCCGCGTCGGGGTTCTGCTTGACGAGGGACGCGTAACGCACTTCGCCCATGAGGAAGGACTGGTAGTCCTCGGTGGGCTCTTTGCTGTCCAGGGTGAAGGGGTTGGCGTCGGTGTCCGCGAGTGCGGGATTGTAGCGGAAGAGCTGCCAGTAGCCGGTGTCCACCGCCTTCTTCATCTCGAGCTGGGACTTGGTCATGTTGATGCCGTGGTTGATGCAGGGTGCGTAGGCGATGATGATGGAGGGGCCGTGGTAGGCTTCCGCCTCGGCGAACGCCTTGACGACCTGGTTCATATCCGCGCCCATGGAGACCTGCGCGACGTAGACATAGCCGTAGTCCATGGCGAGCAGGGCGAGGTCCTTCTTCTTGGTGCGCTTGCCGGTGGCGGCAAACTTCGCGATGGCGCCGGTGGGGGTGGACTTGGACGCCTGGCCGCCGGTGTTGGAGTACACCTCGGTGTCGAGGACGAGGATGTTGACGTCCTCACCGCTTGCGAGCACGTGGTCCACGCCGTTGTAGCCGATGTCATATGCCCAGCCGTCGCCGCCGACGATCCACACAGACTTCTTGATGAGGCAGTCCTTGCGGGCTTCCACTTTGTTCAGAAGGTCGAGGGTGATGCCGTTGGCGTTGGCTTTCTCTTCGGGCAGGAGAGCGAGGACTTTCGCCGCGGCAGCCTTGGAGAGCTCGCCGTCGTCCTTGCCGTCCATCCACTCGGTCATGGCTTCCTTCATGGCGGGGGAGATGGTGTCCAGCCCGATGATGTTGGTCATGATGTTGTTCAGCACGTTCCTGCGCGCCTGATAAGCCAGGTGCATACCGAAGCCGAACTCCGCGTTGTCCTCAAAGAGGGAGTTTGCCCATGCGGGGCCCTGACCCTTGTCGTTCTTGGCGTAGGGGCAGGTGGGGGCGCTGCCGCCGTAGATGGAGGAGCAGCCCGTGGCGTTCGCGATGATCATCCTGTCGCCGAAGAGCTGGGTGATGAGCTTGACGTAAGGAGTCTCGCCGCAGCCCGCGCAGGCGCCGGAGAACTCGAAGAGAGGCTTCTTGAACTGGCTGTTCTTGACGGTCGCGACCTTGTCGGCGGGGATGGGAGCGGAGGTCTCTTTGAGAGAAGCCGCATAGTCCCAGTTCGCCGCGTCCTTCTCGATGGATTCCGCAATGGGGATCATCCTGAGCGCCTTTTCCTTGGCGGGGCAGACATTGACGCAGTTGTTGCAGCCGGAGCAGTCATAGGGGCTGACCTGCATCCTGAACTCGTATCCCTTGAAGCCGATGGCGGGCTTGGTGACAAAGCCTTCGGGCTTTGAGGCAAGCTCATCCGCGGTGGCGAGCACGGGACGGATCGCCGCGTGCGGGCAGACGAGAGAGCAGCGGTTGCACTGGATGCACTTGGTCACATCCCACTCGGGGACGCTCACCGCGATGCCGCGCTTCTCGAACTTGGTCGTGCCGGTGGGGACGATGCCGTCGGGAGAGAACGCGCTGACGGGGAGCTTGTCGCCTTCCTGCGCGATGATGGGCGCGATGAAGGTCTTGTAATATTCGTCGTTGG
Organism: uncultured Clostridia bacterium; assembly: GCA_949283145.1. GTDB lineage: Bacteria > Bacillota > Clostridia > Christensenellales > CAG-917 > Limadaptatus. The sequence goes on along the minus strand of CASDRL010000060.1, from coordinate 41,640 downwards.
GGACGGGCAGAGGATCCGCACCCGTCGTGGTGGTCGCCCAGCTTTCGGGATAGTTGACCTCTTTCAGAGAGGTGATGGCGTTGTCGATGCAGTCGCAGTTCATCTTGACGACGGCGTCACCCTTCCTGCCGTAGGTCTTCTTGATGGCTTCCTTCATATACTTCTCGGCGTCGGCGTAGGGGATGACGTTCGCGAGCTTGAAGAATGCCGCCTGCATGACGGTGTTCACGCCCTTGCTCGCGCCCAGCTTGGTGATGACGTCGAGACCGTCCAGGGTGTAGAACTTGATGTGCTTCTGCGCGATCTGGTTCTTCATCTTGGCGGGGAGCTGCTTGTCCATCTCGTCGGGGGACCAGATGCTGTTGAGCAGGAAGGTGCCGCCCTCTTTGAGGTCGGAGAGCATGTCATAACGGAGCACGTAAGACTCGTTGTGGCACGCCACGAAGTCCGCCTGGTCGATGAGGTAGGTCGCGCGGATGGGCTTGTCCGAGAAACGCAGGTGGGACACGGTGAGTCCGCCCGATTTCTTGGAGTCGTAGGAGAAGTAGCCCTGCGCGTACTTGTCGGTGTGGTCACCGATGATCTTGATGCTGTTCTTGTTGGCGCCGACGGTGCCGTCGGAGCCGAGCCCGTAGAACTTGCAGGAGATGGTGGAGGGATCCGCGACGTCGATCTTCTCTTTGATCTCGAGAGAAGTGTTAGTCACGTCGTCGACGATGCCGACGGTGAAGTGGTTCTTCTTGCCCTCGACCATGTTCTCATACACCGCAGCCGCCATGGAGGGATTGAACTCCTTGCTGCCCAGGCCGTATCTGCCGCAGAGCACTTCCGCCTTGACCTTCTGCTCCTCGAGGGCGGTGACCACGTCGAGATAGAGAGGTTCGCCGAGAGAGCCTGCTTCCTTGGTGCGGTCGAGCACGGTGATCTTCTTGGCGGTCTTGGGGAGCGCCGCGACGAGCTGCTCGACGGGGAAGGGACGGTAGAGCCTGACTTTGAGCACGCCCACCTTCTCGCCCTTGGCGCAGAGATAATCGACGGTCTCTTCGACGGCTTCCGCACCGCTGCCCATCAGGATGATGACGCGGTCGGCGTCCTTCGCACCGTAGTAGTCCACGAGGTGATACTGTCTGCCGGTGACGGTCGCCACCTTGTCCATCATGGTCTGGACGATGCCGGGGACGGCGAGGTAATATTTGTTGGCTGCCTCTCTGTTCTGGAAATAGATGTCGGGGTTCTGCGCCGTGCCCGCCTGATGAGGATGCTCGGGGTTGAGGGAGCGCGCGCGGAAACGCTCGATGTCGTCGAAGTCCACCAGGCTCTTGATCTCGTCATAGTCGATGACGTCGATCTTGCTCACTTCGTGAGAGGTCCTGAACCCGTCAAAGAAGTTGATGAAGGGGACGGACGCTTTGAGGGTGGAGAGGTGTGCGACAAGGCTCAGGTCCATGACCTCCTGCACGGAGTTGGACGCCAGCATCGCAAAGCCCGTCTGACGGCACGCCATGACGTCTGCATGGTCGCCGAAAATGCTGAGCGCGTGGGCTGCAAGCGCGCGCGCCGAAACGTGGAACACGCAGGGGAGCAGCTCGCCCGCGATCTTGTACATGTTCGGGATCATGAGCAGCAAGCCTTGGCTCGCGGTGAACGTAGTGGTCATCGCGCCTGCGGCAAGCGAACCGTGCACCGCGCCCGCGGCACCCGCTTCGGACTGCATCTCGACGATCTTCAACACGTTGCCCAGGATGTTTTTCCTGCCTTGCCCCGCCCATTCGTCGCAGTTTTCCGCCATGGGAGAGGAGGGCGTGATGGGGTAGATCGCCGCAACGTCGGAAAACGCATACGCTATATGCGCCGCTGCGGTGTTACCGTCGATTGTCATCTTTTTCATAGAGACCTCCATAGTGTGTATAAACTTGTAATCGTGACTTGGTAGCCTTTCGGCCGTGCAAAGTGGATTATACTATCCCGCTCGGATTTAGTCAAACAATTAAAGTAAAAGAAAGTATAAACACATTATGTCCGCGCATATGCGCATCAAGGCAACAAATGTCACGGGTGTTCAGAGCGGGGGATGACGCTTTGAATGGGGGCTTCGGCGTGTTCAAGGATGCTTTGAATAAGCTTTTCGTCTCGCGGGGTATCTTGATTTTCCCCCTCCTTCCATTCGGGCTTTCCTCCCCCGTGTCCAATTAGAGTATCGTCCTCCTAAAATGCGGGACTTGCTTTCCACCTTTTGAAAAAAGTTTGTGTCTCGCATTAACATAATCGAGCGGCGAACAGCACTCACTGAGAACCCGGCACGGGCGGAGGAATTCGGCACTCGCAAATTAAAGCCCGTGTCTATTTGAGCTCACGGCGTTGCTCGGCACTCACTTAGCGCGCCGCGACTTGCAAGAGCGAGCGCAAGCGCCCGCTGTGCAAGTTTGGCTGAGCGGCGCGTAAGACCGTCTCCGAATGAGAAACGGCGTGCTCAAGCAAGCTCGCTCATGTTTTAATAAAAGTGCGCCGAAGGGTGAGGGCGCAGCCCGCGCCCTTCGGCGCGATATTATAAAACAAGGGGTGCGGGGATGACATCCCCGCCGGAGTGCAGGGGCGGCGCCCCTGCAAAGCTCGGCGTGGCGGCGAAAAGGCAGTGCTTGCGAGGTTCGGCATTGCAAAACCATCGATGTAGTGGTATAATATATTCGGCGGCGGAGCCGCGACAAGGAGGATATTATGCAATTTTTGAAAAAATGGGGGCTTAAAGTCCTGCTTCCCTGCGGACTTGTGCTCATTGCGCTCATAGTCCTGCTCGTTTGTTTCTGCGGGCTGCGCGGGGTCTACGTCTGCGTGGACGACCCCGATCTCGCGATAAGTTTCGGCGTCGGCAAGATGGATATCATCTATGGCGAATATGTGCTGCACGGCACCTATGAGGTGAACGGGCGCATCATCGAGTCTTCCGTGGAGCTGCCGTCCGAGATCACGGGCGACACTTCGTCGGGCGGGCTGTTCGCGACCAAGAACACCTACGACAGCAGCAAGCTCATCGAGAAGATCGACGGCTATGACAAGATCTCCATAGGCGGACGCGTCTTCGAAAGGGTGTCGCTCATCAAGTTGCAGGACAATGTGGAAAAGGTGGACGTCAAGTTCGACCTCGGAGGAGTCACGCCCGAGAAGTTCGAGAACACCAATCCCTCGTCCATAGCGCTCGGCGGCTATGTCGAACTGCCGGAACTCACCGCGCCCGCAGACGATGCGTTCCTCGGCTGGTACACCGCACCGTACGGATCGGAGGAAGCGGAAGCGGCTTCGGTCGCCGACACCAGGATCTGGAAGGACACCGTGTTCTATGCCTGGTGGCAGTCTCAGGCTGCAAGCGATGAGGGCGGAGAAGTCGTCTGACCTTTAGAGAGCGATCTAGCGCTTGAATGCGCGAACATCCAAGCCCGGACGAGTGCGCCCTGGCTTGGATATTTTTGTCCGTTCCGGAGATCACGGGGATACACCCGATCCTTTTTAATAAAAGTGCGGCGAAGGGTGAGGGCGCAGCCCGCGCCCTTCGGCGCGATATTATAAAACAAGGGGCGCGGGGATGACATCCCCGCCGGGGTGCAGGGGCGGCGCCCCCGCAAAGCTTCGCTTGCCGAGTGCAGGGTGGCGAAAGGCAGGGGCAGCGCCCCTGCGGAGCATAAGCGCGGGCGGATGTATTGCAATCGCTTTTCATTTTTTTTGCGGCGTGGTATAATCTCACATTATGCCGCAGATCGAGCTCACGAACGTCAGCTACTCATACAGGGTGGGCGAGGGACAGACCGTCCGCGCCCTGCGCAACGTCACCTTTTCGGTGGAAAGGGGTGAGTTTGTCGCGCTCGCGGGGATGAACGGGAGCGGCAAGAGCACGCTTGCCAAGCTGCTCAACGGGCTGTTCATCCCGTCGGCGGGGGACGTCGTCATCGACGGCATCAACACCCGCGACGAGGAGAGGACGTTCGACGTCAGGCGCAAGGCGGGGATGGTGTTCCAGAACCCTGACAACCAGATGGTCGCCACCATCATCGAGGATGACGTTGCTTTCGGCCCCGAGAACGTGGGCATCCCGAGGGAGGAGATAATCGAACGCGTGGATTGGGCGCTCGAAGCGGTCGGGATGACGGAGTTCCGCACCCGCAGCGCGAGCAAACTCTCGGGCGGGCAGAAGCAGCGCGTCGCCATTGCGGGCGTGCTCGCGATGAAGCCGGACATCATCATATTCGACGAGTCCACCTCCATGCTCGACCCCGAGGGCAGGGCGGAGATAATGGACGTTGCGAAAAAGCTCAACGAGAGCGGCATCACGGTCATCACCATCACCCACAATATGGACGAAGCGGCGCAGGCGGACAGGATCATCGTGCTGAAAAAGGGCAGACTGGTGCTGGACGGCACGCCGAAAGAAGTTTTTGCGTCTTCCGAGGTGGAGGCTTGCGGTCTGGCGCTCCCGCCTGCCGCGGCGATGCAGAGGATGCTGGAAGAGCGCGGGTTCGCGTTTGGGAGCACCGTCACGGATGAGGACGAGCTGGTGGAGGGCATATGCGAGCAGTTGAACTGAAAGGACTGACATATACCTATTCCGTCAAGACCCCCTTCGAGAAGCGGGCGCTGGACAACATCGACCTTGCCGTGGGAGAGGGGGAGTTCGTGGGGCTCATCGGGGCGACGGGCTCCGGGAAATCCACCCTCATACAACACCTCAACGGGCTCGTTAAGGTGCAGCAGGGAGAGGTCTCGGTCGAGGGCATGAACGCCTCGGAGAAAAAGACCCTGAAAAAGCTGCGGTTCACCGTCGGGATGGTCTTTCAATATCCCGAATATCAGCTCTTTGAAGATACGGTCGCGAAGGACGTCGCCTTCGGGCCCAAGAATATGAAACTGGACAAGGAAGAGGTGGAGCGCAGAGTGCGCCGCGCCATGGAAGTGGTCGGTCTCCCGTATGAGGAGTTCGCGGAGCGCAGCCCCTTCGAGCTCTCGGGCGGAGAGAAACGCCGCGCCGCCATCGCGGGCGTCATCGCCATGGAGCCCAAGATCCTCGTCCTGGACGAGCCCGTGGCGGGGCTGGACCCCGTGGGAAGAAGGGAGATCCTCGCGCTCGTGCGCAAACTGCACGAGGAAGTGAGCCCCACCGTCATCATGGTGTCGCACTATATGGACGACATCGCGGAGATGGCGGACAGGATCGTCGCCCTGAAAGAGGGCAGGATAGTCGCGGACGGATCGCCTGCCGAAGTGTTCGGCGAAAGGGAGAAACTCGCGGCGGCGGGACTCTCGCTGCCCACCGCGGCGCGCATTGTCGACAGCTTGGCTGCAAGGGGCATAGACCTCCCGCGCACGATAGTCACGGCGAGGGAGCTCGCTGACGCCCTCGCCGCCTACCGCGCGGCACATCCGAAACACGACGCGGCGCCCGCGGAGGAGAGCGGAGAAGAACTCGCGGCAGAGAACGGGAACGAAGGAGAGGAAAGGGATGTTTAGAGACGTCACATTCGGACAATATTATCCCACCGGCTCCGTCGTGCACCGCATGGACCCGAGGATGAAGCTGCTGCTCACCATCATGTTCGTGGTGGCGATCTTCTTTGTCAACACCTACTTCGGTTTCATGCTGACGGCGGCGGTGCTCATCTTCATCATCCTCATCGCGAAGCTCCCGATGCTCTCCGTGCTGAAGTCGGTGCGGGCGATAATTTTCATCGTGATATTCGCCGCCGTCATCAACCTCTTCATGATCAAAAACGGCGAAGTGCTGTGGAGCTGGAAAGCGCTCCAAATCACCGATCAGGGCGTTCACACCACCATAAAGATGACTTTAAGGCTCGTTTTGCTCATCAGCGGCGCGTCATTGCTCACACTCACCACCACGCCCGTGGAGATCGCGGACGGCACCGAGAGCCTGATAAAACCGCTTGCGCTCATCAAGGTGCCCGTGCACGACATCGCCATGATCATGAGCATCGCGCTGCGCTTCATCCCCACCCTTTTCGAGGAGACGCAGAAGATCATCTCCGCGCAGAAGGCGAGGGGCGCGAGCTTCGACACGGGCGGGCTCATAGCGCGCGCCAAGGCGCTGCTCCCCGTGCTCATCCCCCTCTTCGTCAATTCGTTCAGGCGGGCGGACGAACTCGCGTTCGCGATGGACGCCAGGTGCTATAACGCCACCGAGAGGCGCACCAAGATGAAGGTGATGCGCCTCGGCGCGGCGGACATTGTCGCGTTCTTCCTCATCGCCGCCTATTTCGTCGCGGTGCTGTTGGACAGATACTATTTCGCGATGGACTCCCTCATCTTCGGAGGGCTGGTGTGAGATTTCGCGCTGTGATATCCTATTTCGGCAAGAACTATGTGGGCTGGCAGCGTCAGCTCAACGGGCTCAGCGTGCAGGAAGTGCTGGAAAAGGCGCTCTCCGAGACCTTCGGCGCGCCCACGCAGGCTACCGCGAGCGGCAGGACGGACGCGGGCGTGCACGCGGAAGGGCAGGTGGTGCACTTCGACGCGGAGACCGCCATCCCGCCGGAGAAGATCCCCTTTGCGGTCAATACGCTGCTCCCCCGCGACATCAGCATGCTCGCCTGCGAGTCCGCGGAGGAAGATTTCAACGCCCGCTTTTCCGCAAAACGCAAGACTTACCGCTATTCCCTTTACGTCTCCCGTCACCGCCGTCCCATGCTGGAAGAGACGCACGCGCACGTCGTCGTGCCCCTCGACCTCGCCCGCATGCGCGATGTCGCGGACGTCATAGAGGGAGAGCACGATTTCAAGGGCTTCGAGGCGAGCGGATCCAAGGTGAAGAGCACCGTGCGCACCGTCTTTTCCGTGCGCCTGGAAAGCGACGGCGAGGTGAGAGAGGGCAAACTCACGGAGGGCACCCTCGACATCTTTGTCACGGGCAACGGATTTTTGTATAACATGGTGCGCATCATCGCAGGCACTCTCGTCTATGCGGGGCAGGGCAAGCTGACCGCGGAGGACGTCGGCAAGGTGTTGGAGACGGGGGACAGGACTCTCGCCGGCAAGACCCTGCCGCCCGAAGGTCTCACCCTCGTGAGCGTGGAATACGGAGAGAAAGGATGCTGACCGTAGGCTTCGAAACGGACAAAAAGACGCTTGCGGAACTTTATCGCGCACTCGCCCTCGACATCCCCGTCGGCGGGGCTAATTTCGTGATGAGAGAGAACGGCGCCCCCGTCGGTCTCATGCGCGCCGAAGTGGGGGAAAAAGTTACGATCACGCACTTTAAGATCAAAAATGAGGAGATAAACCCCGGGGATAAGGAATTTTTCCTCAGGGCGATGCTCTTCAAATTTTCTCTCAATCCCGTCCTTCTCGCCGTCCCGGGTCATCGTCCGGAACTGGAGCGTTTCGGCTTCCGTTTCGAGGAGGGGGAGATGAGGCTGAACTCCGCCGAGGTCGATCTTTCGGGGCCCTGTCACGACAAATAAATTTTCATTCGTGGGATATTTGCGCCCGAGGATGCGGACGGTGTAAAAAGTTGTCGATATATTTTCGCGCGCGAGTTATGCGCGCGCACTTGTCAAATCCCGCCCGATAGTGTATCCTATTATTTACGAAAGAATAACTCTCATTAACGGGCATCGCCCGCAGGACAGACATGAAGAAAGAGATCCCCGCTCCCTCCAATTTCATCGAAGACATCATCGTCGACGACCTTACTTCGGGCAAGCACGACAAGATCATCACCCGTTTCCCCCCGGAGCCCAACGGTTATCTGCACATAGGCCACGCTAAAGCCATTTGCATCAATTTCGGCATAAAAGAGAAATTCGGCGGCGAATGCAACCTCCGCTTTGACGACACCAACCCCGTCAAGGAAGACGTGGAATATATGGAGAGCATCAAAGAGGACATCCGCTGGCTGGGCTTCAAGTGGGACCGCGAACTGCACGCTTCCGACTATTTCGGCAGGATGTACGAGTGCGCGGTGGAGCTCATCAGGGCGGGCAAGGCGTATGTCTGCGACCTCAGCGCGGAGGAGATCCGCGCCACGCGCGGCACGCTCACCGAGCCCGGCAAGGAGAGCCCGTACAGGAACCGCAGCGTGGAGGAGAATCTCGATCTTTTCCGCAGGATGAAGGAAGGGGAGTTCGCCGACGGCGAGAAGGTGCTGCGCGCCAAGATCGACATGGCGTCGCCCAATATCAACATGCGCGACCCCGTCATCTACCGCATCTGCCACGCCGAGCATCCGCATACGGGCACCGAGTGGGTGATCTATCCCATGTACGATTTCGCGCATCCTCTCGAGGACGCCATCGAGGGCGTGACGCATTCCCTCTGTTCGCTGGAATTCGAAAACCACCGTCCCCTCTACGACTGGGTGACGGAGAACTGCGGGTTCGACCCCCGTCCCCGTCAGATAGAGTTTGCAAGGCTCAACCTCACTCACACAGTGATGAGCAAGCGTTTTCTGAAACGTCTGGTGGACGAAAACGTAGTCAGCGGCTGGAACGATCCGCGGCTTTCCACGCTCTCCGGCATACGCGAGCGCGGCTATCCTCCGGAGGCGGTGAGGGATTTCTGCGGCAGGATAGGCGTCGCAAAGGCGGACAGCGTGGTGGACATCGCGATGCTCGAGCATTGCGTACGCGAATATCTCAACGATCATGCGGCGCGCGCCATGGCGGTGCTCGATCCCGTCAAAGTCGTGGTGGACAACTATCCCGAAAACGTGACGGAAAATCTCACTCTCGAGAACAATCCGCGCGATCCCGAGGCGGGGGAGCACACCGTGACATTCTCCCGCGAGCTTTACATCGAACGCGACGATTTCTCTCTCGATCCTCCGCCCAAATACTTCCGTCTGAAACCGGACGGCACGGTGCGTCTCAAAGGCGCGTATGTGGTGAAGTACGTCGGCTGCGAGCTGAATGCGGACGGCGAGCCCGAAGTGGTGCACGTGGAGTATATCCCGGGCACGAAGTCCGGTGAAGAGGGGGCTGCGGTCAAGGTGAAGGGCACCATACATTGGGTGAACGCACGCGACTGCGCCGATATCACCGTCAACATGTACGACTACCTCATCAACGACGGCGACGGCGATTATATGGACCGTCTCAACCGCGATTCCGTGAAGGTGCTGCACGGCAAAGCCGAGCATTTTGCCGCGGACGCACCCAAAGGAGAGAGGTTCCAGTTCCTGCGCGAGGGCTACTTCATCGCAAAGGGCGGCGGCGAGTTCAACTGCATCGTCGGACTTAAAGACAACTATAAAGCACAATAAAACGCAGGAAATGCAGTTTGACACTTGTCAATCGGCGTTGACAGCAGTATAATATCCGAAAGAATAAAAGTATTCGTGAGGTGATATATGTTCACTTGTAAGGTATGCGGCAGCGAAGTGGAGCGCGGACAGGCATACTGCGCCACCTGCGGAGCGGAAGTCGCCGGCAATTACGAAGTGAAATGTCCTTCCTGCGGCACCCGCAACAATGCGGGCAGCCGTTTCTGCGCGCATTGCGGAGAGCTGCTCGGCGTGCTTCGCCGTCCCGTCTGTCCCATCTGCGGCGCGGAGAACCTGCCGGGCGCCAAATTCTGTTCCCGCTGCGGTGCGCCCGTTGAGGACCCCGACAATCCTTTCACGGAAGAGGACGTCCTCGAAATGCGCCGCAACAAGATGAATGCGGACCTTATGGTCAAGGAGCGCATGGACGGCGCCGAGCGCGAGATCGCAAGGATGAAAAAGAGCGTGGAGCGCGACAAGGCGAAAGCCATGCAGGACGTGGAGGACTATCGCCGCAAGACCAACGACGAACTCAAAAAGCAGGCGGTCATGCTCGACGCCTACCGCGATAAGGTCAACGAACTCGGTTCCGAGGACGTGGCTCAGCTGAAAAAGCTCTCTTCCGCGGTCAGGAACTATTCCGCTTTCTATGCCGATCCTTATTCCGCCGCGGAAAATATGGACGAATTGGAGAATCCTTTCATCTGCCCCGTGTGCGGCGGAGTGAATGCGGCGGACGCGCTGAGATGCACGCGGTGCGGCCGTTCCCGCGCGCGTTCCGTGGAGCTTCTCGACAAGGGGCTCATCAAGCAGTCGCCCCCCATCCGCAAGAAGACAAAGGTGCTGTCCGCACCCGAAGAAGACCTTGCAGCGCAGAAGACGCCCACCTTCGAGGAGTTCGCGGGAGAGGCGTTCAAAGAGGCGCAGACCAAGCCCATAGAGAAGGCGTCCGACGAGAAGGACGTCCCCAATTTCGCGGGAGCGCCCCATTTTGCCCCCGGCTATCCTTACGGCTATCCCTACGGCGCGCCCGTGCTCTACAACCGCGAGACGGGCGAGCCCTATCAGATGCCGCCCATCGTGCAGCCCGTGGCGTTCGTCCCGTATGTCACGCAGAACCAGCCCCTGATGCAGTATTCACCCGACGAGGACGCCCCCGCCGGCAACGGAAAGTGATATGAACGAAAACAACGTTTCAAACAACCGGAAAGTCGATGACGCCGGTATAAGGCTCGCGCCGAAGCCCATCGGAAGAGCGGCGGAGAAACGGATGCCCGCGGTGACGCAGGAGTTTGTCATCACGCCCAGGCTGGAGTATGAGACCGCAGGCACGGAGCACGGCGAGGACGTCGTTTCCACCGCTTCGGACTATCAGCCCACGGCTCCCGACGCGGGCAGGCGCTGGAAGAGGAAGGTGCGCACGCGCAACCTGATCTCCTCCCTCATCATGCTCGTGGCGTGTGCGGCGGTGGTGCTGCCTTTCGCATTTGCGGCGGCGGGGTTCGACCCGGGTTTCATCCCGTTCAAGTTCGTCCCGGAGCAGTTCGACGTCATTTCCGGATGGATCGACGCCTTCCGCACGACGATAGACCTCGGCTGGAAGGGCGAGGCGGTCAACGCCGTCTGGGTGGACATGGTGCCGGATATGATCCTCACCGTGGGGCTTCTCGCGGTGCTGATCAATCTCATCAAAGCGGTGACGGGGCTGTTCGGCGCGATCAAACCGCGCAGATATACGGCTTGCGCCGTGGTCTATCTGCTCTCTGTCGCAGCGCTGTTCATCGCCGCACTCGTCGGTGCCGACAGCATCGGGCTCGGGCAGATCGACTTTATGGACGATTTCATCCGCGGATGGAAGACGAGCGAATTCTTCACGCTGTTCGCGACGGCAGGCGTGAACGTGGTCCTTGCGGTCGTGTGTTCGTTCATCACGCCGCTTCGCACGGGTTACACCCGCGTACACTGAGGGGAGCGCGCTCCCGCAAGAAAAGCTCTGCGCCTTTCGGCGCACGGAGGAGATATGGCAAAGAAAGACAATCATGTTTCGACAGCAGCGCAGGACTCCGCACTTGCGGCAAATTCCTTCCCGCCCGAAGTGCCCGTCCTTTATGAGAGCGAGGCTTACGGCGATCCGGAGCCGGACGCGGCGGCGTCCACGACGGTCACCAAGCCTGTCGGGATCGGAGGTCCCGTGCCCATCGTTGCGCCCAAAGGCAACACCATACAGCTGCAGCCCATCATCGTGCCCCTCGCGGTCGTGCCCTATATGACGCAGGACAGCGACGTGCTGCGCACGGAAGGCGGGGCGGCGGCGATCGCTCAGCCCGAATACGCGTCCGGAGCGGTGGAGTTCGACCGCGCGGAACGCAAGAAAGCCGCCCGCACGAGCAGCAAAGCCAAGGTCGAGAACCGCGTCTTCTCCGCCGTGATGTTCATTCTCGCGGCGCTCGGCGTGGTTGCTTATCTCCTCGCATACTTCAAGCCCGACATCCATCCCGAATACACCCTGGCGCAGGTCGACGCCATCGGCGGCATCATAGCCTGGGCGAACGGGGATCTGTTCGACCTTTCCCTCACCCTCGTCAATGCCGTGGGCGCGGTCGCTGCCGCGGTGCTGTTCATAGTCTCGCTGGCTGCGCTCATCGCGGGCAGATATCCCCGCAAGACGCTGGCGGTGTTCTCGCTCATCGGCGCGGCTGCCTATGCCGCAGAGATCGCGCATCAGGAGATCGCGGGACACTTCAACGCGGCGAAGGACGCCGAGACGCTCACCATGCTCGCGCTCTTCGGGCTCATCTTTGTCGTGTCCGTCATCTTCCTCGCCGCCTGCGTGAGGAGAGAGGATAAAGAGGACACCGTGCTCCGCTCTCGCGGAGAGATCTGAGAGCGGCACCGGGGCGCATAACGCACCCGCAGACCGTGTCGTAAACCCGCGTCAGGGACGCGGACCGTCATCCCCCACGGCTTTGTCCGCGGGGATATGATTATTTAGATGCCGTTGCCTCTCATCCGGGCACGCGGCGTGCGGCGGAGAGCGGATGCTCGCGCCCGCAAAACCGAACGAACGGATATATGTCAATAAGCATAGTGTCGCTTGCAAGCGGCAGCAAGGGGAATTGCACGTTGGTTTTTTCGGACGACACCGCCATCCTGGTGGACGCGGGCGTCTCCTATTCCCGCATCAATTCCGAATTGCGCCGCTTCGGGCTGTCCACGGCGAAGATCGACGGAGTTGTGGTCACGCACGAACATGCGGATCACATCGCGGCTCTTCCGAAGGTGGGCATGGACACTAAGATATACGCGCATCCCAAGACCGCCGGCGCCATATTGCGCAGGCAGGGGGAGCTCAACGGTTACACCGAGGTGGACTTTTACGAGGGAGGGTTTACCATAGGGGACATCGAGGTCATACCGTTCAGGATCCCGCACGACGCAGTCTACCCGCTGGGTTATTCCTTCCGCCTGAAGACGGGCGCGCAGGTGAGCGTGGCGACGGATATGGGCAGACCGACGGTCGGGGTGTACAACAATGTCCGCGAGAGCGAGGCTGTGCTCATCGAGGCGAACCACGATGTGACCATGCTGAGAGAGGGGAGTTATCCGGAACCTCTCAAACGCAGGATCCTCGGAGACCTCGGGCATCTCAGCAACGATATGACGGCGCTTTTTGCGGAAAGATTTGCAGGTTCCGCGGTGCGCACCATGCTCCTCGGACATCTGAGCGAGAACAACAACCTTCCGGAGCTCGCGCTCGGGGCTGTCGCCGGAAGACTGCAGGGGAGGGGCTGCGCCGACATTTCCGTCGCCGTGGCAAGCCAGCATTTTGCAAGTGAGGTGTATGAAGTAAAATGAGAAAGACACTTCTTGCGGGTGAAAGCGGCAGCCTTTATCTCTTTGCGCTGTGCGGCATTTCCATCCTCTCCAACGTTTTTTATTACGCAATGGGCGGCGTCGGCGGCACGTTCGCCGGGCTCAGTGTGTCGAACTGGGTGAACGGCGCCGTCGTACAGGTCGCGATAGTGCTCGTCGTGTGGGCGTTTTCCATGTGGAGGCGTTACGACCTTCCCGCGGTGGCGAAGCTCCGCCCGATGAAAGACCCGCGGCGCTGGCTGCTCCTCTTTCCGATCGCGGTCTTCACCATCATAGCCTTCCTTCCCGTCTCCATGCTCTTTCAGGTGGTGCTCGGCAAGATGGGTTATGTCGGCGGGATAACGGCGGGCGCCATAGAATATGACAACGTCGGCGTGTTTTTCCTCGCGCTGTTCGTGTTCGCGCTCATTCCCGCATGCGGCGAGGAACTGCTCATGCGCGGCAACGTGCTGCCCGGGCTCGCTTCGAGAGGGGCGCTCTTCGGAGTTTTCGTCTCTGCGCTGCTGTTCTCTCTGCTGCACAACAATCCTTTGCAGACGGGCTATCAATTCTGTTTGGGAGCGGTGCTCGCGGTGCTGTTCATGCTCTCGGGCTCCCTCGTCCCGTGCGTCGCGGTGCATTTCCTAAACAATTTCATGAGCCTGCTCATGACGGCGTACATCTCGGAGATAGACGGGGCGATCGCAAGCCTCGGCGCCTTCAACTGGCTGACGGGCACGGTGAGTTTCGTCGTCGGCACCCTCGTCCTCGTCCTCTTGCTCTACGCCTACTACCGTCTCGGCAAGCCAAAGAGCGGCGACGGGTTCAAAGTGGTGTCAAACGGCGTCGTCTTTGACGAATACACCATCACGGCGTATGCGGACGGAGGCGGACAGCCCAAGCGCGACCGTCTCGCGCCCGTGAAGGACGCCTTCCGCTATGTCGGGTCCCTCTTCACCAAGCGCGGATGGCAGAGGACGGAAAGGGAACTTTTCCTCTGCTGTGACGTGCAGTATTACGGCAAGTCGCAGTCCATGTTCGGGGTGTGGCTCGCGGTCGGGCTTTCGGCGGCATATTGGGTGGTCGCCCTCATTATGGGGCTCGCGCTATGAAACCGCGCGTCGGCGGCGGCATAGTCTACTTCCTCGTCGTCCTGATGACGCTGCTCCTGCGCATCTCGCAGAGGGTGGGAGTGGACGACGCACTCGGCGTCGACATGAGCTTGCTCTTCACGCTCGTCGTGCAGCTCTGCTGTTTCGGTCTGCTGCCTGTGCTCGGATGGTGGATCATCGTCGGCAGGTGTCAAAAGGACGAAATACGCGCTTTACCGCGCGTTTTTTATATTTCAAAGTGCCATATGCGCGATTTTGCGCGCACTCTGCTCATCACCGTGCCCCTGCTCCTTCTGGTGGGAGTCGCGGCGGGTGCATGGCAGAATTTCCTTTATCTCACGGGGTTCGAGACGGGCGGATCGTCGGCGTCGGAGCAGACCGCGGCGGCGCTTGTCGCCGAGATCGCGCTTTCTGCCGTGCTGCCCGGCATATTCGAGGAGTTGACGCACAGGGGGCTGCTGGTCACTGCTTTCCGCGACGGCGGCGGCAAGGTCGTGCTCGTCTCCGCACTGCTGTTCGCGCTCATGCACCAGAACGTGATGCAGTTCGCACACACCTTTGTGCTCGGCGCCGTGCTCGCCTGCATCGTCTATTGCACGGGATCGGTGCTGCCCGCAATGTTCGTCCACTTCTTCAACAACTTCATCAGCATAGTACAGAGTTATGACGAACTCGTGCCCGCCTTCGGGATCATCGGCGCCGTGAGGAGCTGGCTTTACGGCAGCGTGGCGGGGGTGGCGGTGCTCATCCTGCTTGCCGCACTGTCCGTCGTCGCGGTCGCTTTCGTGCTGCGAGCGATGCGGTTCGACGCAGTGCGTGAGGGCAGACTGTCCGACGCGCCCTTCTTCCGTTCGGAAGCGGGGGCTATCCCTCTCTCCCGCGACATCCTGCTCATCGGCACCGTTGCCGTAGGAGCCGCGGCAACGCTGTTCAGTCTCGTTTGGGGGTATCTGTAAGATATGGTCAAAGTGAACGTTATCGCCGTCGGCAGGCTGAAAGAGAAATACTTCGCGGACGCTGTGGCGGAATACGCCAAGCGGCTCTTAGCGCATTGCGCCTTTTCCGTCATAGAGGTGCCGCCCGCCCCCGCCGGGAAGTCTCCCGCGGAACAGAGCGAGACGGAGACGGAGGCGCTCTTTGCAAAGGCAAAAGGCTGCGTCGTGGCTTTGGACGGCAGAGGGAAGAGGATGTCCAGCGAGGAGCTCGCTGCCTTCATCGCGGGGAAGTGCTCGTCCGGGGTCTCGGAGTTCAGCTTTCTCATCGGGGGGAGCCACGGGCTCGCGGAGAATGCGGCAAAACGCGCGGACGAGGTCGTGTCATTCGGCGCGATGACCTTCCCGCACCAGCTTTTCAGGGTGATGCTCGCAGAACAGCTCTACCGCGCGTTCACCATCATCGGCGGGACGCCGTATCACAAATGAAAGAGTCCCGCGGGCAGAAATACCCGTGGGGCGGAAGGGCGGCGTGGAGCCGCCGACGGAGAAGAGTATGTACGACACCGCAACTGACGAAAAATTTATGAGACGGGCGTTGGAACTTGCCGCGGAGTGCGCCGAGGCGGACGAGGTGCCCGTGGGCGCCGTCGTCGTGAAAGACGGCAGCATCGTAGCCGAGGGGGGTAACTTCAAAGAAAGGGAGAATTCCGCCGTCCGCCATGCCGAGATCGTGGCGCTGGAAGGCGCGGCGAAAGTCCTCGGCAACTGGTGGCTGGAAGACTGCGACGTCTATGTCACGCTGGAGCCTTGTCCCATGTGCGCGGGCGCCATGATAAATGCGCGCGTCCGCAGCGTCGTCTTCGGCGCATACGACCCGAAGACCGGCGCCGCGGGCAGCAGGGTGGATCTTTTCCGAAAGGGGCTTTTCAACCACGACGTCGAGGTCACGGGCGGCGTGCTGGCGGAAGAGTGCGGCGCCTTGCTCTCCTCGTTTTTCCGCAAAAAACGTGCGGGAAAAGCGGCTGCGTCCGACAACGACATATGACCTAAAAACAAGTTTAACTTGTCAAAATGCGATATAAACAGCACAATTTGCAAAAAAACGCCGTCCGGAAACGGGCGGCATTTTTGACCCGCGGAGCTCGTAGGGGAGAAACGTCGCCTTACCTCTAAGCGCTTTTCGGTATCGTCCGTATCCGCTCGTCCGCCGTGGAAGGGTGACATAAAAGGTTGTGTTTTCGGGGGCTGCGGCGTTAGGGTGTGTGCGTCGGGGCAGGGCTGTCCGTCCGCGCGAAAAACGCGAAGGAGGCAGCAGCAATGGACAAGAAGAAGATCGCTTTCATTGTCGTCACCGTACTGTCCGTCGTCGCATCGCTGGTGGCGTGCGCGCTCGGACTGCCGTACACTCCCGTGGACATAGACTACGACTATGTCTCGGACGCGTCGCTCCCGATAGGCGGGGACGCGAGTGCGGCATGGGTCGCGGGCGCAGAGTCGCCCGGCGCGGACTTCGGGCTGTGCGCCCCCTACGGAACGGGGACGGACTGACCGTCCCGACACAACGCAGGGTGAATTCGCGAGGGGGCGACCCTCGCGACCCCTGCGTTTCCGACCAAACGCAAAATCGGGGCAGGTACGCTCTATCAAGCTGTTCGTCGTGTTCAAGCACGCTCCGAATAAGCTATTCGTCTCGCGGGTGAGTTAGAATGCCCCCCTCCTTCCCTTCGGGCTTTCCTCCCCCGTGTTTGAAATGGGCTGCCGTCCCCTGACATTGAAGTAAGATTAAGCCCCCTCCTGCGGGTTCCCCCAAAAACCATTCCCCCCCTGCGGGGCCCCACGGTTTTAGGGGGCACCTTCGGCGCTCGGGCATGAGGGCGTCCGAGGACGGCGCCTCCACGGCGCCGCCATGTTATGCCGCTTGCAATGCGCCCGCTGCGCGATCAGATGGCGCATTGCCGACGCACTTTACGTCTAGCCCTCGGCACTCACACGGTCGCCGCGGCGCTCAAGAGGGCTAACGCCCTGTGAGCGCTTGGTGAGCGGCTCCACTCCGAACGAGATAACGTCGTGTCTAAGGACGCCACGCTCGGGGGGGGCGTTAAACCGTCCCCGAAAGAGAGCCGTCGTGTTCGGGGACACTCGCCCATGCTTTAATAAAAGTGCGCCGAAGGGTGCGGGCGAAGCCGCGCCATTCGGCGCAATATTATATAAAAGCACGGGGTCGAGGGGCATGATGCCCCTCGTGGGGTGCAGGGGTGAAACCCCTGCCGGGTCAAGGGGCGGAGCCCATTGCACATCCCCGCCGGGGATGCAGGGGCAGAGCCCCTGCATAAGTGGCGAAAAGGCGGCATATATTGATAGGCAGGCAAAGAATTTTTGAGGTGGGATATGGAGACGAAGATATGTTTTGTTGAGGCGGAGGATGCGGGGAGGGTGATCCTCGGCAGGAGCGCGGAGGAATATCTGTTGCGGGAATTTGCGGCGTTCGAGTGCGTGCGCGCAGGGGCGGAGGACGCGGAGCGAACGGCGGCAGAGCTTGCGGGGGAGGGCGTTGCCGCCGTCATACCTCTCGATATGCCGCTGGTGACTGCGGAGGACATCGCGAGGGGTGCGGAGTGTATGAAGAAACACAAGCTGGGGGAGCTCATCCTGGGCGACGAGGACCGCGGGGCGAAGATGGTGCGCGCGGGCGGGGGACGGAAGGGCTATTTTCTGACCTCGCCGCACTTCGTCAAAGTTGATGGTGCAAAAAATCTTTCGGTGGTGTATAATCAAATAAAAGAGCGCATCCTCGGGAAACTGCTCGACGCGGGGGTGTACATCGCGGACACCGCGAACACCGTCATCGACGACACGGCTGTCATAGAGCCGGGCGCGGAGATCCTGCCCTTTTGCAGGATAGCGGGCGGGAGCGTCGTGAAAAGCGGCGCGCTGATAGAGGGATCGCACCTTTCGGATTGCACCGCGGAGAGCGGCGCACACATCGTCATGTCTCATCTTGCGGACACGCGCGTGGGCGCGCGGAGCGAGGTGGGACCGTTTGCGCGTCTGAGAGGCGCCGAGATAGGCGAGGGCTGCCGCGTGGGGGACTTTGTGGAGATCAAGAACTCCCTCTTCCGCGACGGCGCAAAGAGCGCGCATCTCGCCTACATCGGAGACGCCGAGGTGGGCGCCAGCACCAACATCGGGTGCGGCACGGTGTTCTGCAACTATGACGGCAAGCGAAAGCACCGCACCGAAGTGGGCGAGAGGTGCTTTATCGGCGCCAACGTCAACCTCGTCGCCCCCGTGAGGGTGGGGGACGGGGCGTTCGTCGCGGCGGGCACCACCGTCACAGAGGACGTGGACGCGGGCGCGTTCGTCATCGGACGTCAGCGGCAGACGGCAAAGCCGCGAAAAGACACGGACAAAACTTCGTAGACGGAAGGGACGCCCTTCCGCCGCGGGAGGGCATATGTACGTAGTGGTAGGGCTCGGCAACCCCGGCACCCGCTATCGCAACACCTATCACAACATCGGTTTCATGGTCGCGGACGCGCTGGCAAAGAAATGCAAGCTGCGTTTTTCGGGCAAGGAATGCGCGGCGCTCACCGCCAAAGGCAGGGCGGGCGGAGTGCCTTTCGTCATAGCCAAACCGCAGACTTTCATGAACCTCTCGGGCGAGAGCGTCAAGCAGCTCGTGAGGAAATATTGCGACACGGAAGACGAGCTCATCGTGGTGTACGACGACGCCGATCTCCCAGTGGGCAGGATGCGTCTCCGCGAGGAGGGGAGCGCGGGCACACACAACGGGATGCGCAGCATAGTGGCGGAGCTCAACACCACCTTGTTCAAGCGCATCCGCATCGGCATAAAGACGGACGAACTCGCAGCAAAAGAGGTTCAGATAGTCGATCTGGTGCTTTCAAAGGTCGATTACGCAGATAAAGCCGCAATAGACAAGTGCGTCGGGGAAGCCGCCGACGCTGTCCTTTCCCTCATTGCGGGGGAGGATATACAGCGCGTCGAAGAGAGGTTGAACCGCAGGAAATGAAGCCCGCCGTCCTTGACATCCGCAATATGGGCGAAGGGCTCGCCGCTCTTTCAAGACTCGGGGACGCACGCATCCCCGGGGAGCTTCAGGCTGTCTCAGTCATCCGCATAACGGACGGAGCCAAGGCGCACATCGCCGCTGCCGTCCCCGCAAAAAAGATATATGTGGCGCCCGACCCGCCGGCGGCGAGGAGCATGTTCTCGAAGATAAGCTCCTTTCCGGGGGTGCGGGCGGTTTTCGTTTCTCACCGCGACGATGTGCTGATGTGCCGCAATTCCTATTCCGTGCGCGGCGCGATGCAGCGTGCGGAAGCGCTCGCGCGCCTGGCATGCGGAGACGCGGACGTTGCGGTGGTGTGCGCGGACGCGCTTTTGCAGAAGTTCCCGCGTGCGGAAGTGCTCGCCTCTCTCACCGTACGGTTCGCCCGCGAGGATGTCATCTCGCCGCAGGCTGCGGCGGACAGGCTCGCGGCGGCGGGATACGCCCGCCGCGATATGGCGGCGGACCCCGGCGAATTCGCGCTGCGCGGCGACATCCTCGACATCTGCACCGCGGGCGGAGCGTACAGGGTCAACTTTTTCGACGACCTCGTGGAGAGCGTGAAGAGCATAGATCTTTCCACCATGCTCTCGGTGGACGACCTCGATGCCGTCACCGTCTATCCCGCAACGGACGTGGTGTTCTCGGCGGAAGATGCCGAAAGAGTGTTCAAGGCGCTCTCCGCAAGAGCTGGCGGCAACCGGATCGCGGCGTCCCTTGCGGGCAAGATCCACGCGGGCGCGGCGCCTGCCGACCTTGCGTGGGCGCAGGTATTTTCGCGGGACAACTCCGCGTTCTTGTTCGACTGTTTCGGCGAGGCGGCGGGAGGAGTGCCGCCCCTCGTCATCTTTGACGAGCCCAAGGTCGTCTCCGACAAGATAGACATCCTCACCAAGGAATTTCGCGGCAGGATAGAGCCGCTCTCAAAGGCGGGGGAGATCCTTCCCGAGCACGCGGACGCGCTCTTTACGCCGAGCGAAGTGAGGAGACGGATCATGCTCTCGCGTAAACTCTCCCTCACCGCGCTGGAGCTGGGGAACCCTCTTTTTTCTCCCACCAAGCTGCTTTCGCCGAAGACCCGTCCCGTCACCAAATATTATCTCGCTCCCGACACCGTGGGGCAGGATGTCAAAAACTTTGTACTGAGCGGCTTTACGGTGCTCATCTGCACGGGGAGCCCGGAGAGGGCTCGGAGCGTGGCGGACAGCCTTGCGGAGCAGGATGTAGGGACGGAATATTCCGCGGACGGAGAGGGCTCGGCGAGGGTGCGCGTCACCCCGCTCTCGATCGAGACGGGCTTTGTATACACCGCCGAAAAACTCGCCGTCATCGGCGTATCCGAATGCGTGGGCAAACACCGTGGTTCGGGCATAGCCGTACCGAAAACGCAGTTTACCGCACCGAAAGCGGGTGATTATGTGGTGCATCGCGTGCATGGCATAGGTCTGTGCGAGGGCACCACCATAATGAAAGCGGGGGAGTTCGAGAAGGAATACGTCGTCCTGCGCTACCGCGACGGGGACGTGCTTTATGTCGCCACGGATCAGATGGACAATCTCCAGAAATTCGTGGGCGAGGAGCATCCCAAGCTCAACAAGATAGGCGGCAAAGAGTTCGCGCGGGAAAAGGACAAAGTGCGGAAGTCCGTGCGCAAACTCGCCGTCGACCTTCTGAAACTTTACGCCGAGAGGGAGAAGAGGAAGGGGCACGTCTATTCCCCCGACACCGTGTGGCAGAAGGAATTCGAAGACGAGTTCGAATATGAAGAGACCGCCGATCAATTGAAGGCGATCGAGGCTGTCAAACAGGATATGGAGCAGGGCAGGATCATGGACAGGCTGCTTGTGGGCGATGTCGGTTTCGGCAAGACGGAGGTCGCCTTCCGCGCCATGTTCAAGACGGTGATGGACGGCAGGCAGGCGGTGCTGGTCGCGCCCACCACCATACTCGCCCGCCAGCATCACGAAAATCTTGTGAAGAGGCTGGGACCCTTCGGCATAGAATGCGCGCTGCTCACGAGGCTGCAGACGTCTTCGGAGAATGCGGAGACGCTCCGCAGGCTTGCGGACGGCAGTCTCTATATGGCGATCGCCACCCACAAGGTGCTGTCCAAAGGGGTGGAGTTCAAGGACCTCGGTCTTTTGGTGCTGGACGAGGAGCAGCGCTTCGGCGTGGAGCACAAGGAGACGCTGAAAGTGCGCAACCCGCTCGTCAACGTGCTCACCCTTTCCGCGACGCCCATCCCGCGCACCCTCAACATGGCGCTTTCCGGGGTGCGTGACATTTCGTTGTTGGAGACCGCTCCGCAGGGCAGGCTGCCCGTGCAGACGTACGTCACGCCATATTCCGACGCGCTGGTCACGGACGCGATAACCCGCGAATGCGCACGGGGCGGGCAGACCCTCGTGCTCCTTAACGACATCGGCGCATTGGATGCGTTTGCCGAGAAACTCAAAGCCGCGCTCCCGGCGGAGACGGGCATAATCACGGCGCACGGACAGATGGCGGGCGGAGAACTCGAAAAGCGCATTGCGGCGTTCTACGACAAAAAGTATGACGTCCTCGTCGCGACGACCATCATAGAGAACGGCATCGACCTTCCCGACGCGAACACGCTGATCGTCATCGATTCCGGCAGGTTCGGGCTCTCGCAGCTTTATCAGCTGCGCGGCAGAGTGGGGAGAAGGGGCGTGCTCGCCCATGCCTATTTCACCGTCCCCGAAAGCGGGGCGCTCACCTCGGACGCGGAAAAGCGGCTGCGCGCCCTCATGGAAAACACCGAGATAGGCAGCGGGTTCAGAGTCGCGCTCTCCGATCTTTCCATAAGGGGCGCGGGAACTTTGCTCGGCGCGGAACAGCACGGGCACATCGAGCGTGTGGGCTACGAGATGTACATCGAGCTCCTCAACGAGGCGGTCGAGGAGATGCGCACGGGCAGAAAACCAGAAGAGGCGCGGGAAGTGGAGATGAAGGTGGACGTGCCCGCCTACATCCGAGAGGGCTATGTCAGCGGCAGGGACAAACTGCGCATCTACAAGCGTATCGCGGGCGTTGCTACGGCGGCGGAACGTAACGCCGTCCTCGGCGAACTCTCGGAGATCTACGGTGCGCCGGACGAGGCGCTCGTCAACCTTGTCGATGTTGCGCTCCTCAAAAATCTCGCACGCGGATTCGGAGCGGCGCGCATCGTCATCAACCGCAACGGCGCCGGCGTTTTCTTTGCGGACGCAAGCGTTTTCGGCGACGAGACGCTGATGAAGACCGTGGCGGCGCACAGAACGGACGCCGTGCTTACGAATACGGTGCCGCCCTCTCTCATCTTTGACGTCAAGGGGCTTTCCAACTCCGGGAAGCTCGCCAAACTCATCGCATTTTTCGAGGAGGCGGTGTCCTCGGGCGGCGCAGCCGCGTGAACTTTCAGCTTTTTTCAACCTTGAAAGCGTCTCATTTGCAGAGAAAAGAATTGCCGTGAAACGCACGAGGACCCATCCTCCCGCGCGATTTTGCGCGGCGGACGCCTCTTTCGTCCTCAAAGTGCGGACACCGCGGGCATAAAGACGCCGATTTGTGCTAAAAATGCTTGCGGGCGCGCTTGCGTGTGTGTATAATAGTCATACTATTGCAATCAAAAGGTGACAACCACTTTACGGAGTGTATATGAAAAAAAGAATTGCAGTCTTATTGGTTCTCTTGCTCTTGGTGTCCGTCTGCGTCGGCGCTCTCGCCGGCTGCGACGCGATCATCAGCCGCAACGACGACAGAGACGCCAACCAGGTCGTCGCCACCGTGAATTATGCGGGGCAGACGTCCGAGATCTACAAGTATGAGCTCGCGATCAGCTTCAACTCGTACGCCTACATCTACAACGCCTACTACGGCATGACCTACGAGCAAGCGGCGGATTATCTTCTGCAGTCCCTCGCCCAGCGCGAGCTGCTCGTCCTCTTTGCGAAGGACACCCTCGTCAAGATGGCCGATCCCGATGCGTCGGCGGTGGGCGTGTCCACCGAGAGCCTGCTCTCCGCGGCGGAGAAAGACCGCGCGATCAGGAATGTCAACGAGGACATCCTTTCCGCCATCAACAGCGCGCTCGCGTCCCTCATCAGCGCCAACACCTCTTCCTCATCGGGCAGCAGTTCGGACAAGGGCGAGTATGAAGAATACAACGGCGAGGACGCCGTCACCGTCCGTTTCGACTCTCAGGGCGGCAGCACGGTGGAGCGTCAGCGCATCCAAAACGGCACCGAGGCTTTCGAGCCCGACGATCCCACCCGCGAAGGCTACACCTTCTACGGCTGGTACACCGATAAAGAGTGCACCGACGGCAACAAGTTCGACTTCGACGCCCCCGTCACCCTCGAAGAAGGGAAGAAGAGCATCACCCTTTACGCCAAGTGGGCGCCCTATCTCGAGCCCCGTCCCGTGCGTGAGACGGAAGAGGAAGACCCCGACGCGGACTACGATCCCGACGACGACACCGTGGCGCTTTCTCCCCACGCAATGGATGCAGCCGGCAATCTCACGGACGAATACCGCGCTCTCATCATGAGCTTCGAGGAAGAGCTTGAATGCCTCTCCACCTATTCCGATGAGAAGAAGACGGAATATCTCAACAAATATCTCGATGACGCAGTGAAAGACGTCGTGAAGGATTTCAAAGAACTGCGCACGAATTATGACTATTATCTCGCGAGCGAACAGGACACCCTGCTCATCACCCGCCTCGAGCGCAAGGTCGGCGAGTCCGCCGCCGTCACGCAGGAGGAGGTCGAGGCAAGGTTCGACTCCATGGTCGCCGCCAACAAAGAGACGTATGCGGGCAACCGCACTTCCTATGAGTCCGCTCTGAAGAGCGCGCTCGCGTCCTCTTACTATCACGAGTACACTTCTCCGGAAGAGCGTTACGGTTTCGTCCTCAACATCCTGCTCCGCCTCCCCGATGAGGATCTTGCCATCCTCACCGAGATGGTGGACGACGGCGTGTATGCGGACGGTGTCATCGCAAAGAAGCGCGACGAACTGCTCCGCGCGATGGAGATCAATGTCAGCAACCCGAACTACGACCCGGACTACACCTGCGACAAGCACTCCTGCTCCGCTGGTTCGGACTGCGACCCCATGACCTGCCCCGAGCACGAGTGTGCGGGCACCATGGATGAGGGGTCGGACCTCAACAACATCGTCGAGTTCGTCTATGACAAGGAGACCGGCAAGGCGGAGATCAAGTATCACGCCACCGCTTGCCCCTCCATGGCATATCTCCCCGAGGCCGTGCCCGCCTTCTCCACCGATGAAGTCACGGGTATTGTGGATCAGATCTACGCGAGTTTCGAGGCGGTCACCCAAGCGGTGGAAGACGGCATGTCCCGCGTGCTCGGCGTCTATTGGATGCGCGAGCTCGCCACCACCTGGCTCTATCTCGTCGGCGATGACGAGGGCGGCACTTCCTCCGACTCCAACAACGGCGGTCTCGGCTATCTCGTCACTCCCGAAGGCACCGACTCCGGCTACATCGAATCCTTCACCGAGCAGGCGCGCGCCCTCATCAAGCAGGGCACCGGCTCCTACACCATAGACGGCACCGTGGAGCGCTCCTACGTCTTCGGCGACAGCTTCATCGAGTCCGGCTCCACGAGCAACGCCTATGCCGGCATCTTCATCCTCGTCTGCACTTCCGTGCCTACCGATGCGGAAAACTATATCGCCAAATACGATGAGGACGGGAATATTGTCGGCACCAGAGAAATGAACGAAGAAGAAAGAGCCGCGTTTGATGAGGGCGTCCTGCCCCTCGATTACATCATCGAGTACGGCTCCACCCTCAAAGACTGCGTCACCATCCGTCAGCAGATCGAGGACACCCTCCTTTCCGGCAAACAGTCCGCCATCTACGAGGAGAAAGTCAACGACTTCGGCGTCAAGACCTACCAGAAGAACATTTCGTATAACAAGGACGCGTATAAGTCCCTCTGGAAAGACCTCGACTGAGCGCGCTATTTCGCGAATTGCTTTGTCAGAGCCACTGTCATGGTGCTCACGTACGTCCGTGTACGCTCCGCTCCCTGACAGTGGCTCTTTCGCGCACTTCATCGAAATATCGCGCTCAGTGAATTAGCGTTTGAGCAGGCGTCTTTGAACACGCCGTTTCTCTTTTCGAAGACGGAACTACGCGCCGCTCAGCCAAACTTGCACAGCGGGCGCTTGCGCTCGCTCTTGCAAGTCGCGGCGCGCTATCTGAGCGCCGAGCAACGCTGTAAACTCAAATAGACACGGGCTTTAATTTGCGAGTGCCGAATTCCTCCGCCCGTGCCGGGCTTTCGGTAAGTGCAGTTCTCCGCTTGGTTATGTCGGTGCGATATTAAAAACTTTTGTAGGGATGTACGGTCAGTCCCGCATGATGCGAGGAGTGAACCTGTTCGGACACGGGGGAGGAAAGCCCGAAGGGAAGGAGGGGGAAATCAAGATAACCCCGAGACGAACAGCCTATTCGGAGCGTCCCCGAGCACGACGAAGCCCTTGCCCGAAGACGGGGCTTTGACAAAGCAGGTCGCCGAATGACACCGTCGGTAACTTAAAAAGAAAAGTGAAGCCCGTTGTTTCTTCACCTGCGTGGGCGCAGGCGGAGAAGAAGCCCTTCCTTGGTATGCGCGCGCAGGAAAGAGCGGATGCCGAACATCGCTTCTCTCGAGATGCGCAGGGCTTGCACGACGGCGAAGGCGTGCACGGCGAGTTTGCCCGTGCCGTGATAGTGTTCCACCTCGACGCCGAGGGAGCGGAGCTTTTCCACGAGGTCGAAGGTGAGGATGGCGAGGGCGTCGTACTGCGCCGAGATGGCGAATGTGGGAGGGAAGTCCTTGGTGAGGTGATAGATGGGTGAGATCTCGTTTTTCTCCTCCTCTGTTAGCTCGTCGAAGGGTTTTCCGCCGCAATAGGACTGCACATAGAGCTCTATGTTTTTGAAGGGGAGCCCGATGGCTTTTTCCAGGTCGAAGACGCCGCAGTTGAGCACCAGCCCCGCGATCTTTTGGTGACGGCTTGCGGGATGGAGGTCGAAGCGGGCGTTGTATTCCGGGTCGGATGAGATGGCGCCCGCCATGGCGGAGAGGTGCGCCCCCGCAGACTCGCCGCCCACGAAAATGGCGTCCGTGTCGATGTTGAACTCTTTTGCGTGCTGTTTTAGCCACGCGAACGCCTTATAGATGTTCTGTATGGGCTGAGGGTGAGGGTAGAAGGGGGAGTGCCCATAATAGAGACTGACGACGAAATAGCCCGCTTCCGCGATGCGGGTGTTGAAGGCTTCCCTTGTCTCCGGGAGCCCGCCTATCCAGCCGCCGCCGTGGATGTAGACAAATACGGGGGCTTTGATGTCGGGGTCGCGGTCCTTGCGCTCGTAGATGTTGAGATAGAGTTTTCTGTCTCCGTCCATGTCGTAGTGCACCTGTCGCTTGACCTTGACGTTCAGCGAGCGGCGGGCGTTGAACACGGTGAGGAAACCGAGCAGCTCGTTTTTGGCGTGTCCCGTGCGCACGTAGGCGAACTTGATGTCGTAGAGGAGCTTTTCCTCAAACGCTTTCATGTCGTCGATGGTGAGTTTGGGTCTTTTCATGTTCACTCCGCTTCGGTGAGATAGTTCCTTTTCCAAAGAGCCAGGGTCTCGCGCCCTATGCCGTATTCCGCAAGGAGAAAGTCCTCAATCGTGTCATAGCGCGAGAAGATGGCGTTGTATGCGTTGTCGAAGAGTTCCTCGTGCACCTGCGAGGAGTAGTCCACCACGGCGTAGAACCCCGGGCGGAGAGGCACGGCATTGATGACCTTCATGATTTTGGAGTTGGAGCCCGCGCGGTAGGTGTTGGAGAGAAGATATTGCTCCTTCGCCTGCTCCCGCGTCCTGCCGAGAGCGAGCTCGATCATCATCGCGGCAACACCCGTCCTGTCCTTGCCCGCCGTGCAGTGGAACGCCACCGTCCTGCCCGCCGTCAGCCTGTCGAAGAGCAGGGAATAGGCGTGCTTCGCGTATGGCATATAGGCGTAGGAGTCCTTGATGCCTTGCAGGATCTCGTCAAACTCCTCGTCCGTGCAGAAGAGCATCATCAGCTTGGACTTCAGTGTGGGCGCCAGCACTTGGAACTTCGTGTCGCCGAACACCGATGCATTGACATATTCCACGCCGGCGGGCAGTTCGTCCGGCTTCTCCCGGACCTCGGCGGGGATGCGCAGATCCACCACGGTGTCTAGGGCGAGCCCCTTCAGAAAAGCTCTGTCCTCTTCCGTTTTGGGGCGCAGTTTGCCCGCGCGGAATATCTTCCCGCGCGCGATCATCTTGCCGTCGCCGACGTCGAGCCCGCCCAAGTCGCGGAAGTTGCTGAATGTGATGCCTTCGAGTTTCCTTCCCATACAAAAATTATATCAAACCGCCGCCGTTTTCGCAACAAATGTGTTGCCTTCGTTCGCATCGGTTCGGAGTTTTTGCCGTGTTCGGGGACGCTCGATCAAGCTATTCGTCGTGCTCAAGCACGCTCCGAATAAGCTGTTCGTCTCGGGGGTTATCTTGATTTCCCCCCTCCTTCCCTTCGGGCTTTCCTCCCCCGTGTCCGATTAGAGTATCGTCCTCCTAAAATGCGGGACTTACTCTCCGCCTCTTGAAAAAAGTTTGGGTCTCGCACTGACATAATCGAGCGGCGAACAGTACTCACCGAGAACCCGGCACGGGCGGAGGAATTCGGCACGACGCGATTGGCGCAGAGCGCAACAATCGCTGGACCTTCGGTTCGCACTTAAAGCCCGTGTCTATTTAGATATACGGCGTTGCTCGGCACTCAGATAGCGCGCCGCGACTTGCAAGAGCAGGCGCAAGCGCCCGCTGTGCAAGTTTGGCTGAGCGGCGCGTAGTTCCGTCTCCGAAAGAGAGACATCGTGCTCGAAGACGCCCGCACAAACGCTAATTCGCTGACGGCGTCATTCGGATGCAGAACGCGAAAGCACCCTTGTCGGGAGGCGGAGCGTACAGAGACCGTACGTGAGCATCCACGACAAGGGCGCTGACAAAGTTGTGCGCCGAATGACGCCGTCAGAGCATTAAGGCAAGTCCGCCGAGCGCGGCGGCTAAAGTAGGCAGCGTGATCAGCACTCCCTTTTTCACGAAGTCGAAAAACTTGAAATCCACGTGTTTGTGTTTGACTATGGACAGCCACATCATCGCGGACATGGACGCCACGGGGGTGAGCAGCGAGCCCATGTTGGAGCCTATCACCGTCGCGAACACCGCGGGCATAAGGTTGGGCTCCGAGAGGGAGGAGAGTATGCCAACAAAGAACATGCTCATGGGCAGGTTGTTCATGAGGTTGCTCGCGCCCGCGGACAGCGCCCCGAAGGAGAGGAGGGAGAGCTCGTTGTCGAAGACGGAGGCGATGCTTTCCGTTACGCCGTTGTTCATGAGCGCGAGCACGACGACGAACATGGAGATGAGGAATGGGATGAGGTGCCACGGCATGCGTTTTGCCGTCTTTTTGAGGGGGTGGAGGGACTGTCCTTTGGCGAGGAGGCAGATGACAGCGCCCACCATCACCGCACCCGCGGAACACAGACATACGATCCACATATCCAGCCCGATATATGACGAGATGATGAGCAGCACCGTGCACACTCCGAGCCCCGCGACGCCCACCGCGAGGGCGGGGACGTTCCTGATGGTGACTTCGAGTTCGCTCGCTTGCAGGGGCTCTTTCAGCTTCTTGCGGAAGATGAGGAAGAGCAGGGAGAAGGATACCGCCGCGGCGAATACCGTGGGCAGCGCCATCATGCGGACGTATTCCATAAATTCCACGCCGAAGTAGGTGGCTATGTAGACATTGGTGGTGTTGCCGATGACGAGGAACATGCTCCACGTGTTCGCCGCCACGTACGCCATGAAGACGAAGGGCACGGGATCGATGTTGCTGTTTTTGGCAAAATAGCAGATGAAGGGCGTGAAGGTGAGCACGATGGTGCTGTTGGAAGTGAAGATCGTCACCAGCGAGATGATGAGATAGAGCAGGATGAACAGCTTCACCTGACTGGTGCCCGCGTGCTTCATCACCTTGGTGGCGAGCAATTTGAAAAAGCCCACCTTGTCCAGATACACGCTCATCGCGCTCATGGAAAGGAAGATGGCGAGGGTCTTCAGCGGGTTCATGTCCGAGTCGCCGAAGAACTGTTCCTCAAGCTGCTCGAGGGGCACTTCTCCCGTGGCGACAAGCACTACGGCGCAGACGACAGGGACCATCCAATAGATGCGCACTTTCACCTTTCCGATGCGTGCTTTAGCGCCGAACGCGGTGGCGAGCACCACGCTCAGACACGAAAGGCATAACATCGCAACGGAAAGCGCCATATCGACTTCACCCACTCCTTTATAATTTGAGAGGATACATAATATACTGAAATCGTCCCGAAATCAACCTCTTGCGGGAAAATCGCAAAAATTTTGTAAAAAATTTTTCCGTCCGCACGCTCCCGCAAAAAAGAGGAGGAGAGAAGAAAAAACTTGTTGCGACTCCCCGCCGAACGGGGGTTGACAAATGCCGCAAGGTGATTCAAAATCAAAGGGTAAACTCTTTCTCGGCGCCCTTTCCGTTCGCGGTGCGTCAAGGAGGGGAAAGAGGGGGGAGTTTCGCTCAAAAGGGGGTATTATCCGTGAAAATCGCGGCATTAGTGTTGTTTTTGGTGACTTACGTGCTGTTGCTCGCTCTGCCGAAGTTCAGGGCGTACATCGCGGCGGGAGTCGGTTTTCTCTTCCTGTGCATAGGCATTCTGCCGTGGGGGGATTTCGCCACGGCGATAGACTGGAACGTGCTCATGATCATTGCGGGCACGATGGGCATCGTCGCGCTCTTCATCGAGTCCAAGATGCCCGCTCTTCTTGCCGACCTTCTCATCGCGCGTATGCCCAACGTCAAATGGGCGATCATCGCGCTCTCCCTCTTTGCGGGGCTGGTCAGCGCGTTCGTCGACAACGTCGCCACCGTGCTCATGGTCGCGCCCATCGCGCTCTCGCTCGCCAAAAAGCTGGACATTTCCCCTGTGCCCGGCATCATCGCCATCGCCGTGTCGTCCAACCTGCAGGGCGCCGCGACGCTCGTGGGCGACACCACTTCCATCATGCTCGGCAGCGAGGTGGGCATGTCCTTCATCGACTTTTTCGTGATGGATGGCAAGATGGGCATGTTCTGGATCGTCCAGATCGCCGCTCTCGCCGCCACCGCTTACCTTCTCATCGTCTTCCGCAAGGACAAACAGAAGGTCGAGTATTCCGAGCGCACCGAGGTCAAGGATTTCTTCCCCACCTTCCTGCTCGTCGCCATGCTCGCGCTGCTCATCGGCGTCTCCTTCATCCCCGAAAAACCCGAGGTCACCCCCGGCATCATCTGCGTGGGTCTTATGGTCGTGGGCATGATCTACACCGTCATCCGCCGCAAGGACTTCTCCGGCGTCAAGAATACGCTCAAAGAGATAGATTTCAAGACCTTGCTTTTGCTTGCGGGCATCTTCCTCATCATCGGCGGGCTGGACGCCGTCGGCATCATCGACGACATCGCGGACATCCTCGTCAAAGCCAGCGGCGGCAGCATCTTCGCCCTCTACTCCCTCCTCGTGTGGGCGTCCGTGCTCATCTCCGCCTTCATCGACAACATCCCCTACGTCGCGACCATGCTCCCTGTCATCACCGGCATTGCAAGCACCATGGGCATCTCCCCCGAGCAGACCATGGTCCTTTACCTAGGTCTCCTCTCCGGCGCCACCCTCGGCGGCAACCTCACCCCCATCGGCGCCTCCGCCAACATCACCGCCACCGGCATTCTCCGCAAAGCCGGTCACGAAGTCGGCACCCTCCAATATATGAAGATCAGCGTGCCTTTCACGTTGATAGCGGTGTTGGTTGGGTACGGCCTTGTCTGGGCAGTCTACGCCTGACGGCGCTATTTGGCGCATAACTTTGTCAGCGCCCTTGTCGTGGATGCTCACGTACGTTTATGTACGCTCCGCCTCCCGCCAAGGGCGCTTTCGCGTTCTGCATCCAAATATCGCCGTCAGGTAATGAGCACTCGTTCGAAGCGTCTCTAGGCACGCCTAACACTCATTCGAAGACGGAATAACGAACAGCATGATCGTGACGTCCTTAGACACGACGTTATCTCGTTCAGAGTGGAGCCGCTCACCAAGCGCTCACAGGGCGAAGTCCTCTTGAGCGCCGCGGCGACCGTATGAGTGCCGAGGGCAGACGTGAAGTGCGTCGGCAATGCGCCATCTGATCGCTTCGCGGGCGCATTGCAAGCGGCATAACATGGCGGCGCCGCAGAGGCGCCGTCCTCGGACGCCCTAATGCCCAAGTGCCGAAGGTTTCCCCCAAAATGGTGGGTTCCCTTTCAGGGGGAACGATTTTGGGGGAAACCCGCAGGAAGGGGGTTTAATTTTACTCCCATGTCAGAGGACGGTAGCCCGTTTCAAACACGGGGGAGGAAAGCCCGAAGGGAAGGAGGGGGAAATCAAGATAACCCCCGAGATGAACAGCTCATTTGAAGCGTCTTTGAACACGACGACTACTTTGAGCAAGTGTTGCATGAGTTCGCGTATAACTCTGAAACAAATGGGGACGGGGCAAAAATGTTCAATGGCGGGCATATCCTGCCAGCCATTGAACATTTGCGCGCCCATACCCCATCAAAGATGGGTCCCCCGCTTTACCTCGTCCCCATTGGTTTCAATACGTTCCGGTTTTATATTGGGGAAGAGAAACTCCTCTGAGACGAACAGCCTATTCATAGCGTCCCCGAGCACGCCGTTTCTTATTATTGGGCTTGAATGCGGGCGGGATGTTTGCTAAAATCTGAAGTGACCCTGTCCTGCGGGATGGGCGGAGAAGGAGGGAAGCATGAATATCGATCTTAAGCAGATAGTCCCCGAACTCGAAAAAAGGTGTGAGAAACTCAACAAACTGCGCAAGGTGATGATGGGGCTGGCGTTTTTTATCGTGCCGGCGATCCCCGCTATGATCGTGATGTCGCGTCACGCCTATTGCGCGATGCTCTGCAGGGTGGTGAATGCTGTCAAGATGCAGGACAAGATGCTCATCTCCGAATGTTTCGGTTATGCTCCGAACGCACTCGCCGCTGCTCGGAAACTCATCGACACGTGCAATCTGGCGGGGTATAGTATCGTGGCGGATGTCATGTTCGTGCGGGACGGAGTGGAAGTCACCGAGCAGGAAGCCATAGAATCGTTTGCCGCGCGTTTCAACCCCGTAGCCGCCGTGAATGCGGGGATGCGCGCAGAAGACATGTCTCCCGAGGTGCGTGCCGCCATCTCGCGGCAGAGAGAGTTGCAGGAAAAACTCGCGGCGGAAATGGCGGCGAAAGCGGCGTCTTCCGGCGCGCCCGTTCCGGAGGATGGCGCGCAGTC
Source organism: uncultured Clostridia bacterium (assembly GCA_949283145.1). Classification (GTDB taxonomy): domain Bacteria; phylum Bacillota; class Clostridia; order Christensenellales; family CAG-917; genus Limadaptatus. Next base: position 8,979 of record CASDRL010000060.1, on the reverse strand, counting down.
TGCCGAGGGTGCGGCAGCTGTATGCCCGCATTGCGGCAGAGAGATCGCGCTCTCCGGCTGTGTGTTCTGTCCCTTCTGCGGCGGCAAACTCTGACCCGGAGAAGGATCATTTCTCTTGTTAAAGAAAGCGCCCTCGCGCAAGAGGGCGCTTTTTCGCGGCGTTCGGACAAGAAACGGCGGCGGACGGAAAGTTTTTGCGTTGCGGGCGGCATAACATTGCGGATATGCGCGCAAAGGTTTTTCCGGGTGCCGTTCGTCTCACGGGCAGACGGCGCACCCGCATCCCCAAACGGTTTTTATTGTCGCCCGCAAAGGCGGCGGTCTATGCCGCGGAGACTGCGGCTGCGGTGCTGCTTGCCTCCGTCGACACTTTCGGCGGAGCGCTTGCTCTCGGCTGGTTCGCAGGTCTCAGCTATTCACGGCAGAATATGCTGATCACGGCTCCCGTATACGCGCTTGCCGTCATAGCGTTCTCGCCCTCGGCGTGGACGTTGCTTTACGTGGCGGTCCCTCTTGCGGTCTTTGCCCTGCTTTACGCCGTCTTTTACCGCCTGCGCAAGAATGTGCACATCCTTGCCGGGACGGCTGCGGCTCTGGTTTCGGAGCTTCCTCATGCCGTGCTTTCGGTGCTGTTCGGGGGCAGCGTGACGGCGGGGATCCTCTCTTTCGTGTTGGCGGGCGCATTTGCGTTTGTTGCACAAACAGTATGTTATGCTGTGCTTTTCAGGGGGATAAAAACGCGGTTTACGCCGGATGAGCTCATCGCCGCCGGGTTGGCTGTGGCGGTCTTCTGTTATGCCGCGGCAGAGGTCAGAGTGCAGGGGCTCATCCTGGTTTTCGTCTTTATCCCATTCTTTTCCATGCTGCTCGCATACGGAGCGGGCAGTACGGCGGCGTTCGCTTTTGCGGTGACGGCGGGGGCGGGCGGCACGCTTGCGTTTGCTCACCCGCTCTTTCTTGCCTATTCCGCGGCGTGTGCGGCAGCGGTGGTTGCACTCCGTCCTTTCACCAAATGGGCGTCCGCGGCGGGGGCGCTCATCGTTTATGCCGCGGCATGGCTCATCTTCGGCGGCGACGGCTGGGGATGGCAGAATCTCATCTGCACCGCGCTGGGCGCGGGCGCATACCTTCTTCTTCCGCAGCGGTTTTGCGCCGGAGTGTTCGGGAACGGCAGAGGGAATGCCGCTCTCAGCGGCGTTGTCAACAGGTGCAGGACGGAGCTTTCCGCAAGACTCATGTCTGTGAGCAAAGTCTTTTACGATATGTCCGGGACTTTGCGTGACCTTGACAGCGGTGAAGGGCGTTACACGCCCGAGAGACTTGCCGCTGAAGTGGCAAAGAACTATTGCGGCAGATGTCCCGAAAGAGAGGGGTGTTTCGCCGCATTGGGCGGGAGCACCGCGTCCGTGATACGCCCGATGGCGGACGCCGCAATGCTCCGAGGCAAAGTGACCATACTGGATATGCCGCCGTTCATCACGGGGCGCTGCGGGAAAATGCACAACCTCGCCGCCGTAGTCTCGAGCGCCGCCGAGGCCTACCGCAAACGTACGGAAGAGGCGGGCGAGCTGGGCGAGACCAAACGCCTGATGTCAGAGCAGTTTGCGGGAGTGTCGCTGGTGCTGGACTCGCTTGCGGGCGAGTGCGGCGAAAGCGTACGGTTTGGGGAAGAGGAACAGGAGCATATCGCAGACGAATTGCTGCGGCACAACATTGTGGCGGAGGAGATCGTAGTCGGCGGCGAAGGAGCGTCGTCGACGGTGGCGCTCACCGTACGGGCGTCCGATGCGGACAAGGCGGTGCTGCCGCGCATAGTTTCATCCTGCTTGGGCGTTAAGCTGGAGAGGGTGGCTGTGACTCCCCGGGGCAGCGAGGCGGTGGTGCATCTTGCCGCGTGTTCCGTTTTCGAGGTGGCGTACGGCAGCGCGGGGAAGCGCAGAGAGGGGGAGAACGTGTCCGGCGATGCGAAAACGGTGCTTTGTCCGTCGCGCAGGCGCAGGCTCTTCGCCCTTTCCGACGGCATGGGCAGCGGCGAACGCGCGGCGAAAGCCAGCCGGGACGCCATTTCCATGGTGGAGAATTTCTACCGCGCGGGTTTCGACAACGCCGTCATCCTCAACCTCGTCAACAAATTGCTGTGTCTGACCTCCGACGAAAATTTCTCTTCCATCGACATTGCCGTCATCGACACGGCGTCCGGCGGTCTCGACATCATCAAAATGGGCGCCGTCCCCACATTCATAATGCACAAAGGCGGCGTCGAGATCGTCTCTTGCGCTGCGCCGCCCGCCGGCATCATCGAGCGCGCGTCTCCCGTCACCGTCCGCCGTCAGCTCTACGATGGTGACATGGTCTTCATCATGTCCGACGGAGTCTACGATGCCCTCGATGAGCAAGGCGTCATCTCCGCCATCCAAGAGGCCGCCACCTCAAACCCCCAGATCCTCGCCGACCGTCTCCTCGAAAAAGCCCTGAGCGTGGGTGCAAAGGATGATTGTACTGTGCTTGTTCTTCGCCTCTACACCCGCTGACGGCGCTATTTTGCGTGATACTGCGTCAAAGCCCCCGTCGTGGATGCTCACGTACGTCTCTGTACGCTCCGCCTCCCGACGGGGGCTTTTCCTTGTCTGACGCTAGAATAGCGCCGTCAGCGAATGGGGGGGCGCTTTCGCGTTCTGCATCCAAATGACGCCCTCAGCGAATTAGCAGCGTTTATAAGCGGTGCCCCGCCGCCGAGTGTCGGCGGGGAAAATAGTCCGCCGAAGGGAACTTCGGCGGGTTATGAAGCAACTAAGGCGCGGGGCGGAGAACCGCTCCGCGCGTGTTTTGATTTTAACGAAGCATCGTTGTCAAGGGCGCGAAAAATTTTGCAGGCTTTGCCTTGCAAATTTTTTCGGCGCAATTCCTTGACAAAACAGGTGCTTGAACGAGTTATAAACAAAACAGTATGGGCGCGCGAGGGTGTAACACCCGCGCAAGGGGGTATTGGGCATGATACCCCACACCCCCACGAGAACACTCATTGCCAAAAGAAAGTTTTTGTTTTATAATAACTTTATATGAAGACTGTGACGGGAGAAGAGTTTCGGCTGCGGCTGCCCGAGGGGGCGCGGTTTGCGCTCGCGTTTTCGGGCGGGCGGGACTCCGTCGCGCTGTTCGATCTGCTGAAGAGCGCGGGAGCGGACTTTTTTGCCGTACACGTCGAGCACGGCATCAGGGGGGAGAGCTCGCTTGCGGACATGGAATTTGCAAAGGAGTTTTCTGCCGCGCGGGGCGTGGAGTGCAGGGTATATCGCGTGGACGCGCCCGCTTATGCTCGCGGGAAGGGGTTCACGCTTGAACAGGCGGCGAGGGAACTTCGCTACGGCGTGTTCCGCTCTCTCACGGAGGCGGGGGAGTGCGGCTTCGTGCTGCTTGCCCATCATGCGGACGATCAGACGGAGACCATGCTCATGCGCATCCTTCGCGGCACCGGCGTGAGGGGGCTCAAAGGGATGTCCGAGGTGGCGGGGAAATATCTGCGTCCTCTGCTTTCCGTCCCGCGCAGCGAAATAGACGCTTACATCGCGGAAAAAGGCTTGCCTTACCGTGAAGACGAGACCAACCTCGACGAGGGCTACACCCGCAACTTTTTGAGGGGCGAGATCGCTCGGCTCAAAGAGAGATCCCCCTCTCTCAACGCGGCGTTCGGGCGGCTTTGCGAGAGCGCGGCGGAGGCGGACGCCTTCATTGAGAAGTGCGCGCCTTTTCCGGAAGTGAAAGGCGGAGAGGCTCGGGTGCCGCTCTCGGCTTTTCGGGCGCCCGTCCTTGCAAAGAGGTGCATCCTCCGTGCCTGCAACGCGCTCGGGGTGGAGCAGGACATCGAGGAGAAACATTACGACGCCGTTCTCGGGCTCGCCCAGGCGGAAAACGGCAGCCGCGTGCAGCTCTCCCACGGGATAGAGGCGCACCTGGACGGCGACGGCGTGGTCTTCACCCGCGGCAGAACGGAGAAGGACGAGCGCGAGATACCCTTCCCCGCAGGGGGGGAGATCGCTGCGATGGGGGTGCGCGTAGTGCGCGTGCCCGCGGGGACGGAGAGGGAGCGCGGCGCGCTCTATGCCGACCTTGACGCCATCCCGGAGGGCGCGGTGCTGAGAAAGCGCCGCGAGGGAGACCGCATCACCAAGTTCGGCGGCGGGACGAAGAGTTTCGGCGACTTCCTCACGGACAGGAAGGTGCCTTTGAGAGCGCGGGACGGCATCACGGTCTGCGCCGCGGGCAGCGACATCCTTTTCGCCGCGGGAGTGGAGATCTCCGAGAGGGTGAAGGTCACCGAGCGGACTGAAAATACGATCAAAATAACAGAGGATAAAAATGTACGGTAAAGAGATCGCAAAGGTCCTCGTTTCACGCGAGGAGATCGCAAAGAGAGTGAAAGAGCTGGCAGCCGAGATCAACCGCGATTATGCGGGCAAACCCCTTCTCGTGGTGTGCATCCTGCGCGGCGCGACCATCTTTTTCGCGGACCTGTTCCGCGAGCTGACGGGGGATGTCGAGGTGGACTTCATCGCGGTGTCCAGCTACGGTTCGGGGGCGAGCAGCTCCGGCGAGGTGAAGATGCTCAAGGACTTCTCCTCCCCCGTGGCGGGCAAACACCTGCTCATCGTTGAGGACATCATCGACACGGGCGTCACCCTCGTCTATCTCAAAAAACTGTTGGAAGCGCGCGGCCCCGCGTCCGTGAAATTGTGCGCGCTCCTCGACAAGCCCTCCCGCCGCAAGGTGGAGCTCAAGGGCGACTACATCGGCTTCGAGATCCCCAACGAATACGTGGTGGGGTTCGGGCTGGACTATGCCGAGAAGTTCCGCAATCTGCCCGACGTGTGCGTGCTCGCACCCGAGGTGTATGGGGGCTGAAAGAGCGGCTCTCAAAGAACTCGCGGAGCTCTTCCACCCTTCCGCGACCCTCTATGCGGTGGGCGGTTTCAGCCGCTCTCTGCTGCTCGGCGTGCCGCCGCATGACATCGATATTTGCTCCAAACTGACACTTGAAGATGTCAAAAAGCTGCTTTCAAACACCCGTTTTGCCGTAAGTGCCAAAAGTATGCGCCTCGGCACGGCAAGGATATACACGGAGGGGTTTTCTGCGGAATACACTGCATTCCGCACGGACAGCTATCCCGCGGGCAGCGGCGCGCACCGTCCCGAGAGCGTCACTTTCACGGAGGATATGCGTGAGGACGCGGCGAGGCGGGACTTCACCGCGAACGCCGTCTACTTCGACCCGCTGACGGAGACGTTCACGGACTTCTTCGGCGGCGCGGAAGACATAAAAAGAAAGGTGCTTCGCGCCGTGAGGGAGCCAGACAAGGTGTTCGCCGAGGACGGGCACAGGGTGCTCAGGCTGGTGCGTTTTTCGGCGGAACTCGGCTTTCTTGCGGAAGAGGAGACCTTCGCGTCCGCGCGGCGCAACGCGCGTCTCGTGCTCGACATCGCAAAGGAGCGAGTCTTTGCGGAGCTTGACAGGATCGTCACCGCGGACACCGCTTATCCCGCGCTCGGCAATGCGGACGGGCATGTCAGGGGTCTCGCGCTCATGGACGCCCTCGGGCTCACGGAATTGCTCATCCCGGAACTCGCCGCGCTCGGCGGGCTCGAACAGCCCAGGAAATATCACGTCTTTGACGCGCGCAGGCACTCCGACCTCGCGTTTGCGGCGTCTCCGCCCGCGGTCAGATGGGCGGCGCTCCTGCACGACATCGGCAAGCGCCCTGCGCACGACGCGCAGGGCAATATGCACGGGCATGAAGCGGTGGGGGCGGAGCTCGCTCTCCGTCGCCTGCTCGCGCTCGGGATGCCGAAGGGCAGGGCGGAGCGCACGGCGGGACTCATCGGATGCCACATGGTCGACCTCAAAGGGGACATGTCGGACGGCAAGCTCAGGCTCTTCCTTGCGGAGCACGCGGACATCGCGGAGGATCTCATCGCGCTGAAACGCGCGGACGCTTTCGCCACCCGCGCCTCGGATGTCGGGGAACTGCACATCGAGAAGGTGTGGCGGGAGATGCTCGCGGACGGCACTCCGCTTTCGGTCAAGGAGCTGCCGGTGGGCGGCTTGGACGCGGAAAGGGCGGGATTTTCGGGCAGAGAGATAGGGGAAGCGCTTGCGGCGCTCCACCGAGAAGCGGTGCTCAACCCCGTTTTGCGCGAGAGAGATAAGGCGCTCGCCTTCCTTGAAAAGAGGGCGGCGAAACGTCCCGGAAAGGGGACATAAGAGAGGGTATGATAAATTTGGCGGGAAATGCGCGTCCTGCGCGCCCGCACGGATCATGTCCCAAGGAGAAAGAAAATGTCGGTCGAGACCATCATCACCATAGTGTTTGCGGCTGTTGCCGCCGTATGTTCGGCGGCGGCGCTTGTTGTTGCATTGAGAAGGAAGGGGGGCGGCACGGATGCCCGTGCACTCCGCGCCGAGAGCGAAAGATTGCGCGAGGATCTGACCAGAGAGATAGGCTTTGCGCGCGAAAGCATCACGGCGTCCAATCAGCAAAGTTCCGTCACGGTCAACGATCTGCTCACGAGATATCTCGAAAGCGCGGAGAAGAAGACCAACGCCGTCACGGAAAGCCTGGGCAGGGCGATGGCGCAGCTTGCCGCGGACGAAAAGGCGAGCGCCGAGAAGACGGACGCCGCTCTTGCAAAGAACCTCGAGGCGGTGAAGACCGACCTAAAGACCGGGATCGCCGAAATGCGCGCGGACTTGCAGGCGCAGCTTGCCGAGGTGCGCAAGGAGCTCACCGCCAACGTGGACCGTATGCGCGGCGAGATGCAGACGCAGCTGAAAGAGGTGCGCGAGGACAACGAGAAGCAGCTGGAAAGGATGCGCGTCACCGTGGACGAGAAGCTCTCCGAGACTCTGGAAAAGCGCGTGGAGACCGCGTTCAAGCAGGTCAGCGACAGGCTGGAGAGCGTGCAGAAGGGATTCGGCGAGATGCAGCAGCTCACCGCAAAGGTGGGCGACCTCAACCGCATCTTCTCCGACGTCAAAAAGAGAGGCAACTGGGGAGAAGTCGCGCTGCAAAGCCTGTTTGAGCAGATCCTGAGCCCGGAGCAATACGAGGTGCAATTCCGTCTTTCTTCGCGTTCGCAGGAGGCGGTGGACTTCGCCATCGTCATGCCGGGGCAGTCCGACGAGAAGGTCTATCTCCCCGTGGACGCCAAGTTCCCCCTTGAGGACTACGGTCACCTGGTGGACGCCTCCGAGACGGGGGACAAGATGGCGGTGGAGATGGCGCGCAAGAAGCTGCTCGAAAGGGTCAAGAGCGAGGCGAAGAGCATAGCGGCGAAGTATATCAAACCTCCGCTCACCACCAATTTTGCCGTCATGTACGTCCCCAACGAGGGGCTGTATGCCGAGATCATGCGGGACGGCGCTTTTGCCGCCGACCTGCAGTCGCAATGCAGGGTGACGGTGTGCGGCCCCACCACCATCGCGGCGCTGCTCAACAGCCTGCAAGTCGGGTTCACCACCCTCAAGATCCAGAAACAGAGCGGCGAAATGATGAGACTCATGGTCAAGGTCAAGAAGGACTTCGGCAAGTTCACCGACCTCATCCGCACCGTCAAGAACCGCGCCGAGAGCGTGGTCAAAGCGGTGGACGACATCGACTTCCGCAACCAGCAGATCGTGCGCAAGCTGGACAAATTCGAGGACATCGAGCCGCAGCTCCCCGAAGCCGCGGCAAGCATAGAAGCTCCTTCGGGAGAGGAGGAATGATGAGAGCGGATCTGCACATCCACACTTCCGCGTCGGACGGGCTGCTCACGCCCGCGGCGGCGGCGGAACATATGCGCGGGCTCGGCGTAGAGCTCCTCGCCGTCACCGACCACGACACCGTGGCGGGGCTGGACGAGGCTGCTTCCGCCTGCCGCGACTTGGGTGTGCGTTTCGTCCCGGGCATCGAGATCTCCGCGCATTCAAACAGCGAGATCCACATTTTAGGGTATAATATTGACTATAAAAACCCGGTATTCCGCGAAGAGATCGCCAAAGTCAAAGAGATGCGCCGCACGCGCAACATAGAGGTGGGGGCAAAACTCACCGCCCTCGGGGTGGAGCTCGGCATAGACTTTTCCGCGGACGGGCTCGGGCGCATGAACATCGCCCGCCTCATGGTGGAGAATGGTTATGCCAAGGATGTGCAGGACGCCTTCAACCGCTTCCTCGGCCCTAATGGCAAAGCCTATTCCGACACCCGCCGCACCTCTCCTCTCGAGGCGGTGAAGCTCATCTCCGCATTCGGCGGGCTGCCCGTTCTTGCGCATCCCAAGAAGTATTTGCAGCAAAAGACTCTCCGCCTGCTCGTCGAAGGGCTGAAGCCATTCGGACTCAAAGGCATAGAGACCTATTACCCCACCCATTCCAAAGAGGATACCGACGCCATCGCCGCCGTCGCCGACCGCTATGCCCTCATCAGGACGGGCGGCAGCGACTACCACGGCGAGGAGGACAAACCCCTCGACTACCGTCCTTCCCCCGCCACTCTCCGCGCCCTCGGCGTGAAGTGACGGAGGGCAGGGGCTCTGCCACTTGACCTTTTCACCCCCAAGCGTTCATCTCGGCTCAAAGCTGTTCGTCGTGCTCAAGTACGCTCCGAATAAGCTGTTCGTCTCGGGGGTTATCTTGATTTCCCCCTCCAACCCGGGGACCCCACAAAATGCATGCATTTTGCGGGGAGCCCCATTCGGGCTTTCCTCCCCCGTGTCCGATTAGGGTGCAGTCCTCGCATCATGCGGGACTGACTTTGCATCTCTACAAAAGTTTTTAATATCGCACCGGCATAACCGAGCGGAGAACTGCACTCACCGAGAACCCGGCACGGGCGGAGGAATGACGCGATTGACGCTTCGCGTAACAATCGCTATACCTTCGGTGCGGCGCTCTTATCCGCTTTCATTCACGCGGAGTGAAAATGAGAGAGCTTCGCGATAGTTCCA
>CASDRL010000059.1 GCA_949283145.1 uncultured Clostridia bacterium | reverse complement strand
GCCCGAAAGTCTTAACTCCCAGCAACAGCCCCGGTTTGGGCAACCAAAGCCATCACCAGAAACTTCATCGATATGCCCTTTGGCGATATTTTACCCCCGCCTTCGGGTCGGCGAAAACTGACTAGAATACTGCGCCAGCAAAATAATATTATACATAGATCGATATCACCTGTCAAGCACGGTGCGGTTTTACGCTTGTAGCGTAAAAATTTCGGAAAGACTGTCGGGCGTCAGCTGTCCAGAGTGACGCGCACGACTTTTTCGGCAAAAGCGGAATAGAGCTCCGGCGCAAAGACCGAAGAAAAATAAGAAGTGATGCGGCGGCGTTCGTTTTCATCGAATGACCGCGCGGCGGCGAGCACTCCGGGAGTCATCGGAAGCCCTAGCGCAGGCGTGAGCGTGGCACCGCTCTGCATCGTCCCCAGGATCTCTCCCGCTCCGCGCATCTCGAAATCGCGTTCCGCGACTTCCGCGCCGTCCGCACATTCGCAGACTGCCCTGAGACGGGCGCAGGCGCGCTCCGTTGTGCTCGTGGTGTGCAGAAAACAGTAAGACGCCCTGCCGTCTCTTCCTATCCTTCCGCGAAGCTGATGAAGGGACGCGAGCCCGAAACGGTCGGCGGCAAGCACGCACATTATACTCGCCTTGGTGTCCACTCCGACTTCGACGACGGAGGTCGCGATCAGAAGTTTGATTTTTCCTTTGGAAAAATCACGCATTATATTTTCCTTTTCTTCCCCACTCAGTCTGCCGTGAATAAACGCGTGCGGCACATCGGAAAAAATTTCGCCGTGTTCGCGTTCGAAACCGGCAAGCGACAGGGTCTCGTACCCTTCGCTGTCTCTTATGCACGGGCACACGATAAACGCCTGTTCCCCTTCTTTGCATCTCCCCGCCACAAAACGCAGCATATCCGCTAGTTTTGCATCGGAAACGATCTTGGTCGCGATATTCGGAGCGGCGTCGGAGCGCCTGTCAACGCGGGATACGGCGATGTCATCATAGAAAGTGAGGGCGAGCGAGCGCGGAATGGGGGTCGCCGTCAGTGTGAGCACATCGCGCGCGCCCTTATTTTGCAATTCCGCCCTTTCGTTGACGCCGAATTTGTGCTGTTCGTCTATGACGGCAAGAGAAAGATCGCGGAACACTACGCGTTTTGAGAGCAGCGACTGCGTGCCGAAAATGACGGAAAGCTCCCCGGACGCGAGTTTTTGCAATGTCTCCTCCTCTTCTTTTTTGGGTGTGGACGCGGTGAGCAACGCGAACGGGATGCCGAGCTTCTCCGCCACGGGACGGAATTTTTCCGCATGCTGAGCGGCGAGGATCTCCGTCGGCGCCATGACCGCACATTGATGTCCCGCTGCCGCGGCGCACACGGCGGCGAAAAACGCGGTGAGCGTCTTGCCCGATCCCACGTCGCCGCTGACTATGCGCGACATGTCCGATGCCGAAGTCAGATCGCCGTATATCTCCTCAAAAGTGCGCATTTGAGAGGGAGTCGGCGTCACCGAAAGTGAAGAAACAAAGCAAAGTATTATATCTTTCGGCAAATTGTAGAATACTTTTCTGCGGATGTCTCCCCTGTTGACGGTGCGCTTATAGATGTCGACGGCTGTCGCGGCGTCGAATGCGGCAAGTGCTTTTATCCCCTGCTCCGCCTCATCGGAAGAGGCGGGAAAGTGTGCGGAATCGAGAGCCGCAAGCACTTCTTCCGGACAGTCTCCGTCGCGCCGCATGGAGTCGAGAACTTCTCTGACAAGTTTTTTGAAGAGACTTTGACCGATGATGCCGCGGAGAGGATAGACCGTGAAAACGCCGTTCAGATTTTTCAGTTTGTCCGCAGGCTCGAAGACGGGGTTGACAAGAGTTGCTTCTCCCGGCAGCGTCTTGCCGAGAAAGCGGTAGCGCTCCCCTTCTTTGAACGCGGCGTGATAATATGGCTGGTTGAAAAATGTGACCTTGAAGCCGCCCTTCCCTTCCGTTGCGTCGATGAGCCGCACGGTAAAGCTGCGGGTGCCGCGCTTGCCGGGGGCTGTCTTGCCTACGACAATGCCTTCGAGCACCGAGAACTGTCCGCTCTCCGTTTCGGCGGCGCGGACGGGTGAACCGAGGTCGATATACCTGGTCGGAAGAAAGAGCGCGAGCCCGGCAGTCGAATTGATGCCGAGCTCGGAGAATTTTGCGAGCGTTGCCGCTCCCACGCCTTTGATGTCTGTGAGGGCGATCATTCGGCGGAGAGGATGTAATAGTAGTGCGGCTGTCCGCCGTAATATGCCGCGATCTCAAGGTCGGGATACTGCTCCTCGAGTTTGTTCACCATCCTTTCCGCATCCGCCGCGGTGACATCCGCACCGTAATACAGCGTGAGCATTTCGGCGTCTGCGACGATCTTTGCCGCGGTGTCGAGGGTCGCTTCGCCCACGGACGAGCTCTTGGCAACGATCTTTTTGCCGGAGATGCCGATGACGTCGCCCTCTTTGACAGAGAAACCGTTCATGCGCGTGGAACGCACGGCATGAGTGACCTCCGCCGTCCTGAGTTCCGAGAACGCCGCGGACATCGCGGTGTAATTCTCTTCGGGGGAAACTTCCGGCGAGAAGACTATCGCGGCGGCGATGCCCTCGGGCATACAGGTGGTCGCAATGACGTGCACATTTACGTCGGCGAGTTCCTTAGCCTGCTGCGCGGCAAGAATGATGTTGGAGTTGTTGGGGAGGACGAACACGTCCTGCGCCTTGGTCGCATTGACGGCGCCGAGGATGTCGTAGACGCTGGGGTTCATCGTCTGTCCGCCCTCGATCGTCACGTCGACGAGGAGATCCTCGAATATGGCTTTCATTCCGTCGCCGGCGCACACCGCGACCATGCCGTAAGGTTTGAGTTCCTTCTTTTTATCTTCCTTTCCGCCTTCCCGTTCGGCAATTAGCTTGCGGTGCTGTTCCATCATATTCTCGATCTTGATGTCATCCAGTTCGCCGAGCTTGAGCGCCGCTTTGAGAGCGCGGTCGGGATCGTTGGTATGGACGTGCGTTTTGACAAGGTCGAGATCGCCGATGACGAGAACGCAGTCGCCGATGGTCATGAGATAATCGCGGAATTTATCCACGTCGGACTCTGTCACGGCGGTCTTCAGATGAGTGATGAAAAACTCCGTGCAATATTGGAAGGTGATGTTTTCGTAGTCGTTGTCCAGCGACACGAACTCCTTCTTTCCGTCGGCAGTAGCGGTTTCGGGAGCGGTCTTGGCGGGATCGATGACGGGGATGTCTCCGCCGGTCAGCGCCGCATACATGCCCTGCATGATCGTGACCAACCCTCTGCCGCCCGCGTCCACCACGCCGGCTTTTGCAAGCACGGGCAGCATTTCCGGGGTCTTTTGCAGGATGGCTTCGCCCGCTTTGATCACTTCGAGGAGAAATTCCTCAAACGCGAGGTTGCGTTTTTTCGCAAGAGATGCAGCGGTCTCCGCCATCACCCTGATGACGGTGAGTATGGTGCCTTCTTTGGGCTTGCTGACCGCGCCGTAGGCGATCTCCGTGCCGCGTTTCAGCGCAGCGGCGAAGTTCTTTCTGTTCACTTCCGCCTCGGCGTCGAGCGCCACGGCGAACCCTTTCAGGATCTGCGAAAGTATGACGCCGCTGTTGCCGCGCGCGCCTTTCAGCGCCCCTTTGGAAAATGCGACCGCTATCTCCCCGATGTCGCCGGTGTCAACGGGAGCGATCTCCCGCATGGCGGCAGTCATCGTGAGAGACATATTTGTGCCCGTATCGCCGTCCGGCACAGGGAAAACGTTGAGCTCGTCGATCACCGGGCGGTTGAGCTCCAGCGCCTTCGCCCCTCCCGCGAGCATTGATTTGTATTTCGAACCGTCTATGACATTCATCCTTCTACCTGTTGAGCGTCAGATCCTTATGCCGACCACGTTGACATGCACTTTTTTCACGCGCATGCCCGTGAAGAGTTCGACCGCGAATTTCACGGTGTCGGCGGTGGCTTTTCTGACCGTTTCGATGTTGACCCCGACCTTGAGTATGACAAAGACCTCGATGTACACGAGGTTGTCGACTGTTGCGATCTTCACGCCTTTGCCGAGCTTATTGCGGCCCCAGAGGGTGGCGATGTTGTCGCTGAAACGGCGCGAGACCATTTCGACGACGCCGTAGCACTCGGAAGCGACATAGCTTGCGACTGCGGCGACGGCTTCGTCGGAGATGGAGATCTTGCCGTATTTGTTGGTCGTGGTTAGTGACATTACAACACCTTTTAGAGGATTTTACTATAAGTAAATATTTTTTGCAACCAAATGAATAATTTTGGCTCAATCGGTTGCCAAAGCCGCGGATATTTGATAATATATTCGCGTTATCCACGTGTAGGAGGTGTAAGTCATGTCCAGAGTTTGCAGCGTTTGCGGTAAAGGCAGAATGAGCGGCAACCAGGTCAGCCACTCGCACAGAAAGACCAGACGCAGTTGGGCTCCGAACGTTCAGAAGGTCAAAGTCAAGACCACGACGGGCGGGACCGAAGAAGTGTATGTGTGCACTCGTTGCCTGCGTTCGGGAAAGATAGACAGAGCGTAATACTCGTTATTTTTCGACACTCTGCCCGTCCTTTGCGGCGGGCTTTTTTCTTTTACCGGAGCGGAATAATGCGAACCCGCCCTCAGAGCAGTTCTTTCCGGTGCTTTTCCGCAGCTGAGGCTTGCCAATATGTATAGGCGCCCCACCCGCAAAAAATCATCCGAAAATCTCCTGCTCTGAGGACAGGTTCTTATCATTCCGCTCCGGTATTTTTCATCCGAGACAAAATAACATATGTCTTTGCACTTCTTTCCGGTGCTTTTCCGCAGCTGAGACTTGCCAATATGTAAACTATTGCCCGCGGGTTCTCCGCGTTCGCTCATCCGAAAATCTCCTGTTCTGAGGACAGGTCCTTATCATCCCGCTCCGACATGTCAAACCGAAACGAAAAGGAAAACTTCATTTCTGGTCGGCATTTCTTACAAAGAGTTTCAGGATGCGCTTTACGATCTTGGGCGGATTTATACAGACGATCTTCATAAGCCTTCCTCCATGCACTCATTGATATGAAACAAGGCGGCAGCGCGTGACACCGAAAGGCTCCGCACCGTTGTTTAGTGCCAATCGGCAAGGTGAAAAACGATGTGCGAAAAGACGTCATTTTGCCGTTTCAAGCAATAAGCGGTGTGCGGAACACAACAAAAAGCCGCGGTCGCCCGCGGCTCTTTGGTGTGTGGTGATGTGTCGGCTGTTCAGTGCCCGCAGTGGTGGTCCGAGCAGGAATGCGAACCGCAGGAGTGCCCTTCCTCGCCGTGTCCGTGATGGGAACACGCGGCGTCGGGGTCGAATGCGAGGGTGCCGGAAAGGAAGGCATTGACCGCCTCGTCGGCATTTCCGTCCACACCGCCGTAGACGGTGATGCCCGCTTCGGCGAGGGCGACTCTAGCCCCCATACCTATGCCGCCGCAGATGAGCACATCCGCGCCGAGAGAGGCGAGGAAACCAGCCAGCGCGCCGTGCCCGTTTGCGGGAGCGGCGACGACTTCCGCGCTCTTCACTTCGCCGCCATCGACCTCATAGATCTTGAACTCCTCGGAATGCCCGAAGTGTCCGAAAACGTTGCCGTCCAGATGAGTTACCGCGATCTTCATATCCCGCCTCTAGATCTGCATCGCCTTGACGGCGGCAGTCGGGTCTTCCGCCTTGAAGACGGAGCTGCCCGCGACGACGATCGTCGCGCCCGCCTCTTTGCAACGCGCGATGTTGGAGGGTGAAACTCCGCCGTCGATCTCGATGTCGTAGCTGAGCCCGCGCTCCACGCGCAGTTTCTCGCCCATGCGCACTTTCTCGAGGCAGTCCGCCTTGAAGGACTGTCCGCCGAACCCCGCCTGCACTGTCATGATGAGCAGCATGTCTATCTCGTCAAGGTAAGGCTCGACGATGGAGAAGGGCTGATCCGCATTGACGACGAGCCCGCACTTCACGCCTTTGGACTTGATCTCTTTCAGAGCGCCGCGGACGTCATCGGAAGCTTCCGGGTGGAAAGTGACCCAATCCGCGCCCGCGTCGCAGAACTGCCCCACGTATTTTTCGGGACGGGTGATCATGAGGTGAACGTCAAGGGGAAGGTCGGTGTACTTCCTGAGCGCCTTGACCATGGGCATACCGAAGGTGATGTTGGGGACATAGACCCCGTCCATGACGTCGCAGTGCACGATGTCGGCGCCCCAGGTCTTGATGTTGCCGACCGCATCTGCCATTTTGCCGAAATCCGCCGAAAGGATGGACGGCGCGACTTTAATCATACTTGTTTTTCCTCCTATCACAAAGCTCCTCGTAGATGAGCTTATATCGTTCGTATCTTCCTCTGCCGACGCCCGCGCCGATGTGCGCTTTGACGGCGCAGTCGGGCTCGTCGATGTGCAGGCAGGTGTTGAAGCGGCAGTCCTTGCGGAAGCGCTCCATGTCGTCGAAATAGAGCCTGAGCTCCTCGGGCGGGATGTCCACGGCGTCGAGCATGGAGAACCCGCATGTGTCGACGAGATAGGTCCCCTCGCCGAGGGCGAGGATCTCCGAGCGACGGGTGGTGTGCCTGCCGCGTTTGATCTTTTTCGCGAGCTCCCCTACTTCGAGCGCCGGTGAATCCAGCAGCGCGTTGATGAGCGAGCTCTTGCCCACAGCCGACTGTCCCGCAAAACAGACGGTCTTTCCGCGGATGAGTTCGGCAAGCTCCTTTACGCCATCCCCCGTCTCCGCGCTCACGCAGGCGCATTCACATACGTTATTATACTCCGAAAGATCCGCTTTTTCAAGGTCAGATTTGTTCCAGACTAGGACGGGCGTTATCCCCTCCGCAAGGCAGTTGACGATGACCTTGTCCGCAAGCAGGAAGTCGGGCTCGGGCTCGGGTGCGAGGACGATGAGACAGACGTCGACATTTGCGACATACGGGCGCACAAGGACATTGGCGCGGGGCTCCACCCTCTCGATGACGAAGCTGTCCCTCTCCTTTGCCGCTGTCACCCTGTCGCCCACATAGATGTCGCCGTCCGCTTTCAGCTTTTTGCGCGCGAAACACACCTTGACGCCCTCTTCGGTGTCCACCCAGAACTTGGAGGCAACTGCCTTTATCACTCTTCCGGAAAGCGTCTTCATGCGGTGGTGAATTTCCTCCTCTTCTTTTCGGCGGACTGTTCCGCCACTCCGTCGGCGCCGTCGCTCTCCGCCTCCGCAAGCACTCTGCGTCTCAGCTGCCCGCACGCGCCCTCGATGTCCTCGCCGAAACTGCGGCGTATCGTGGCGGACACACCTATCGCGGTAAGCTTTTGCATGAACGCCCTCGCCGCGTCCTCGGTGGGGCGCTTCAGCTTGGCGTCCGTGGGGTTCAGGCGAATAAGGTTGACGTGTGACGGAAAGCCGCGGGTTAGGGATGCAAGCTTTTCCGCGCAGGCGTCCGTGTCGTTGACCCCGGCGATGAGCGTATATTCGAAGATGACCCGCCGTCCCGTGCGCTTGAAGTAGTACCTCGCGGCATCCACAACGGAGGCGATGTCATACTTGCGGTTGACGGGCATGAGCTTGCTCCTCTCCTCGTCGAAGGGGGAATGCAGGCTGACGGAAAGGGTGATTTTCCTGCCGCTGTCCGCAAACTTTTTCATTTTGTCCGCGAGCCCCGAGGTGGAAAGAGAAATGTTGCGTTCCGAGACGCCGAGCCCGTCCGCGGCGGACACTTCGTCCAAAAAACGCATCACGTTGTCGTAGTTGTCGAAGGGCTCGCCGCTCCCCATCAGGACGATGTTCGTTACGGCGCGGGTTTTCACGCTGCCGCCCTCCGCGGCGTTGACCGCGACCACCTCGCCCAGGATCTCCGAAAACGTGAGGTCGCGCACCAGCCCATCGGCACCCGACGCGCAGAACGCGCAGTGCATCCTGCACCCCACCTGCGTGGAGACGCAGAGAGTGTTGCCGTAGTCGTGGGGCATGAAGACTCCCTCGATGAGATTGCCGTCAAGGAGTGAAAACAGATACTTTTTGCTGCCGTCGCGGGAGGCATAGACGCGCATAACGGAGACGGGATTTGCAACGAATTTTTCCTTCAATTCGGCTCGGAGGGCTTTGGAGAGCGATGTCATCCCGTCGATGTCCTTGCCCGCAAAGCAGAACGCGCGGATCTGCCGCGCCGTATAAGAGGGCGCAGACGGCGGGAGAAGGGCTGCGATCTCCTTCTCGCTAAGTCCGAGAAGTGCGCGCTTTTCGCGCTCCGCACCGCCTTTTGCGTTCACCGTCTCCCCCTTCATTTGCGGAACCTCGCAATGAAAAAACCGTCCCACTCCCCTCTCGGGAGAAGCTGCAGAGTGCCGTCGTTGTCGAAGGGGACGGGCATTTTTTCGAGGGAAAGACCCTTCCCCGCCGCATATTCGGCATTCCCGATGTTTTCTTCCTTGAAAAGGGTGCAGGTGGAATAGACCATCACGCCGCCGGGTTTTAAGTAGCGCACGGCGTTGTCGATGATGCGGCGCTGAGTCTCCGCGAGTTTTAGTATCGCTTCCTCGCCGCGCTGCAAAAAGACGTCGGGGTGCTTTTTGAATGTGCCGAAACAGGTGCACGGCACATCCGCCATGACGAAATCGAACCTGCCCTCAAAGCGCGGCTCGAACACCGTGGCGTCCGAGATCACGGGACGGACGTTGTCCGCCTTCATCCTTGCGGCATACTTTTTGATGAGTTCCACCCTGTGCGGATGGACGTCACAAGCGGTGACGGCTGCCGCGGGGGCGAGCTCTGCGGCATATACCGCCTTGCCGCCGGGGGCGGAACAGAGGTCGAGCACTTCGCACCTGCCGCCGGGAGCGAGAGCGTCCACGGCGAGCACGGAAGAGGGCGACTGATAGGTGACTATGCCCTCCGAAAACAGTGACTTTACAAGCGGGGTGACTCTGACAAGAAAACCGCCGACGGCGCTCGGAAAATATTCGTGAGCGCGGGCGTCAAAAAGCTTTTTCACCGCCTCATCGGAGCTCAGCCGCGAGTTGACACGGATGTGCACGAGGTCGGACGCGGGCTCTTCGAGGACGGCGCGGGTGCGCGCCTCGCCGTATTCCGCAGTCATCCTCCGGACAAACCACTCGGGTTTGGAAAAATGCACGGAAAGGTAGTCCGGATCAGAGGGCGCGGGAAGAGTGTAGGAGCGCGTCGAGACCTTTTTCAGCACTGCGTTGACAAAGCCCGCGGCGCCGCCTTTCCCGAGCGCTTTCGCGGTCTCCACACATTCGTTGACTATTGCGTAATCAGGGATATTATCGATGTAAAGCAGCGCATAAACGCCGACTTTGAGCAAAATGCGGACAATGCGCTTGGGCTGTTTGTCCACAAGGCGGTCGAGGATGTAGCTTATCTCCGTGTCCCGTTCCAGCACCCCGAACACAAGGCGGGTGGAAAGTGCGCTCGCGTCCTCGCCGTCAAAGACGCGGTCGGCGTAGGTGCGGTCGGTATAGATCTTGTCCAACAGCTCGCAGGCGGCGCGGATGTGCTCTTTCATTTGAGTATCTCCCCTGCGTTTACGGAGTGTCCCGCAAGCCACGCCGTGTCGCTCATGCGCGGTTTGCCCTCGGGCTGCAAAATGCCGAGCCTCACCGCTCCGTCCTTGCACGCGACCACGAGCCCCGTCTTTGCGGATGCGGAGATGACGGTGCCGGGCTCCCCGCTCCCCTCCGCGGGCTTTGCGGAAAACACTTTGACGCGCTTCCCCGCGACGGTCATCCACGCGGACGGCCATGGCGTCATCCCTCTCACGAAACAGTCGAGTTCCCGCGCGGTGCGACCAAAGTCGATCTTGCCGTCCTCTTTTGCGATCATCCCGCAATGAGTGGCTTTCGCGGCGTCCTGAGGTGTGTAGACCGCCCTCCCCGCCGCGATGAGTCCTACCGCTTCCACAAGGGCTTCTCCGCCGAGCACGGCAAGCCTCTCAAAGAGCTCGCCCGCAGTCTCGTCGGCGCCTATCTCCGTGCGCTTTTGGAGCAGGATATCCCCCGCGTCCACATCTTTCACTGTGCGCATGACCGTGACGCCCGTCTCCTTTTCGCCGTCCAGCACCGCCCATTGGATGGGGGACGCTCCGCGGTATTTGGGGAGAAGGGACGCGTGTACGTTGATGACTCCGAGGGGGAAAAGCGAGAGGAATTTTTCGGATAGGATCTGCCCGAAAGCGGCGGTGACGCCGAGGTCGGGCGAAAGCGCCGCGACGGCGTCGAGCCCTTCGCGGGACACTTTGTCGAATTGCAGCACGGGGATCCCGAGCCTCTCCGCCTCCACTTTGAGGGGGGAAGGCCGCAGCGCGTAGCCCCTGCCCACGGGCTTGTCCGTCCCCGTCACGACTGCGGCGACGGGATGGGCGGCGGCGAGCGCCGAAAGCACTTTTGCGGAAAAATCCGGTGTGCCCATGAAGACGATCTTCGGCTGACTCATTCGTTTTTCAGGTCCTTGCATTTCGAGGTGTAAAGCACCCCGTCGAGGTGGTCCATCTCGTGCTGAAAAGCGCGCGCGGTGAACCCTTCCACCTTATATTTTTTCTTTTTGCCGTAGCGGTCGAACGCGACGACGGTGATCTTTTCCGCCCGCGTCACGGTGCCGTACTTGCCCTTAACGGAGAGACAACCTTCCACTCCCGTCTGTTCGCCCGCGGCGGACTTGAGCTCGGGGTTTACAAGCTCGAAATAGCCGTCCTCGGTGCTGACCACGCACACGCGTTTGAGCACTGCGACCTGGGGCGCGGCGAGTCCCGCGCCGTCGGCGTCCTCCAGCGTCTCGCGCATGTCGTCGAGCAGGATGTGCAGCTTCTCGTCGAAGACTTCGACGGGACGGCACTTTTTGAAGAGTATGGGGTCGGGTGATTGAAGAATTATTCGTTTTGCCATATCATATGAGGCTCTGCGGGTCTGTCTCCGCAAAGCAACTCCCCCTTTCCGGTCTGAATTTTGTCGTGAGAGCGTATATCTCGGGCATTATCTTTTCGTAGACATCCGGATAGACGCGCATCAGCACCTGATAGCGCGTGAGCCCGTGCATGCGCGCAACCGGCGATTTCGCCGCACCGAGATAGACGAATTTGCCCACACGGCTCTCGATGTCACGAACACCGCGGTATATCTCCCTGGTGCTGTCCACGACGGACTGTTCCTCTTCCGCGGCGACCAGGATCCTCACCACCTTTGTAAAAGGCGGGAACTTGGTCACCATGCGGGTGTTGATCTCCTTGCGCCAGAACCCCTCATAATCGTAGGTCCTGCCGAAATTGAACACATAGTGCCTTGGTGAATAGGTCTGCAGGATGACCCTGCCCTTTTTGTCCGCTCTCCCCGCTCTGCCAGCCACCTGCGTGATGAGCTGAAAGGTGCGCTCCGAAGAGCGGTAGTCGCTGAAATAGAGCGCCGCATCCGCCTCCAGGATGCCGACGAGCGTGACGTTCGGGAAATCGTGTCCTTTCGCGATCATCTGCGTGCCGACCAGCACATCGGCGCCGCCCGAAGCAAAACTGTTGAGGATGCGGAAATAGCTGTCCTTCCGCGACGTGGTGTCGTTGTCCATGCGGAGCACCCTGACGCCGGGAAAATGCTCTTTGAGCTCCTCTGCGACCTTTTCCGTGCCCGTCTTGCCCTGCTTTATCTCCGTGCCGCCGCAGACGGGACACTTTGATAGCATGTGATAGCGCTTGCCGCAGCAATGGCATTTCAGGACATTCTCCGTCTTGTGCCAGGTGAGTGAGACGTCGCAGTCCTCGCACTTTGCCACCCACCCGCAGGAGCGGCACATGAGGAAGGACGCGAACCCTCTGCGGTTGAGAAACAAGATCACCTGTTCCTTTCTTTCAAGTGCCGCGCCGATGCCGTCGCGGAGAGCAGCGGAAAACAGCGAACGGTTGCCGTAGCGGAACTCCTGCACCATGTCCACGATCTCCATCTCCGGGAGCTGATGGGCGGCGATGCGGTTCTTGAGCGTGAGCAGCTTATACTTCCCTTCCGTCGCGAGCAGATAGCTCTCCATGTCGGGAGTGGCGGAGCCGAGCACGAGCGCCGCGCCGCACTCCTCCGCGCGCATATTTGCGACCTCTTTGGTGTCGTAGCGGGGGTTGGACTCGCTGACGTAGCTGGAGTCGTGTTCCTCGTCGATGATGATGACGCCGATGTTTTGAAGGGGCGCGAACACCGCCGAACGCGGACCTACGGCGATCCTCGCCTTTCCGTCTCGCATTCGCTTCCATTCGTCGTAGCGCTCTCCCGCGTTCAGCCCCGAGTGCATGAGCGCGACCTCATCGCCGAAACGGGCGCGGAAGAGACCGAGGATCTGAGGTGTGAGCGCGATCTCCGGCACGAGCATGACCGCGGTCTTTCCCGCCACGAGCATGCGCTCGATGACGGACATATAGACTTCCGTCTTGCCGCTCCCCGTCACGCCGTGCAGGAGATATACTCCCTTCCCCGACGTGATGGCATCGACGGCGCGCTGCTGATCCTCGGTGAGGGTGACGCGCTTGTGCTCGCGTTTGAGCTCTTCGAGAGGGGTGCGGACGTCATGGACGGCACTCTCCTCGGCAAAGCCCTTTTCTCTGAGCCCGTTCACCGCGCCCGCTCCGAACATCTCCGAGAGGACGGAAAGATACTCTCCGCCCCGCGCTTTCAGGTGTTCCAGCGCTTCGCGCTGTTTGGGCGCGCGCTTCAATGCGACGGCGACCGCCTCGCCGTCAAGGCCTTCTGCCGCCGTGAGATAGATGCGCTTGAACTCCGGGTCTCTCTCTTCCCTCAGCTTTGCGGGGATGAAGAGACGGAGCACATCGATGTGGCGGAGATTGTAGCGCCGCCGCATCTCGTTCATAAGGGAGAGCTGCTCCGCACTCACGGGAGTGTCTAGGTACCTCGCCTTTTTCAGGTTTTGAAAGTCCGACGTCTCCTTCTTGCCGATGACGAAACCGACGGTGTTGCGGTGCGCGAATTCCACCGCGACGCGGCTGCCGAGCGGAACGTCCTCCCCCTCATAATCGAATGGGCGGTCTATCTCGGCGGTGGAGATGTCGACGATGACTTCAAGCACCATAGCCGCTGAGAACCGCGTCGAGGATGACGTCCGCAAGCTCGCGCTTGGTCATGAGCCCGCACTCGCGCACTTCCCCGTTCCTGCCCACAAGCGAGGCGATGTTTGTGTCGCCGTAGAACCCGGCGCCCTCTTTGGTGACGTCGTTGGCGACTGCGAAATCGGCGTTTTTGGACGCGACTTTCTTTTTTGCGTTGGCGATGAGTTCGTCCGTCTCGGCGGAAAACACGACGAGTTTGCGCCCGCCTTTCCTCTCACCCACCGCCTTTGCGATGTCGGGATTTTTGACAAACTCCATCGTGAGCGTCTCGCTCTTCAATTTGGACTTGAAAGTCTCCTTGGGACGGTAATCCGCGGGGGCTGCCGCCATCACGATGACGTCGGCGGCTTCCGTCTCCACGAGCACGGCGCCCATCATCTCGAGGGTGGTGTGCACCCTCACGGCTTTTGCCACGCCTTCGGGGACAGGGACGGACATCCTGCCGTGCACCAGCACGACTTCCGCTCCTCTCTCCGCCGCGGCTTGGGCAAGAGCACAGCCCATCTTGCCGCTTGAATGGTTGGTGATGACTCGCACGCCGTCGATATACTCCTCGGTGGCGCCCGAGGTCACCAGCACCCGCTTTCCTTCAAAGTCTCTCACGGGACTGAGGATCTCCAGGATGCGCTCCGCGATCTCGGCGGGTTCCGCCATCTTACCTCTTCCCGTGTCGCCGCAGGCGAGCCTGCCCACGCCCGGTTCGACGAACATGACGCCGCGCTCTTTGAGCCGAGCAATGTTCTCCTGCGTCGCTTCGTCGTCGTACATGGCGGTGTTCATCGCAGGCGCGATGAGTTTGGGCGCGTCGGATGCGAGCCATGTCGTCGAGAGCATGTCGTCTGCGATGCCGCGTGCGAACTTAGCGATGACGTTCGCAGTCGCGGGGGCGACCACGAAAACGTCGGCGAGCTTCGCGAGAGAGACGTGACGGACGTCGTGCTCTTCCCTTTCCTCAAACATCCCTCTCACCACTTTGTTATCCGAGAGGGTCTCGAAAGAGAGAGGCGCGACAAACTCCTCGGCGTTCCTCGTCATGATGACACGAACGTCCGCGCCGAGTTTTTTCAGCCTTGAAACGAGTTCACAGCTTTTGTAAGCGGCGATGCCGCCGCTCACGCCGAGCACAACGTGTTTGCCGTACAGCATCAGTCGCGCACGATCTTGATCTTGCCAGAATAGATCTCTTTGCAGGCAAGAGTGACGGGCTTCTCGCCGCTGTCGGCAAGATAGGAGCTCTCGCTGGTCAGCAGCTCTCTAGTGCGCTTTGCGACGGCGCAGGCAAGAGCGTAGCGGCATTCCGCCTTCTGGATGAGTTTGTCGATCGGGGGGTCGATCATCATAATTTCAGTCCTCCGTAGGGAATATATTTTGTGTGCTTCCGCGTTCGGTGCGCAGGTGTTCGCTCTTGATGATGGCGACGATCTCGTCCGCGCAGGTCCGAGCCACGGTGTTGGTGACGACATAATCGTAGGACGGGATGTCCTTGCTTTCGGTCTCTATCTCTTTAAGACGGCGTTCCAAGCTTTCGGGGCTCTCGGATCCTCTGCCGATGAGGCGCGCTTTCAGCGCTTCGAGGGAGGGCGGCTGCACGAATATGGTCACGCAGTCGGGATAGAGTTTTTTGAGGTTTTTGGCGCCCACGACATTGAGTTCCAGCAGGATATCGATGCCAGCCGCGATGGGGTTGTCGATCTCGCTCTTCAAGGTGCCGTAATAGTTGGTGAAGGTGCGAGTGTATTCCACAAACGCGCCTTCCGCGATCTTTTTTTCGAACTCCTCTTCGGTGAGGAAGTAGTAGTTCACGCCGTCCTCTTCGCCGCGGCGAGGTGCGCGCGTCGTACAGGAGATGGAGAAACGCAGCGTCGGCAGTTCGTCCAGCACCATCTGTATGACGGTGCCCTTGCCTACGCCGCTGAAACCGGATATGACGATGAGCAGACCTTTCCTTTCCATATCACTCCACATTCTGCGCCTGTTCGCGGATCTTCTCGATGTCGTTTTTGAGAGAGAGCACCTCGCGGGTGATGTCGAGGTCGTTCGCCTTGGAGCCGATGGTGTTCGCCTCGCGGTTCATCTCCTGCACCAGAAAGTCCAGCTTTCTCCCGACGGGACCCTCCGCCGCAAGATAGCCGCGCATGGCGGCGATGTGCGCTTTCAGACGGCTGATCTCTTCGTCCACCGCGCATTTGTCCGCAAAGAGCGCGACCTCCGTCGCCACTCTGCTCATATCCGCGACCGCGCTGCCGAGCAGTTCCGTTATGCGGGCGGTCAGCTTCTTTCTGTACTCTTCCACGACGGCGGGAGCAAGTTCCGCCACTCTCTCGACGGACGCCGACATGGAGTCCAGCTTCTCGGTGATGTCGCGGCGGAGCGCTTCGCCCTCGTTCTCGCGCATGGCGACGAGACCTTTGAGTGCGTCCGAAAGCGCCGCCATTAGAAGGGCTTTCAGCTCCTCATCGTCCGCTTCCACCGTCTCGAGCACGAGGATGTCGGGGTTTTTTGCGAGCGCCAGTGCGCCGATGTCGAAAGGGACGCCGACCGCTTCCGAAAGTTCCTTAGCCGCGGCGACGTATTTTGCGGCAAGACCGATGTCCGCACGGTATTCCGCCGTCTGCGCTTCCGTCTGACGGACGGAGATGTAGACGTCCACGTGACCGCGCGCGACTTCCCGAGCAACGGCTTTCTTCGCCTCGTCCTCGGCAAAGAGGAACCCCTTGGGCATCTTGGTGTTCCAGTCGAAAAACTTGTGGTTGACGGTCTTGAGCTCGACGGTGACGGTCCTGCCGTTTGCCTCCGCCTCGCCCTTTCCGTATCCGGTCATACTGCGCATATACGCACCCGCCTGAATAATTTTTATTATTGTATCACAAAAATTATCGCGCCCGCAAGGGTTACGGGCGCGAAATTTACTTAAGTTTTGGCTATGGCGTGATGAAACCCCGACTTATGCGGATAGAACGCGGGTTTTGCGGGCGCAGCGTTCTCGCAGCGCCGAAAGGTGTATGCAGATATAAGTCAGAATTTTTCGTTCCGACGCTGTTTTCTGAGTTCGCGGCGGCGTTTGCCCGCCTTCCAGTCTTCAAGCTCCTCTTCCGTGACGGGGATGAGTTCGGGCACTTCCGTCGGGTTTTCCTCCTCGTCGAGAGCGACAAGGATGAGATAAGCCACATTGATGAGTTTGCGCTCTCCGGAAAGCTCTTCGACGAAGGTCTTCACGCACACTTCCATCGACGTCCTGCCGGCATAAGTGATCTTCCCCGTCATATAGATGGTGTCGTTGACGCGGGCGGGAGCGCGGAATTCCAGCGTGTCCACAAAGACGGTGGTCACGTTGCGCTCGGAGTGACGGCGTGCGACCACGGCGGCGAGGATGTCTATCCACGCCATCAAAGCGCCGCCGAACAGTCGGTCGAAGCCGTTGATGTCCGACTGCGTGATGATGTGCACCTGCTCGGTGCGGGAGTCTGCGGGGTGTTTGGGTCTCCTCTTTTCGCTCATTCCGTCTCCCCTTCCGCTTCGCGCGCGGGCATCTCCCCCGCAAGCATTGCGTTGAAAGTGTTTTCGTCTATGATCCTGATGCCGAGTTTTTGAGCTTTTTCCAGCTTGCTGCCCGCGTCCTCTCCCGCGAGGACAAGGTCAACCGTCTTGGAGACGGACGCCGCCACTTCCCCGCCATTCTCTTCGATGAGAGCGGTCGCCTGCCCGCGCTTGTAGGTGGGCAAAGACCCGGTGAGGACGATGCGCATCCCGCTGAACACCCCCTCTTTTTTCTCCTCTTCGCGCACGGTGACGCCTGCGGCAAAGAGGTCGTCGAGAAGTTTAAGGTCGTCCTCGTCCGCGAAATAGGCGACGATGTTGTCCGCAAGCACTCCGCCTATGCCGTCCACCGACAAGAGCGCGTCGCGGTCCGCCGCGATGAGCGCGTCAAAAGTGCCGAACCGTGCGGAAAGATCCTTCGCCGTCTTCTTGCCGATGCCGTCTATGCCGAGGGCGAAAAGCAGCCTGTCCATCGTGGTGTCCTTGGCTTTTCGTATGGCGGAGATGAGGTTGTCCGCCTTCTTGTCCCCGAAACGGTCGAGCCCCGCGATGTCCTCTTTTTGCAGCCGCATCAGTTCCACGGGCGAGGTGAGGTGCAGTTCGTTGTAGAATTGCTCTGCCGTCTTTTCGGAAAAGCCGTCGATGTCCATCGCGTCCTTTGAAGCGAAATGGTCGAGATAGGAGACGATCTGCGGCGCGCAATGCTCCCCCGTGCAGTAGAGGAACGCGCCCTCTTCTCTCACCGGAGCACCGCAGGCGGGACACGCAGAGGGTTTTTCCACGGCGCGTGCACCGGGCATCTCTTCCGCCACTCCCGTGATCTCAGGGATGACGTCGTTGCTGCGGCGGATAAAGACGCGGTCGCCTATCCTCACCTTCTTTTTCAGGATGTCGCCGTAGTTGTTGAGGGTTGCGCGCTGCACCGTGACCCCGCCGATGTCCACCGGATCGAGGACGGCGAGAGGGTTCAGCTTCGCGCTCCTTGACACCTGCCATACGACGTCGCGGAGCACCGTCGTCATCTCGTCCGCCTTGAATTTGTAGGCGATCGCCCACTTGGGGAATTTTTCCGTATACCCTATCTCGTCGCGCAGCGCCGTATCGTCCACTTTGAAGACGACGCCGTCGATGAGGAAGTCGAGCGTGGGACGGAGCTCGTTCACCTTTTCCGCAAAAGCGAAGGCTTCATCCACACCTTTCAGCACGGTAAAGTCGCTTTCCGTCTCAAAACCCTCTCCACGCAAAAACTCGTGCATCTCCCTTTGCGATCCGAAATGCCTGTCGCTGAACCCGATGTTATACGCCATGAAAGAGAGGTGGCGTTCCGCAGTCACGGAAGGGTCGAGGTTGCGGATGGCGCCCGCAGCGCCGTTGCGCGCGTTTTTGAGGGGCTCCGCACTCTTTGCGTTGTAGGCAGCAAGGGCGCTGAGCCGCATGATGCCTTCGCCCTGGATCTCGATCCTGCCTTTGTAGGATATGGTGCGCGGCACGCCCGCGATGGTGCGCACCTGCGCCGTGACCTCTTCGCCGATCACTCCGTCGCCGCGCGTCGCCGCTTTCACCATCCTGCCGTCCTCGTACAGGATGTTGAGGGTGAGCCCGTCAAACTTGTATTCCGCAGTGATCTCGGGCTCTCTGCCCACCGCTTTTACGATGCGCCGATACCACTCGGCGATCTCCTCTTTCGTCCTGCACTTGTCCAGGCTGTAAAGGCGGAGAAGGTGTCGGGACTGCTCGAACTTTTTCTGCGGCGCGCCGCCCACGCGGTGGGTGGGAGAGTTTTTCAGCGAATAGCCCTCGCTCTTTTCGAGGGCAAGCAACTCGTCGTAAAGCGCGTCATATTCCGCGTCGGAGACGACGGGGGCGTCCTCTTCGTAATAGAGTGCCGCGTACCTGTTGAGCTTTTCGACCAGCTCTTTCATTCTGTCATAAGCGCTCATGATCTACTCCTTGACGATGCTGAGGCTGTTGATTGCGATGGACAGCGCGAAACGCTTGACTCCGAGACCGGCAAATTCGATCGCCGCGGTCATATCTTCCCCTTCCCCTGCCGTCTCTTTCACCACTCCGTCGCCGAAGCGCGTATGACGGACTTTGACGCCGGGACGGAACTCGGAAAACGCAGGCGCATCCGCCCTCCTCGGCGGCGCCGAGACGAATGCTCCGAAGGTGTTTTTTTGCGGCGTGAACTTGGGCTGCACGCGCTTTGCGCTCTGTCCCGACGGCGCCCCGCCCAATATGCGTATCGACTGTTTATCGCCGCGCATTTCGGAGATAAACCTGCTCTTTTGATTATTTTCCGTCCGTCCGAATCTGAAACGTGAACGCGCCCAAGTGACGTAAAGTCGGCGTTTTGCGCGGGTCAGCGCGACATACATCAGCCGTCTTTCTTCCTCCACGTCGCCGGACGCCACTGAGCTCGCCGTGGGGAAGATGTCCTCTTCCGCGCCCACCGTGAATACGGTGTCGAATTCCAACCCTTTGACCGCATGTACGGTGGCGAGGGTGACATAGTTCTCGTCGTCCATGCCGTCGCTGTCCGAGACAAGGGAAACCGACTGCATGAAATCGGACACGGTGGCTTCCGGGTTGTCTTCCACAAAATTCTGCACCGCGTCGACAAGTCCCTCAATGTTCTCAAAGCGGTTGCGGTCCTCGGGATCGTCGCTGAGTTTGAGGGTGTTTTCCAACCCGCTTGCGCTTATGACGTACTTCATAAAATCCACGGGCGACATGCTGCCGAGGGCGCCCGCTATGTCCGTTGCCACCGCCGCGAATTTTTCCAGTTTTTTCGCAGACGCGGGCGAGAGCCCGGCGGGGTCCTTGACGACGTTGAGATAGGAGACTCCCCTCTTTGAGGCGGCAAGCGCCACCTCCGCAACGGCGGATGCGCCTATACCGCGCTTCGGATAATTCACCACGCGCAGGAAAGCGTCGTTGTCGTCGGGATTTATTGCCAGGCGCACATATCCGAGAGTGTCTTTAATCTCCTTGCGCTCGAAGAATCTGAACCCGCCGAACACCTTATACGGGATGCCGTGCAGGGTGAAACTTTCTTCGAAAAGACGGGTGAGGGAGTTCGCGCGCACCAGCACCGCCATGTCGCGGTAATTTTCGCCCGTCTGCTGCAAAGCGTTTATGGTGCGGGTGACGAATTCCGCCTCGTCGCGGTCGTTGTAGGCTTCGTAATACTCCACCTCATACCCTTTACCGAGAGCGCTCCACAGGGTCTTTTCGTTGCGCGCGTTGTTGTGCTTTATGACATTGTTCGCCGCTTCCAGGATATTCCCGGTGCTGCGGTAGTTCTGTTCCAGCTTGTAGGTCTTCGCGCCGGGGAATTCTTTGGGAAAATCCAGGATGTTGCGGATCTCCGCGCCGCGCCAGCTGTATATGCTCTGATCCTCGTCGCCGACCACGAAGACATTGCCCCACTTTGCGGAAAGGATCTTGACCAGCCGCAGCTGAAGACGGTTAGTGTCCTGAAATTCGTCCACGTTTATATAGCGGAAGCGCTCCTGCCAACGCTCTGCGACGTCCGGAAACTTTTCGAAAAGCTCCACGGTTTTCAGCAAAAGGTCGTCAAAATCCATTGCGTTGCTCTCTTTGAGCTCCTTCTCGTATGCCGAATAGACGAGCGCGATGACATTCGCGTCCTCGGAAAAGTCTTTGATCTCCTCATAATATTCCGAAGGAGAGAGCGCGGCGGTCTTTGCGCGCGAGATGTGGTTGAGATAGCTGCCTTTGCGCTTGGGATCGGCGCCTCCGACCTTTTCGCAGACGCGTTTCACCACCCTTTCGCTCTCGAGGTCGGTGTAGATGGTGAAGTCGCGCGTGTAGCCGAGCTTTTCCGCGTCCATGCGCAGCATGCGCGCGCACATCGAGTGAAAAGTGCTGGTCCACACGCCCGCGGTCGGAAAACCGAGAGCCTGTTCTATGCGCGTCTTCATCTCGTTCGCGGCTTTGTTTGTGAACGTGATGGCAAGGATGTTGTGCGGCGAAACGCCCGCGCTCACCAGAGCGCAGATACGCGCCGTGAGCACACGGGTCTTCCCGCTGCCCGCACCCGCGATGACGAGGATCGCCCCGTCGCGGTCATTGACGGCGAGCATTTGTTGAGGATTGAGACCGAAATCATGCATAACGGCATTTTAACACATTCCGCGCCGAATATCAACGGACGGCACGCTAAAATCGGCGGCATTCTGCCATTCGTTCAAAGCAAAAAAATCACGCCCTCAGCCGCGCGGAGCCATGCGATATAAAAAAATAATAATAAGATTAAACGAACAGTGTTGAAATATCCTCGCGGGTGTGCTAACATATTTATTGATTTATCTTCGGAGGATGAATTATGGCGGAGTATCTCGATAACTACGACGATATTGTTTTTCTCGATAGCGAAATTGCGGACGACGACTCGGACGACGCCCCCGTCGGCGAGCTCATCACGGTCCGTGACGGCAAAGTGTACCGCGCGTCGGACATTGCCGCGGAAGAGGCTGCAAAAGCCGCCGAGGACAGCGTGCAGGCGTCTCCCGCAGGATCCGTGACGCCCATTGAAGCGCTTACCCCGGAAGAACCGGCGGAAGAACCCGCCGCAGCGAAGATCGCGGAGCCGGAACAGCCCGTTTACGACGAGCCCGAGCCTGTCGCGGAAGAACGGGCGGAAGAGCAAAGCACGTCCGCGGAAACGAAACTGCCCGCCCCCGACCCCGTATATCTCTATGCATACGGCATAACGCCTGCCGAAAGCGCTCAGCCCGAGCAGACCGCAACAGAAGAAACGCCTGCCGAAGAAGTTGCCGAGGAAGAGACGGCTCTCCCGGAAGAAGAGCCCGAGACCGCAGACGCCGGACAGCCCGACGTTTTGTCCGAAGCGCAGGACGAAGAGCCCGCGGAACAGACGGACAACTCCGCAGAGGAAGAGACTACCCCCGCCGAACAAGACGTTGCGGCAGAGGTCGCTCCCGTCGAAGAGGCAGCGGAGGAAGCAGCACCCGAAGAAGAAGCTCCCGCAGCCGCGGCAGCCCCCGCACCCAAAAAGAAAGAGTCGCATCTCATCATACAGTCTGCCGCCGACGACGGCAACGTATGGGGCGCCGCGGTGATCAAGCCCGCAAAGAAGAAAGCGGAGAAAAAGCCTGTGGAAGAAGCCGCTGCGGATGACGCGAACGCGGCTCCCAAGGCGGAAAAGCCCGCAGGGAAAACCACGAAAAAACAAAAAGCGGCGGATGTAGCCGCACCCGACACCGCAAAGGAGGAAAATAAAGTGGCAAAAGAAAAGAAAGCGTCCGAGAGCGCCAAGAAGGAAACGGCAAAAGCCGCTGCAAAACCTGCGGAGAAGAAGGCGGCCAAACCCGCGCCCGCAAAGAAGGAGACAGCCAAAGCTGCGGAAAAGAAACCCGCCGCAAAGCCCGCTCCCGCAAAACCCGTGAAAGAGGAAACCAAGCCGGCAAAAGCCGTCAAAGAGGATACCAAGCCCGCCGAGCAGGTCATCGAAGCCGGCGACGACAGCGCGCCTCACGGCAAATTCGTCATCAAGAAGACGGACAAGGGCAACTTTGTCTACAAGCTCTATTCCTCCAACTACAGAGTGGTCGCCATCGGTGCGGGGCTTTACACTTCAATCGCGAGCTGCAAGACGGGCATCAACAGCGTGCGCAACAACGCAGAGACAGCGCCCATCGAGGATCAGACCTTGCAGAAGTGGGAGGAACAGAAGTTCCCGAAGTGGCAGATCTACACCGACAAACAGGGCGAGATCCGTCTGAGACTGCTCGCTTCCAACGGCAACATCGTCGCCACCACCAACGACGGCTATCTTTCCAAAGAAGCGGCGAAAAAAGGCATTGCGGCGATCGCGCGCGCGGCTAAGGGAGCGTCCATCGTCCGCAACGACGACCTCTGGTAAGAGACCTGCGGCATTATTCCCGCGACATACTGCGGCGAGTCATCCCCCACCGCACCGCGTGAATTATGCCCGAGCGGGACACAAGCGACATCGCAGACAATGAAGGAGAGCGGAAACGCTCCCCTTCTTTTTTCGCCTCTGAGCTGCGGACGATCACCGGCGCCGCCGCTGTCCCGTCATCACTTGACTTTGAAAGTTGACATGTGCGCGCCCGAAATGTATGATAAATTTATGGGAACGGATATAAACGAAATGAACGCCACCGAAAACACGGAAAACGCCAAAGTACCGGAGTCCGCCGCGGATGCCGACGCCGCTGCACGCGATGCGACGCGCAACGACGAGAGATTCTTAAAACCGCGGGAGCGCAACGTCAATCTCGACCTGCTGCGTATATTCGCCGTCCTTTTCATCGTCATCAATCATCTCACCATCAACAACCTCGGCATCGACGGGGTGACATTCTCTTTCATTTCCGAAGGAGTCGTGCCGCACAGCGCGCTGACGACGGTGCTCGTCTCGGAATTCATAGACTGTTTCGTCATCATCGGCGTCAACATCTTCTTCCTCATCTCCGGCTACTTCTCCATCCGTTTCAAGCTCTCCAAGGTCGTCTCGCTCGTCATCAAGGTGTACATCTACTTTTGCGTGGGCGAGCTCATAGCCTACCTTGCGGGCGTGGCAACTTTCGACTCCCCCGTCGACGCGGTGCTGGAATGTCTCACCGCCCCCGCGAAATATTGGTTCATACTCGTATATGTGGCGATCTGCGTATTCGCCCCGCTCTTCAACAAGTTCGCGGAAGGGCTGAGCAGAAAGGGCGCCAACTACTTCGCCGTGGTCAGTCTCATACTCTTCTGCTTCGTCGGATTCATCGGGGACTTCTTCGGCGAGTTCATCGGCACGAAAGAGGGCTACGCGCCCCTTTGGGGATTTACGGTGTACATCTACGGCAGGCTCATCGCGCTGCAGAAATTCGGGCTGAAACGCAAGCCCTCTTTCTGGGCTGTGATGTACGTGGTGTTTACCCTGCTCAACTATGTGACGGCGGCGGCGATCACCACCGCGTCCGGCAACGGCAAATGGGCATGGCACATGTACAGCTACAACAATCCTCTCGTGCTCGCTTCGTCGGTCGCGTTCAGCATGATCTTCATCACCATGAGACCCACGCCGGCAAGCT
>CASDRL010000058.1 GCA_949283145.1 uncultured Clostridia bacterium | reverse complement strand
CTCCGAGCTCATGCCGTCGAACTCGCCGGAGTTGACCATCACGCCGTAGTCGGTGTAAGGCAGCTCGTCGGGGGAGCCGTCCGCGCTCTTCACCACCCTCTCGATGGGCAGACCGAGCTTCTTTGCAAAGACATAGTCGCGCTCGTCGTGTGCGGCAACGCCCATGACCGCGCCCGTGCCGTAGCTTGCCAGCACGTAGTCCGCCACAAGGATGGGCACCTCTCTGCCGTTGACGGGATTGATGGCGTACGCGCCCGTCATGACACCCGTCTTCTCGCGGTTGCTCGCAAGACGGTCTATCTCCGTCACCTTTGAGGCGTTGAGCTTATATTCCTCCACCGCCGCCTTGCACTCGGGGGTGGTGATGACGTCCACGAGGGGATTTTCGGGCGCGAGCACCACATAGGTCACGCCGAAGGTCGTGTCCGCGCGCGTCGTGAACACGCGGAACTTCTCTTCCCTGCCCTTCACCGCGAACTCTATCTCGCCGCCGTAGGACTTGCCGATCCAGTTCTTCTGCATGAGCTTGGTCTTCTCCGGCCAGTCCAGCTTGTCGAGGTCGGCGAGCAGCTCCTCGGCGTACTCCGTGATCTTGAAGAACCATTGAGTGAGGTTTTTCCTCACCACCGTGGCGCCGCAGCGCTCGCACTCGCCCTGCACCACCTGCTCGTTGGCGAGCACCGTGTTGCAGGAAGGGCACCAGTTGACGGGCGCTTCCTTGCGGTAGGCAAGACCGTGCTTGTAAAGTTGCAGGAAGAGCCATTGCGTCCACTTGTAGTATTCGGGCACGCAGGTGTAGAGCTCATAGTCCCAGTCGTACATCGCGCCGATGCGCTTCAGCTGCTCTTCCATGGTGGCGATGTTCTTCATGGTGCTGTCCTGAGGGTGGATGCCCGTCTTGATGGCGTAGTTCTCGGCAGGCAGCCCGAATGCGTCGAAGCCCATGGGCTGGAACACTTCGTAACCCTGCATCTTCTTG
Source organism: uncultured Clostridia bacterium (assembly GCA_949283145.1). Classification (GTDB taxonomy): domain Bacteria; phylum Bacillota; class Clostridia; order Christensenellales; family CAG-917; genus Limadaptatus. The sequence continues at coordinate 33,112 of CASDRL010000058.1, read as the reverse complement.
AAACGCGCGTAGGAGTCCGCGGGCCCGTAGTTGTACCAATGCCCCGCGTGCAGCTTCGCCCCGGAGGGATAGGAAAACATCTCGAGGACATACCACTTCTTGTCCGCTCTCGAGCGGTCGAACTTGTAAAGACCGGTGTCCGCCCAGATCTTCTGCCACTTCTTTTCGACTTGAATAAGATCCATAATTTCTCCTTGAAAACAAGTTTCAGTTTAATACCTCGGCGCGGTTTAGTCAAATAAATATACGCATAAACGCGCACATTGCGCGCTCGCGCGGCATTCGCGGGTGGAAAAATGTGCGCGTAAGCGCGGTCGGATGCGCTCCCGTCTGCGCGCCCGCGCCCTCCCTCGGGAACAAAAGCGGGAGTCCCGCCGCCCCTTCTCTCCCCCTCGGATGCGGCAGGCGGCGTGCGAGCGGAAAACTCCCCGCCGACATTCGGTGTTGACAGGGCGCACGCAAGGCATTACACTTTTTTTAAGGGGGTCCGCTATGAAAAAATTCTTCGCTTTCGCGGCGCTTGCCGCCGTCCTCATCACCGCTTTCATCGGCTTTGCCGCCTGCGATCACAAACCGTCCGACACCGCTCTTCCCATGCTCTCTGCCGAAGGGGAAGACATCGTCGACGCGGACGGGAACGTCGTCGTCCTGCGCGGCACCAACTTCGGCGGATGGCTGGTGCAGGAGGGCTGGATGTGTCCCACCGACCAGACCGACACCCTCTCCACGGACATGACACTCTACTCCCGCTTCGGTAAGGAAAAGGCGGAGGCGCTCATCGCCGCCTATCAGGAGAGCTGGATCACGGAGGAGGACTTCAGGACAGTTAAAGAGCTCGGTCTCAACATCGTCCGAGTGCCCTTCACCTACATGAACGTCTACTATCACCTCTCCGACGAGGGCGAACTGCTCCACCCGGACGAGTTCACCCTGCGTGAGGACCCCTTCGAGCGGCTTGACTTCGCCCTCGAGATGTGCAAGAAGTACGGGCTTTATCTCATCCTCGACCTGCACGGGGCGGTGGGCTCGCAGAACGGCAGCGACCACAGCGGCGACACTTCTCGTACGAACCTCTATGCGGACACCGAGCTCGGCGAAGCGTACCGCGAAAAGACCGCGGAACTCTGGGCGCTCGTTGCGGAACACTTCGCGGGAGAAAGCAACGTCGCGGGATACGACCTTCTGAACGAACCCACCCGCGCGAGCGGCGCGACGCAGTGGGACTACTACGATGTCCTCTATAAAGCCGTCCGCGAGGCAGACCCCGACCACATGATCTTCATCGAAGCGACGTGGGAGACGAACGCTCTTCCCTCCCCCGAAGAATACGGCTGGGAGAATGTCGTCTATGAATATCACCACTACAACTGGGACTACAACGATCAATCAAACAGCTCCTTCTACACCTTCAAACGGCTGCTCGGCGGGGTGCACGCAGTCCCCACTCTCATAGGTGAGTTCAACGCCTGGGGCGACAGCCGCCGCAGCACGGGCAAGAGCGATCAGACCGACCTCGAAGCCAACGCCGGCGTGCTGGAATTCTACAACGGCGAAGGCTGGCATTGGACGACCTGGACATACAAGGTGGTGGGCACCCTCCGCGACAGCAACTGGGGGCTCTTCAACGCATCCACTCTCCTGAACGATGTGACAAAGATCGACCCCGAGACAGACTCCTACGAGGACATCCTCGCCGCATGGTCGAGCGTGGACACGGCGGAACACTTCACCCTCTACACCGATTTTGCCGACATCGTCTCGGCGGCAGCCGCCGCCCCCTTCGCGCAAGGCGCTCCCGAGGGCGGTTACAGCATAATCGGCACTTGATATGACTGTTTTCCGTATATGAAATGCAGTTTTGACTACCATCGCAAGAGAGCCGCATCTTCGCGAAGCGGCTCTCTCCGTCTTTCGGAGCGGAAGAAATGCTTGAAATTTTTCGGGTTTTGCAATAAAATGCGGATCGAATTTGTTTATAAGTCGGCTAAGGTATGTACGAGCAGCAACTTGATCGATTGATAGTCAGGATCTCGGGAGGGGATGACGATGCTCTCGCGGAACTCTACGAAAAGACGAACCGAGGGGTGTTCGCCTTCCTCTACTCCTACCTCGACAACCGCGAGGACAGCGAGGACGCGATGCAGAATGTCTATCTCAGGGTCAAGCTGCACGCAGGGAGTTACCGCCCCGGGTCCAACGCCCGCGCGTGGATGCTGCAGATCGCGAAGAACATCGCCCTCAACGAACTTGCGGGACGGGCGCGCACCGTAGACGCGGATCTGACGCGCATGGCGGCGAGCGACGACGGCGACGGCGAGCTCGGCATCACGGAACTTATGAAAAAGGTCCTCACGGAGGAGGAACGGCGCATCATCGCGCTGCATGTGCTGTGGGGCTATCGCCATCGCGAGATAGCGGAAATGACGGGCTGTCCCGTTGGGACGGTGACGGCGAAGTATAATCGGAGCGTGAAAAAACTGAAACGGATCTTGAAGGAGACGGGGAAATGAGATCGTGGAAAAGGATGTGGAAGGATGAGCTGAAAGCTCTGCCGCCGCTTTCGGACAGGGTGGCGGGCTCGCCTCGTCCGGAGACGGAGAGCGAGGTGCAGGTCATGCCGGACGGCACCCTCACGCGCAAAAAGAAGGCGCTCGCTTTCGCGCTGCCTCCCGCGGTGGTGGCGGTGGTGCTCGCGGTGGTGCTGCTCTGCGTATTCCTGCTGCCCGTGAACAAGGCGGCGGAGCGGTTCGTGCTCATGCTCGAGATCAATCCCGCCGTCGCGGTGGTGACGGACGCGGACGGGACGGTGACGGACGTCGCAGCTACGAACGCGGACGCCGACGTCGTGCTCGCAGGCGGGACGGCGGAAAAGATGACGGGCAAGCCCGTGGGCGAAGCGCTGGTCATTTTTGCCGACCGCGCCGAAGCGCTCGGGTTTGTGGACGCGGAGGGCGAGAGCGCGGTGCGGCTCACCGCCTGCGAAGGAAGCTCTTCCGTCCTCAAAGAAGCGGAGCAGGCACTCGAAGAACATTTCATGGAGAGGGGCATCCTCTCTTTGGTCGTGACGGCGGAGTCTTCGGCGAGGGAGTTCGCAAAAGCGTGCGGCGTCGCCGCGGCGGACACCTTGGACGCGGTCGCGGATCTCATTGCGGGAGTCTCCGACCTTTTCAGAGCGAGAGGCGCGGAGAATTTGAACGATGACGCGCTCGCGGAGGCGTATGAGACGTTCGTCTTCGACGAAGGGTTCATCGACGCGGTGAAGGATTATCTCACCGAAAATCTCTCCGTCATCGAAAACAGCGCGAAGGACATCGCCGCCATCGCCGACCTCTATTTCGCCATCCTCGGTCACGAGGACAACCCCGCGCTCATCTGGAAGGACTATTGGAGCCTGAAAGAGTTTTACCCCGACGGGATCACGGGCGAACTCGCGGAGCTCATGACCCGTATGGAAGAGGCGCTCGCCGCCTATGAGAGAGATTACGGCGTCACGATCGACGGAGAAGGCACGCTGCTTGCGGCGGTCGCGGACTACGTCTCACTCACCGTCGAGAAACTTGCCGCGCTCATCGGAGTGCTCTCCCGCGAGACGCTCTCATACAGTCTCGGTCTCATCGACGCGGTGCTGGACGTCGCGGGTCTCGGCGGCGACGCGGTGGCGGGTCTGCTCGCTCTGCCGGAGAGCGCCGCGGAATTTGTCGAAAAGGCGGCAGCCGCGGCGACCCTCAGCGCGGAGAAACTCGCAGACGAATTCAGGGACGCGTACGAGAGCGTGCGCGAAGCGCTCACCCGCGATGAGTACGAAGCCTTCCGCGCCGAGGTGGAAGCGGAGTACGGCAGCGCTGAGGAGTTTTTCGAGAGCCTGCGCCGATGAGGGACAGGTGAAGAAGGGTTAAACATACAAAACAATTTTTTCGTCCGATTTTGCGGCGCGGTGCAACAAATGCCCGCGCCGTTTTGTTTAATGTACACAAATAAGGGCAGAGCCCGTCCTTCCACGAAGGCGGGACAAAAGGAGACATCATGAAAAAGATCGCGATATTGCTCACGCTCGTACTGTGCGTGACCCTGCTCACCGTCTCTCTTGCGGCGTGCAACAAGGATGACGGCGAGGACCTCACCGACGCGACGGCGTTCGTCACCGTCGACATCAATCCTTCCGTGGAGCTCACCCTCAACGCCGAGGGCAAGGTGCTCAGCGCATACGGCGCCAACGAGGACGGCAAAGTGCTCCTCTACGGCGAAGCGGGCATCGTGGGCGAGAGCGTGGACAAAGCGGTGGAGAACATCACCCGTCTCGCGGGCGAGATGGGCTTCCTCGCGGACGCGGACGCGGTGGTGGAGACTTCCGTCAGCGCGGACGACGGCAACACGGCTCAGCTCACCGCCCGCGTGAACGCAGGCGTGGAAGCGGCAGGCAGAGTGCTGGGCATCTCCGTCAGGGCGGAGGCGGCGTCCTCATTTTCCCTTCTGCGCAAGCTCGACGCGCTGAAAGCGGAAAACCCCGATGACGAGAACGTGCAGGCGCTCACCCCCGAAGAGTTCAAGCTCATACTCTCCGCGGCCGCCACAGGCGAGGTCTCTCTCGACATCGCGGTGACCCTTGACACCGAGGCGCTCATCGACATAGTGTCCGACGCGCACGAGGTGCTGGCGGACTTCGCCACCGACACTTACACCGAGGCGAAAGCGGCGGCGGAAGCGGCATTCGCAAAGGCGAAAGCGGCGGCTCTTGACGCCGTCTGGACGGGCTACTTCACCGTGCATCGTCCCCTTGACGCCTACACCGCCTTCGCATATGCGGGCTACAACGCGAGCGCCGTCGCCATGGACGCTCTGAGCGATGTCCTCTTCTTCATCGAAAAGGCGGGAGAATATCCTCTCGATGAGGCGCGCATAGAAGCCGTTGCCGCGCTGCTCGGCTTTGAAGAAGGCGACATTGACGTGCTGAAAAACAGCGAGGGCGAGATCACCCTCGACAGCATCGAGGCGTACCTCGACAAGCTCTACCGCGCGAGCGACCTTGCGGAAGACATCGAAGCTCTCCGCGACGACATCGCCGCGGAACTCAACTCCGCGGAAGCGGAAGTGAAGGCAGAGATCGCCGCATTCGCGAAAGAACATGAGGCGGAGATCGCCGAGATAAAGGCTGCCCTCGAAGAGGTCGCGGCGCGCATCGCTCCCATTGCCGACCTCGTGCCTCCCGCAGTCGCGGACACCGTGAACGCGATCGAGGAAGACGTCATCTTCGCGGCGGAAGCTGTCGCTGCGATCCTTAATGACGGCACCATAACCTCCGCGGAAGTCGCAGAACTCTCCGACACCCTCGCGGCAAAGGCGGACGAACTCTATGCCGAGATGACGGCGGAGCTCACCGAAGACGAACTCGAGGAAGTGAACGCCCTCATGGCGAAAGCGGAAGAGACCCTCTCCCGTGCGGAAGCGGAGATGCAGGAAGCCCTCGCCGAGGCGGAAGAAGCAGCCCGCGCGCACCTCGAAGCGCTCAAACAGCAGCTCATCGAAAAGACCGACAGTGCCGCATGACGGCTCGATCCGCGGGAGCCCTTCCCTCCCCTGACTCCCGCGGACATCGGATAAAGGAAAACGGACGGCACCCGCCGTCCGTTTTCATGTCCGTTGTCTTTACTAAATGCCTTTGGCGCTGAGAGTGCAATGTATTTAAGCACGCCCTATCAAGCTGTTCGTCATGATTGGGGACGCTTCGAATGGGCTGTTCGTCTCGAGGGTTATCTTGATTCCCCCCCTCCTTCCCTTCGCGCGTTCCTCCCCCGTGTTTGAAACAAGCTACCGTCCTCTGACATCGGAGTAAGAGACCCCCTCCTGCGGGTTTAAGTAAGGAGTTTCGTCGTGCTCAAAGACGCTCTATCAAGCAGCTCTTCTTACTCAAGCACGCTCCGAATAGACTGTTCGTCCCGGGGGTTATCTTGATTCCCCCCTCCTTCCCTTCGGGCTTTCCTCCCCCGTGTTTGAAACAAGTTACCGTCCTCTGACATCGGAGTAAGAGACCCCCTCCTGCGGGTTCCCCCAAAAACCATTCCCCCCTGCGGGGTCCCACGGTTTTAGGGGGCACCTTCGGCGCTCGGGCACGAGGGCGTCCGAGGACGGCACCTCCACGGTGCCGCCATGTTATGCCGCTTGCAATGCGCCCGCTTCGCGATCAGATGGCGCATTGCCGACGCACTTTACGTCTGCCCTCGGCACTCACCCGGTCGCCGCGGCGCTCAAGAGGGCTCCGCCCTGTGAGCGCTTGGTGAGCGGCTCCACTCCGAATGAGATAACGTCGTGTCAAGCGGCGTCACGCTCAAGCTGTTCGTTAGACCGTCTGCAAAAGAGAAACATCGTAATCAAGCACGCTCCGAATAAGATAACATCGTGTCAAGCGACGCTCGCTCGGGGGGGGGCGTTAAACCGTCTCCGAATGAGAGACGGCGTACTCAACGACACTCCGAATAAGTGAGCGTCGGATCTAAAGACGTCACGCTCCAGCTGTTCGTTATTCCGTCTCCGAAAAAGAGACGGCGTACTCAAAGACGCCCGCACAAGCGCTAATTCGCTGACGGCGATATTCGGATGAAGAACAAGGAAAGCGCCTGCGGGATGGACAGGAGCGTACTTTTGCGTACGTGACTGTTCAGACCGCAGGCGCTTGACACAGTTATTCGCCGAATAGCGCCGTCAGGGCTTGGTGGGACCATAAAGTATGCGGGCACGGAGATTCCCCTTTGTCACCTCCTCGGGCGGGACGCCGAGTTCGTCGGCTATGATCTTCACCACAAGCGGGGAACAGAAGCCGCCTTGACAGCGCCCCATGCCGGGGCGGACGCGGCGTTTGACGGCGTCAACGGTATATACGGGCAGCGGGGAACGGAGTGCGTCCAGGATCTCCCCTTTGCTGACTTCCTCGCAGCGGCAGACGATCTCGCCGTAATCGGGGTTCTCGGCGATGAGGCGAGCGCGCTCCTCTTCGGGGAGCTCGCGCAGGACGGGCTTTTTCGGACGGACGGGATCGAAGTCGGGGTTTTGCTCCACTCTGCGGAACTTGCCGATATACTCCGCCGCCCACTTTGCAAGGTCCTCCGCGATGGCGGGAGCCGCGGTGATGCCCGGCGACTGTATGCCCGCCGCTTCCAGGATGTTCTCGGTGAAGACGCCCTTGCGGACGACGAAATCTTCCTCGTATGTCGGGGCGCGCACCCCCGCGAAATAGGCGATGACGTCCGCTCTGCCCGCGCCCTCCGAGATGCGCGCCTGCGCCTCGAAGATGGAATCCATGCTCTCGGCGGTGGTGGCGGTGTCCTCGCGGTCGGGGACTTCGAGCGCGTCGGGCCCGATGATCATGTTGCCGTCCGCGGTGTGGATGCTCGCGATGCCTTTGGTGTGGCTGTGGAGCGCCTTGACGACGGCTTTCAGCCCGCCCGCGTGCGCCTCTTCCTCTCCCGCAAGAGGGGGCGGGACGGTGGTGGGAGATTTTGCCATGCTGGTGCGCACCATATACCCCTTCTTTTTGTCGAGGATGATGTCGGTACCCTTCCGCGGATGCACGGTGAAAGTCCTGTCCCGCGCCATGTCCGCGATGACGTCGGAATACACTCCCGCGGCGTTTATCACGAGTTTCGGGCGGATTATCCCCCTGTTTGTGAAAACTTCGCGGATCTTACCGTCCTCGACGCGCATCCCTTCGACGGCGGTGTCGAGGCAGATTTTCGCTCCGTTCGTGACTGCGTTTTCCGCAAGAGCGACAGTCATCTGATAGGGCGAAGTGATGCCCCCCGTGGGCATATAGAGCCCGCCGTAGATCCACTCCGGGATGTGCGGCTCGACGGAGACGAGCTCCGCCCTCTTCATGAATTTCACGCCCGGGATGTGCAGCCTTTTGGCGTTCAGTTTGAGCACCGCGCAGAGGATGGTCTCCCAGCGTTTGCCGATGAGGAGCACCTGCCCTTTCTGCTCGAAGGGCACGCCGAGGTCGCGGCACAAACCTTCGTACATGGCGTTGCCGCGGTTGTTGTAGATGTGCTTCTGCGCGTGGGGGGAATAGTTGATGCCAACGTGCACCACGCCGCCGTTGCGCGAAGAGCCGCCGAGGGCGACGTCATAGCCGCGCTCGACGAGCATGACGGAGAGGTCGTAGCGCCTGAGGGCGCGCGCCGCCGCGCAGCCTACGATGCCCCCGCCTATGACGAGGACATCCGGAGCCGCTCCGTCGTAGGCTTTGTCCCGCACCGCGGGTTCGGGCATCCGCTGCACGAACCCTTTGAGTTTTATGCGGTTGACCACCCCGAGGGAATGCTTTTTGTCCACGGCGAGTTTGCCTGCGGCGACGATCTTCTTCCACTCGTCGCTCTCCCCCGTGAGCACGGTGCAGCCGCGCACGAAAGCCGCCTTGAAGGACGGGTCTATCTCCGCGAGTTTTTTGTTGAGTTTGTCAAGTCTGCTCATTTCATTTCATCGACGAGACGCACGATCTCGCCCTCGAGATATTCCTTTTCGCTTGCGATGTCCCACGCACGGCGCATGACCAGCGCGACGACGTACCACGGCTTGGGCGCGTCCGGGCTCATGCCCGTGAGCTTGATGTAGTTTTTGAGGAAACTGTTGTAGATAAAAGTCCTCACCGCCGTATAGAACGCGAGCTGCGCCTTGGACGAGCCGGGGAAAAGCTCCGCGTGATGATGAAGGAAATCCATCATCGCCACCTCCGCCTCCGGGACGCCTTTGACGGCGGTCATCCAGTCGATGACGATGCACTCCTTGCCGTCCATGAGGATGTTTTCGGTGTGGAAGTCGTAGTGCAGGATGCTGTTGCCCGCGGGCAGAGCGAGGATGTAGGCGCGGAGTTTCTCCCGCCGCGCGCCGTCGAGGAAGGAAAACTGCGGCGTGTCAAGGTTCGCCGCCGCCTTTTCCCTTAGGTCTGGAAGGTCGTCCGAGTGCCTGCTCTGCACCATGACGTGCTGCTCTGCGATGAGCCTGCCCGCCTTGAAAAGGATGAGCGGGTTCTTCTCCGGCATCTTGGTCATGGAGATGCCCGCCACCTTCTTCAGGATGACGCCGAAACGCCCCTCACACTCCGCCTTGGCATAGCACTCCATCGGGGTGCACCCGAGAGCGAACGCAACGCGCGTGTTGTTATACTCGAGGTCAACGTCGGACTCCGGGAACTCCGGAAAATACAGTTTCAGCACCTTGCCGTCCCCGAGGTCGTAAAGCTCCGCCGACCTGCCGTGAGTGAACGGTTTGCCCGGGAGCGCCGCGATCTTTTCCGCCTTGACGGTCATAAACTTCCCCCTTTGGCGGGAGCCCTCCCCGCCTCGATTTCATTATCTTTATTTTATTTTATCATAAAAAACGAGCTCGTTTCAAGAGCGATTTTCGCATTTTTGCCCGTCCGATTGCCTAAGTACGCCGTCTCTTTTTCGGAGACGGTTTTACGCGCCGCTCAGCCAAACTTGCACAGCGGGCGAATTTTCGCCCGCGCTTGCAAGTCGCGGCATTTCGGGGTCCCCGCCGAAAGCATTTTCGGTGGGGCAAAGCCATGCGACCTCGCAAGCCGGACGGATAATTAAGTAGACACGGGCTCGGTGCGCGTCGAGTCGCTCTCCTCGCCCCGCGAGGGGTGCTCAACAAGTACCGGCATCCGCTTGGTTATGTGGGTGCGAATACCAAAAATTTTGGGTAAAGTTGAAAAGCAAGTCCCGCATTTTGGGAGACGGCAAGCCTGTTCCGAGTGGGGGAGGAGTCCCAGAGGGGAGGAGGGGGTCTCTTGCTCCCATGTCAGAGGACGGCAGCATATTTTCTTCTATGAGTACGACGCCCTCCCCCCGAGCGCTGTGGTCGCTTTCAGAGACGGGCTTGGTACCTCTCAGCCGCAGACAAGGAGCCAAACGCCGTACTCCGCCGCCGCCGTCACCGCGAGCGACCACAGCGCCGAGAGCGGCAGCAGGATGCGAAAAGACGCATGCTTTGTCTTGTGACGGAAGACGAACATCCCGACAAGGCTCCCAACGCCGCCCAGCAGAAATGACACCCCGAAGAGCACCTTCTCCGGGATGCGCCATGCTCCCCTTTCCGCCCGCCGCTTGTCCGCGCCCATGAGCGCGAAGCCGACGATGCTCATCACGAGGAACACCGCGGGCACAACATACATCTGCCACGTCTCAAAACCACACATTGTCCTTCACCCTAAACCGCGGCACTCCCGTGCCGTCCGCGTACGGATCGTACGAGTCCGCATCGCAGCCGTATTCGGTGAGAGAGGCGATGAGCCCCTCCCCGTCCCATGTGATGACGGAAACTCCGTCAAAACGCACGTGCGCACCCTCCGCGTCCGCGGACTCGAAGCGCCATTCCGCAACGCTCCTCCCGCCGTCGTGCAAAAAACCGAGCGCGTCCCAGCGCAGCACGGCGGCGCGTCCGTTCCACTCCTCAAGCCAGCGTTTTATCTCTCCTGTGCCGTGATAGACGGGGCCCCAGCTCTCGCGGTAGACCGCGTCGGGAGCGAAGATCTTCTCCATCCCGCCGCAGTCCTTCACGAGCCACATTTTGAACCATTCACGCACTTTACGCTCGCGTTCTGCAATTTCAACTCTGTTTTCAGTCATTTCGTCCTCTCCGCGACGGGTGCGCCGCACGCCGCGCGTCTCATGTCCGCCCGGCATTTTTATGATAGCACCTTACACTCGAGCGGGCAAGGGTTTCGTCGTACTCGAAGATGCTCTATCAAGCTGTTCGTCTTACTCAAGCACGCTCGCCCAAACTGTTCGTCTCGCGGTGAGTTAGAATTCCCCCTCCAACCCGGGGACCCCACAAAATGCATGCATTTTGCGGGGAGCCCCATTCGGGCTTTCCTCCCCCGTGACGTCACAGCACGTGCTCGCCTGCGCGGCGGCGTGACCTTCGCCGCTTATCTACCGCACGGCTGCTCCTTTTCCCCTTCCGAATATACATTCGGCGGGGACCCCTTGGAGAGTATCGTCCTCTAACATGGAAGTAAGATTAAGCCCCCCTCCTGCGGGTTCGGACAAGGGTTTCATCGTGCTCAAAAACGCTCTGTCATGCTGCTCGTCGTGCTCGAGTGCGCTCCGAATAGGCTTTTCGTCTCAAGGTTATCTTGATTTCCCCCTCCTTCCCTTCGGGCTTTCCTCCCCCGTGACCGATTAGAGTGCAGTCCTCCTAAAATGCGGGACTTACTTTCCGCCTCTTGAAAAAAGTCTGGGTCTCGCACTAACATAATCGAGCGGCGAACAGTACTCACTGAAAACCCGACACGGGCGGAGGAATGACGCGATCGGCGTAGAGCGCAACGATCGCTATACCTTCGGTGCGGCGCTTTTATCCGCTTTCATCCACGCGGAGTGAAAATGAGAGAGCCTCGCGATAGTTCCATAGGAACGAGGAGCGAAGCGAACGTCTCTGCATTTTCACGACGCGAAGAGGAGCAACCGCGCGACAGACGAGCCGACCGCCGTAAAGCGGCGCACGGCGACGAACACGCGCGGATTGCGACGAGGCTGAGCGGCGCGTGATTCCGTCTCCGAATGAGAAACGTCGTACTCAAATACGCTCCGAATGAGTGCGCGTTGGTGGGCGGCTCCACTCCAAATAAATGAACGTCGTGTCTAAGGATGCCACGCCCAAGATGTTCGTTATTCCGTCCCGGAAAGATGTCGCCGCGCCTGTCGGGAATGCCGGAGCGGGATAATACGAATCGGGTCCGGCGGCGCCGAACTGCTCGCACCTCAGAGCAAGAGATTTTCGGATGATTTTGCTCTGGCGGAACGCAGGCAATAGTATACATATTGGCAAGTTCCGGCTGTGCAAAAGCGCCGAAAAGAATTGCTCTGAGGGCGGTTCGTATTGTGCCGGTCCGGCATACTAATTTTGTCAAACCCGTTTACTTTTGCGCGCGCGTGAATTATAATTTTGCCGAAAGAAAAGTTTCAAGGAGCAACTATGGCATATAAGAGAAAAACGAAGATCATCGCCACCATGGGTCCCGCCTGCGCGGACAGGCAGGTGCTGAGAGATATGGTGAACGCGGGCATGGATGTCGCGCGTTTCAACATGAGCCACTCCACCCACGAGGAGCATCTGAAGCGCATGGAGCTGGTCAAGGACGTGCGCCGTGAGCTCGCCGTCCCCGTCGCGCTCATGCTGGACACCAGGGGTCCGGAGATCCGCCTGGGCAAGTTTGAGGGCGACAGCGTGGAAGTGAAGACGGGCGCGGAGTTCCGTCTGGTGAGCGAGCAGACGGAGGGCGACTCCAAGCACGCTTCCGTCACCTGTCCCGACTTTGCGAAGATGGTGAAGCCCGGCAACATCCTGCTCATCAACGACGGGCTCATCAGGATGCAGGTGAAGAAGATCGACGGCAACGACATCGTGCTGGACGTCGTCATAGGCGGCACCCTCTCCAACCACAAGAGCATCAACGTCGTGGGCGTGCACCTCGGCATGCCCTATCTCAGCGAACAGGACAAGAAGGACATCCTCTTCGGCATCAAACAGAAAGTGGACTACATCGCGGCGTCCTTCGTCTCATGCGGCGAGGATATGCGCGTGCTGAAGAATTTCCTGCTGCAGAACGGCGGCGAGAACATCGAGATCATCGCCAAGATCGAGTCAAAGATGGGCATCGACAACATCGACGACATCCTCGCGCTCTCGGACGGCATCATGATCGCGAGAGGTGACCTCGGCGTGGAGATCCCGATGGAAGCCCTCCCCTCCATACAGAAAAACCTCATCAAGAAGGCGCGCTCCGCGGGCAAGCGCGTCATCACCGCCACCGAGATGCTGGAGAGCATGATCTACAAGCCCCGCCCCACCCGCGCGGAGACCTCCGACGTCGCCAACGCGGTCTATGACGGCACGGGCGCGGTGATGCTCTCGGGCGAGACCGCCGCGGGCAGCTATCCCGTGCAGGCGGTGAAAGCCATGTCCGACATCTCGGCATACACCGAGCAGTCCATCCACTACCGCAAGCGTTTCGCCATCGCGGAGTATGAGACCAATTCCATCGCGGACGCCGTGTGCGCCTCCGCCGTCAAAGCCTCCTACGACCTCGACTGCAACGCCATCGTCATCGCGACGCGCAGCGGCAAAACGGCGAAGCTCATCAGCGGGTTCCGCCCCTCTGCCCCCATCATCGCCGTCACCCGCCACGAGAGCACCTACCACAAGATGGCGCTCACCTGGGGCGTGCAACCCATCCTCGCCGCCGACCAGCCCGAAGCCACCCACGAAGCCGCCCTGCAAGCGACCAAGATCGCCAAATACTTCGACCTCGTCAAAAAAGGCGACATCGTCGTCGCCGTGGCAAGCACCGGCATAGAAGACGCCAACACGCTCACCATCGAGCGAGTGTAAGCTCGCCGCCAGGCGGCTCTCCGACCAAGCGTGCCGTTCCGGAGGAGGAGTTTTCCTCCTCCTTTCCTAATCGGGCTTCGTCGTGCTCAAGCACGCCCGCGCAAACTGTTCGTCGTATTCAAACACGCTCCGAATAAGCTGTTCGTCTCGCGGGTAAGTTAAAATTCCCCCTCCTTCCCTTCGGGCTTTCCTCCCCCGTGTCCGATTAGAGTGCAGTCCTCCTAAAATGCGGAACTTACTTTCCGCCTTGTGAAAAAAAAGTTTGTGTCTCGCGCCAACATAATCAAGCGGCGAACAGAACTCACCGAAAACCCGGCACGGGCGGAGGAATTCGGCGCTCGCAACTTAAAGCCCGTGCCTATTTGAGTTTACGGCGTTGCTCGGCACTCAGATAGCGCGCCGCGACTTGCAAGAGCGAGCGCAAGCGCCCGCTGTGCAAGTTTGGCTGAGCGGCGCGTAATTCCGTCTCCGAAAGAGAACCGTGGTGCTCGGGGACATTTGCTCATGCTTTAATAAAAGTGCGCCGAGCGTTGCGGGCAATGCCGCAACACTCGGCGCATTGTTATATTAAAGCAAGGGATCGAGGGGCATAATGCCCCTCGCGGGGTCAAGGGGCAGAGCCCCTTGGACGACAGCCGAGATGAACGCTTGGCGGCGAAAAGCCCGCGGCGTTATGCGCGGGCTTTTTTCACTTTGACGGTGAAAGCTTCGTTTTCCACGCCGACGACGATGGTATCGCCGGTGTCGATGTCGTCCGCGATCATGGTGCGGGCGACGGCGGTCTCCACTCTGCTTTGCAGATAGCGTTTGAGGGGACGGGCGCCGTAGACGGGGTCGTAGCCGTTGTCGGCGACGAACGCCTTTGCGGCGGGAGTCATCTCAAAGCCGATCTGCCGCTCCGCGAGCCTTGCCGCGAGCCCTTTGACGAGGAGGTCTATGATCTTGCCGATGTCCTCGCGGGTGAGGGGCTTGAAGCAGACGATCTCGTCCAGACGGTTGAGGAACTCGGGGCGGAAGCTCTGTTTCAGGAGGGAGAAGACCTTGTCCTTCGCATCCTCGCTTATCTCGCCGTCCTCGCCGATGCCGTCGAGGAGGAAGTTGGAGCCGAGATTGGACGTGAGGATGATGATGGTGTTCTTGAAGTCCACCGTCCTGCCCTGCGAGTCCGTGATCCTGCCGTCGTCCAGCACCTGGAGCAGGATGTTGAATACATCGGGATGCGCCTTTTCGATCTCGTCGAAGAGGACGACGGAATAAGGCTTTCTGCGCACCGCCTCGGTGAGCTGCCCGCCCTCGTCGTAGCCGACGTATCCGGGAGGCGCGCCGATGAGACGTGAGACGGAGAACTTCTCCATATACTCCGTCATATCTATCCTCACGATGTTGTGCTCGTCGTCGAAGAGGCTCTCTGCGAGCGCCTTGGCGAGCTCCGTCTTGCCCACGCCCGTGGGGCCGAGGAAAAGGAAGGAGCCGATGGGACGATCGGGGTCGGCGATGCCGGCGCGGGAGCGGATGATGGCTTCCGTGACCTTCTCCACCGCCTCGTTCTGCCCGATGACCCGCTCATGCAGGATATCGTCGAGGTGCAGGATCTTCTCGCGCTCCCCTTCCATAAGTTTGGCGAGCGGGATGCCCGTCCAACGCGAGACCACCCTCGCGATCTCCTCTTCCGTCACGGTGTCGCGCAGGAGAGTGTGCTTCTTTTTGCTCTCGTCGCCTGC
Source organism: uncultured Clostridia bacterium (assembly GCA_949283145.1). Lineage (GTDB taxonomy): Bacteria > Bacillota > Clostridia > Christensenellales > CAG-917 > Limadaptatus. The sequence continues at coordinate 18,005 of CASDRL010000058.1, read as the reverse complement.
CTCTTCGAGCTGTTTCTGGAGCTCGGGCAGACGGCTGTATTTTAGTTGCGCGGCTTTGGCGTAATCGCCGACGCGCTGCGCCGCCTCGATCTCGCCGCTCACTTTCTCCATCTCCGCCTTGAGGTCGGAGACGGCGTGTATGCTAGCCTTCTCGCGCTCCCATTGCGCCTTCATCTCGTTGAATTTGTCGTTGAGCTCGGCAAGCTCGGTCTTGATGTCCGCGAGGCGTTCCTTGGAAAGGTTGTCCGTCTCCTTGGAGAGCGCCATCTCCTCTATCTCGAGCTGCATGATCCTGCGGGCGATGTCGTCCATCTCGGAGGGCATGGAATCTATCTCCGTGCGGATGGTGGCGCACGCCTCGTCCACGAGGTCTATGGCTTTGTCGGGGAGGAAGCGGTCGGAGATGTAGCGGTGGGAGAGCGTCGCCGCCGCGATGAGCGCGCCGTCGTGGATCTGCACCCCGTGATAGACCTCATATCTCTCTTTGAGACCGCGGAGTATGGAGATGGTGTCCTCGACGGAAGGCTCGTCCACCATGACGGGCTGGAACCTGCGCTCCAAAGCCGCGTCCTTTTCGATGTATTTGCGGTATTCGTCCAGGGTGGTCGCGCCTATGCAATGCAGTTCGCCGCGCGCGAGCATGGGCTTTAAGAGATTGCCCGCGTCCATCGCGCCGTCGGACTTGCCCGCTCCCACTATGGTGTGCAGCTCGTCGATGAAGAGGATGATGCGCCCCTCGCTCTTTTTGACCTCGTTGAGGACGGCTTTCAGCCTCTCCTCGAACTCGCCGCGGAACTTCGCGCCCGCGATGAGCGCGCCCATATCCAGGGCAAAAATGGTCTTGTCCTTGAGCCCTTCGGGGACGTCGCCGCGCACGATACGCTGCGCCAGCCCCTCCACGACGGCGGTCTTGCCCACGCCCGGCTCGCCGATGAGGACGGGATTGTTCTTGGTCTTGCGCGAAAGGATGCGGATGACATTCCTTATCTCGTTGTCCCGCCCGATGACGGGGTCGAGTTTTTGCTGTTTTGCGCGTTCTACGAGGTCGAAACCGTATTTCCCGAGCGCGTCGTAGGTGTTCTCCGGCTCGTCGGACGTCACCCTGTCGGACTTCACCTTTTTGAGCTCCGCCTCAAACGCCCGCTTGGTCACGCCGAGGGCGCGGAAGATGTTCTTTATCTCCTCCGTGGCATGGTCGAAGAGGGAGAGCATGACGTGCTCCACGGAGACGTATTCGTCCCCCTGTGTGCCCGCGAGCCTCTCCGCGCCTGCCAGGATCTTGTCCGTGACGGGCGAGATGTAGATCTTGTCGGGCTCTCTGCCGCTGCCGCTCACCGCGGGCATCTTGCTTATGGCGGAGTCCAGCATGGCAAGGAGCTTGTCCGTGTCCGTGCCCGTCCTACGGAGCAGGTTGGGGATGAGCCCGCCGTCCTGATCCACAAGGGCATAGAGGAGATGCTCCGGCATCACCTGCATATTTTGGTTTTCAATGGCTATATTCTGCGCCGAGCCGAGGGCTTCCAGCGCCTTCTTGGTAAATTTCTGTGCGTTCATTGCGTTCACCTCCTCATATCAATCTCGCGCCGCTGTTGAGATAGGCGAGATACCTGTTCTCGATCTCCTCCGTCGAGGAGTATTCCCCCGCGAGATAGCTCTTCAGCATCTCATCGAATACGGAGACATAGTCTCCTATCGCCCTGCCGATCTCGTCGTCGTCATACACCGCCTCGCCGGGCAGAGCGAACGTCCTGCGGAACCTCCCCTCCTCCATCGCGTAACGCGGCACGTTGTCGCCGAAGAATTGCCTGAGATAGATGCTCTCAAGCTGCATCCATATCTTGAAAAACCTCGTCAGCCCCAGCAGAAGATCGGGCGATGTGGTGCGGAAGAGGATCTTGAGCTGCCCTATCGTCCGCGCGGGAGTGCGCTCCATCTCCACCTCATAGCGGATGGTGGGACGATAGTGATACCTCAGCACGCTCTTGATGGACATCGTGAGACTGTTCGGCTCGGTATAGAGACGGTAGTCCCCCCTGCCGCCCATCAATTCCTCGATGACATCGAATATGTGCCCGACGTGCTTCTCGGGCGTCACCAGCGAGACGTGCTCGGCAAGGATCTGGTTGACCATGTTGGAACGGTTGGTCCCCTGCTCCGCCGCGAGCTTATCCACCGCGCGTATGACGTCCTCCGCCAACATCAGACTGTACATGCTCTTTTTCATAGGCAAAGCCTCCGACACTTTCTGCCTGTATGCCAGACAGGAATAATACGAACCAGGTTCAGCGCCGCCGATTTCCGCCTGAACCGCGTCATTCGCCTTGCTAATACAGTCAAGTATTAGCTGCAGCGACTTCCTTGCTCAACCAAAAATCGGCAGGCGCGGAACTGCTCGCACCTCAGAGCAAGAGATTTTCGGATGATTTTGCTCTGGCGGAACGCAGGCAATAGTATACATATTGGCAAGGTTCGGCTGTGCAAAAGCTCCGAAAAGAATTGCTCCGAGGCTGGTGCGTATTATTCCTGTCTGGCATAGTATACCCCGCCCCGCAATTTTGTCAACACTTTTATGTAAATTTCCCCGCAAATTTTTTAAACACCGGCAAAATGAATACAGAATTTCCGGCTAATATAACATCGGATGTTAAATCAGCCGAAAGAATGTCTCGAATCATCTCACCAAAGCGATATCTATGCCTTCTCACAAATCACCCGCAACACTTTTTGAAATCATGTAGTGACGCCGCTTAAACGGAAAGACGGGGACAATGCCCTCGCCTTTTCTTTGCCTCAATTTGTGCGGAAAGCCCTACGCCTACATTACACGCTCACCGTCCCGTCCGAACACTCCACTTCCGTGAACGGGCAATTTTGGTTCCACCCGGTTTCTTTCGTTATGGCATTCCACTCTGCCTTTGTCCCTTTAAAAGTAACGGATGTCAAGCTGCTGCAATCGCGAAAAACATGATCCCCGATGCTCGTCACGCTATTTGGGATGGTAACGGATGTCAAGCTGCTGCAATAAAAGAAGGTTGCATAGCCTATGCTCGTCACGCTGTCGGGGATGGTGACAGAGACCAAGCCGGCGCAAAAACCGAATGCATATTCATAAATCGAATATTTTTCAATAAGCGTTCCGTCACATGCCGTGAAATACGCCGGGAGGGCGATCTCCGTCTTCGAGCCGAGATATCCCATCAAATATCCTTGCTCGCCGTCGTAGAAAAAGCGGAATCCGTCTTCCGTATCCGTGATCCGCGAGCCGCCCTCTTCCGTATAAACATGCTTGGCATAGTATCCCACACCGCCATGATCGGACGAACCTGCTGCTATGTCAAGATCGCTCTTGTTGTACACCTCAACAAGTTTGACGCAACTCGTGAACGCGCCTTCCCCTATACTCGTCACGCTGCCCGGGATGGTGACGGTGGTCAAGCCGGTGCAGCTCAGGAAAGCAGTTCTCCCTATGCTCGTCACGCTGTCGGGGATGGTGACAGAGGTCATGCCGGTGCAACCCGCGAAGGCATCTTGACCTATACTCATCACAGGCAGACCTTCATAGGTCTCGGGAATGACGACAACAGTGGGCGCGCCTTCGTAGCCGGTCACGGAATAGCCGTTATCGGTTTTTTCGAAAACAAGACTTGCGGGTTCTGTATCCACATCCCCGGGTTGATCTCCGCCGCTCGGTTGACCGGTGTCATCGGGGTCATTCGTATCCCCCGGGCAATCTGACACGTCCTCTCCCGGTGTGACCGTTTGGGTGCCGTCTCCGTCATTGCAGGCGGTGAGGGCGGCGGCGAGAAGCGCCGCACACAACAAAACGCAGATGAAAAGCAGAAAATTTTTCTTCATTGTTTCCCCCTTTCCGAAACGACTTCGCGAGCCGCACGGATGCCGAATGCCCATTTATATTTTAATATAGTGACATAGTTTGAGTCAACCCCCGTCATTGTCCGCCGCGGATGTAGAGGTGGCGCGTGGTGAGGGGCGGGATGCGGAGGGCGAGGCGTTTGTCGAGGAAGACATAGAGTCTGCCGAGGGCGTAGAACGCCGCCGCCATCACGGGGACGACGAGCGCGACCCAGCCGCCTATGACATCCACGTCGATGAAGGGATAGGGATAGCGCGTGGTGCCGTAGAAGGGCGCGCCCACTTCCGCGCGGATGAAGATGAAGACGGCGTACGCGATGGGATAGATGAGCCAGAGGGCGGCGTCCTTTGCGCGCAGTCTGCCGTGGGGGAGGAAGAGGATCCAGTCCGCGATGGCGAGGAGGGGGACGACGCCGTGCACCATATAGTTGGCGGCACTGACGAGCGCGGCGCGGGAGGGATCTCCGCCGCCCATGTCGAAGTTCTGCCAGGAGAGCATCGCCCAATAGACCACGAAGGTGATGGTGATGAAGAAGGTGAGCGCAAGCTGCAAAGACACTCCGAGGTGAGCGACCTCGCCGCGCACTCCCCTCCTTCTCAGCTGCACCGCCGTCATCACGGTGAGAGCGATGAACGCCGCGGTGGTGAAGATGTTGGTCTGCATGGTGAAATAGGAGAGCATGAGGCTCGCGTCCGTCATGGTGAGCATGACCGCGATGCCGAACACCCCGAGCACCGAACCCACCGCTCTCAGCACGAGCGCCGCTATTCTGTTTGCGCACAAAGTCATAGTTTATCTCTCTGTATGCGCGGTTTGACCCCGCGTTTGTGTCATTTGTCTCGCGCCGACGTGCACTTCACGCACACCGCCCCGCACTCCCATTATACCCGTCCCCGCCCTCTTTTGCAAGAGCGGCTTATCATGCCGGAGCGGAATAATGCGAACACGCCCTCAGAGCAATTCTTTCCGGCGCCCAAGCGCGGGAACCCCTTGCCAATATGTAAACTATTGCCTGCGGGTTTTCCGCGTTTGCTCATCCGAAAATCTCTTGCTCTGAGAGCGGTTCTTATTATTTCGCTCCGGCATTTTCCCCCGAGACGAAACGAACGGATCTCGGCGCGTTTTTTTCGGAGCTTTTCATAGAAAAACGCGGCGAATGAGTTCGCCGCGGGGCTGGGGTGCACGCGCCAAAAGGCAGCGTGCCGTCAGAAGGCGAGCACGCCGAGGTGCTCGAGCAATATCTTCAAGCCGATGAGAAAGAGGAGCACTCCGCCCGCGAGTTCCGCCTTGCCGCGGAATCTGCCGCCCGCTTTGGTGCCGACGAGCACGCCGAGAAAGGAGATGACGAAGGTTGTGACGCCGATGAGGGCGATCGCAAGCCAAATGTCCACCGCAAGGAAGGCGAAGGAGACCCCGACTGCGAGCGCGTCTATGCTCGTCGCGACGGACATCACAAGGAGGGTCTTGACACCGAGCTCGAGCTTCTCCGCTCCGGCGGGGAGGAGGGTGACGCGGGGCGGATGTGCAATGAGGATGGGAGAGGGCTCCGCCCGTCTATTTCTGCTTTCTCTTAGTTCCTTTTCGCTCTCTATGCCTTCCGCGAACATCCTGATGCCGAGGAATGCGAGCAATATAAAGGCGATCCAATGATCCGCCGCGGTGATGTATTCCGCAAATTGCGAAGCCACCGCCCAGCCGACGAGGGGCATCAGCGCCTGGAACAGCCCGAAACAGAGCGCGATGAGCAGCGCATAGCGAAGCACGAAGCGCTTCATTTCCACGCCCTTGCACATCGCGACGGCGCATGCGTCCGCCGAAAGGCTGAGCCCGGTGAGGAAAATTTCCCAGATCCGCATAGTCTGCTCCTTTTTGTCTTTTGTCAAAGAGTGCCGCCCGCGGTCAAAAGAAAAACTCACACACGAAACCATGTGTGAGTCTTGCCGTTTAATATAAGCCACGCCGAGAGGCGAGTGTGTTGACTTATAACGGGGCGCCGCCGGCTACTCCCTCACTGCGTATAATTTAGCATAGGCTGACAGGCTTGTCAATGATGTATGCCGGGAGCGGGATCGAAAAAAATTCGATCAGAGATTGAGAATGCCGTCGGGATATGATATAATGTTCTAAGTGCGGCGCGTGAAGGCGCGCCCGCAAGCGAGAGAAAACACAGAGGGAACTATGTTCGTCACATTCGAGGGTTGCGAAGGCGTTGGGAAATCCACTCAGCTCAATATGCTGAAAGACTATCTGAAGAGCACGGGGCAGGACGCGGTGTATGTCCGCGAGCCCGGCAGCACCGCCATCTCGGAGAAGATCCGCGCCATCATCCTCGACCCCGCCAACACGGAAATGACCGCCCGCACGGAGGCGCTCCTCTACGCCGCGGCGCGCGCGCAACTGGTGGACGAGGTCATCCTGCCCGCGCTTGCGGAGGGCAGGACGGTCATCTGCGACAGGTATGTCGACTCCTCCGCCGCCTATCAGGGCTATGCGCGGGGCTTGGGCATCGAATATATCCGTTCCGTCAACTCCTACGCGCTCGAAAAGGCGATGCCGGACGTGACCGTCTTCATCGACCTGCGCCCCTCTGCCGCGTTCAGAAGCGTGCGCAGAGAGGACAGGCTGGAGCGCGAAGAGGCGCAGTTCCACGACAGAGTGTATGACGGCTATATCGCACAATCCTGCACTTCAAACGGCAGATTTGTGATGATAAAACCCGAAAAGGACAAAAACGAGACCCATCGCAAGATCATTGCCGCGCTCAGGGAAAGAGGTGCGATCAAGTGAGACCCGTCTTTGAAAAAACGCTGCGCGCGAGCCGCGCGTTCAAGCTCGTCGCAAAGGACGGGGACGGAAAGGGCGGGCACGCCTATATGATCATCTCCCCCGACGACGACACCGTGCGGGACTTCTTCACCCTCGTCGCCGCGAGGATATATTGCGAGACGGGACACGCGTGCATGCGCTGCCGCGGCTGCCGCACCACCCTGGACGGCAACAACCCCGACGCCTTCTTCGTCAACCCCAAATGCGAGCGCCTCAAGGTGCAGGACGTCAAGGATCTCATCGCCGAAGTGAGCATAAAAGCGCTGAGCGGCGTGAAGACTTTCTTTGTCATGCGCGCGGACCTCATGGCTCCCGACGCGCAGAACAAGCTGCTGAAGACCCTCGAAGAGCCCCCGGAAGGCGTGGTCATCTTCCTCGGCGTGGCGAACGAAGCGGGGATGCTGGACACCGTCAAGTCGCGGTGCAGAAAAGTCTATCTCGACGTCTTCGACCGCGAGACGGTGTACAATGCTCTCGTCGAACAGGGCTGCGAAGAGGAAAAAGCCGCCGTTGCCGCGGCGTGCTGCGAAGGACAGCTGGGCAGAGCCCTCAGCATCGCGCGCTCGCCCGAATACGGCGCGCATTACGCCGACGCCCTCACTCTGCTCGAAAGGCTGAAAAAGAGCCGCGACATCCTTTCCGCCGAGCTCGTCCCCTCTTTGAAGGCGGACGCGGGGGAATTCCTCAAAGTGCTCGCCGTCGTCGTCCGCGACGTCATCGCGGCGAAACGGGGCGAACCGCTCTTCTTCGGGGCGGAGACAGCCTCGCGGATAGAGAACATTGCGGAAGGATTTTCTCTCCGTGCGCTCGCCCTCACCGAAAACGCCATCAATCGCGCGCAGGAAAAACTCTCGTTCACGGTCAATCAGACCGCCGTGGAGGACAGCCTGCTCTTCGAAATCCTGGAGGTCAAACACAAATGGCAATCATAGTCGGCATAAAGTTCAAAGGCTCCAACAAAGTCTATTACTTCGATCCGCAAGGCATCGAGTTTGCGGAAGGCGACGGCGTCATCGTCGAGACCGCCCGCGGACAGGAGTACGGCACGGTCGCCCTCCCCAACCGCGAGGTGGAGGAAAAGGAAGTGGTCTCTCCCCTGAAGCCCGTCATCCGCAAAGCCACCGCCGAGGACGACAAACAGCTCGAAAAGAATCTCGCGGACCGCGCTCCCGCTCTCAAAACCATCCGCGAAAAGGCGGCGCAGCTCGGGCTCGGGATGAAACTCGTGGACGCGGAGTACACCTTCGACCGCTCCAAACTCATCTTCTATTTCACCGCGGACGGAAGAGTGGATTTCCGCGAACTCGTGCGCGCGCTCGCGTCCATCTTCAAGGTGAGGATAGAGCTCAGGCAGATCTACGAGCGCGACGACGCCAAGATGCGCGGCGCCCTCGCCCCCTGCGGCAGACCCTGCTGCTGCACCACCCACCTGCCCGACTTCGAAAAAGTGTCCATCAAAATGGCGAAGATGCAGGGGCTCTCCCTCAACCCGCAGAAGATCAGCGGCGTGTGCGGCAGACTGCTCTGCTGCCTCAAATACGAGAACGACTATTACAGCGAAGTCTTCAAAAAGATGCCCAAAGTCGGCAGCAAAGTGCACACCGCCGACGGCGACGGCGTGGTGGAATCCAACGACCTCATCAAACAGACTTCCCGCGTGCGCGTGCTGACCAAGGACGGGTCCTACGACGTCAAGACCTACGCCCTCGAAGAGCTGAAGACCACCGCCCGCCAGACGGAACCCGACGACAGCGCGGACGAGGACGCCCCCGAGGCGTGACCCCGCACACGGCGTCAAACCGAAAAAATGACGGAGCGCTCCTGCGCTCCGTTTTCAATTCTTTTCGTTTTCCTTTCCGTATTTTCCGTTGCCTCTTGCTTTTTTGCCTTATAAGCGCGTTTCCCGCTCTATGAGCCTCATTCCTTGGCGCGGATGATCTTGACGGGATCCACCCTGCGCACCGCGAACACGGGCAGGATGCCGCTTGCCGTGAGCACCGCGACCGCGACGGCGCAGTCCGCCGCCATATGCGCGCTGTCGTATTCCGCAACGCTGAGATCCGAGAGCGCCGCCACGGGATAAGCCTCCTCGAAATGCGCCACCACCGCGTCATCCGCAACGGCGGTGCCTATCGCGCCGCCCGCCGCCCCGATCACGCACACGACGACGCACATGAGAGCGACTTGCATGAGGAACATCGACCCCACCTTTGCCGTGGAGCACCCGAGCGCCCTGAGCATGCCTATCTCGAACATCCCGCCGCGCAGCGTGAGCACCACGGAGAGCCCCACCATGAGAAGCATGAGCACCACGGCAGCCGCCGCGATGTAACCAAGCAGCTCGGCAAGCAGTTCCGCGACGGAAGCGATATCGAGCAGGACTTTCACCTCGTCGCCCACGGGATAGAACAGCAGATCCTCCGCCGCCTCTATGCTCCCGATCGCCTTTTCCGTGTCCGTGAGATAGAGGGAGAGCACCTGCACCGAGCGCGCCTTGTCCTCCGCCTGCGTGGTCTTGGACGTGCGCACGGTGGCGAGCTTTTCAAGCCCCACGATGCGATATTCCCGCACGGACACCGTGCCGTCGCGGGCGGTGTATTTTACGCTCACGGAATGTCCTTCCCCGGAGACGTCGGTGTTCCCCTCGCAGTCGACGTCGGTGTATGCGGTGCCGAACATGGAGTTGTAGATGTTGTAATTGAGCCACGCCTCGCCGTCGGCGACCCCGTCGCTGTAATAGAAAAAGCCGCCTTCCCGGGAACATTCCTCGCCGCCCTCCCCGGCGATCTCTACCGCCTTGTAGTGCGCAAAGCCCACCCCTACGCGCGCGTCGTAGTCCGCGACATACGCCTCCTTCCAGTTCGGGTTGACGGAATAGCAGAGGTTGAGATAGTTGTTGATGTCATAGACGAACTCTTTGAAAAGGGGCGTATCGCCGTTCGGGCGCCTGCCCTGCGCGATCTCGCTCACGAGCGCCGCGTACTTCTCCTTATACCCCGTCTTGATGACGCCCGCGATGTCCACGCGCTGATTGCCGTAGTCAAGCCCGAGCAATGCTTCCGCCGAAGTTATATAGCCGTGATAGATATAGGCGTCCAGCACGTAATCGGTGACGATAATGCCCGCGCCGTCCTCTCCGAGGTCGCCGGCGATGAAATTCAACTCTCCGTTCTCATCACTGAAAAGGCGCTTTAAGTAGTCTTCCGTGCACACTAAAACCCCGCTCGTGTCGGTTGCATAGACGTTTGAGAACACGCTCAGCGAGGACGGAACGAGCCAGCTCTCCATCGATCTCACGGCGAGAGGGTCGTTCATCACCGTCTCGACGGAGTACATCCCGAACACCTCGCCGTCGTACAATTCGCGGAGCGCGGCGAGGTCGTCGTCGAATATCGCGACGTACAAGTCGTCCTTGAATGTCTCCATGCCCTCGGGGCCTGTCATCCGCCCCATGCGCATGATGATGCCGTTCTCGCTCGTCCGCGCGGCGTACTCCGTCACGAGGGCGGTCTTGTCGAAGGTCGCGAAATTCTGCGCCACCGCGAACAGCGCGAGCAGAAGTCCCATGAGCACGAACACCACCGCTTTGCCAATGCCGCCCTTTTTGAGCAGCGTGAAGGACTGCCTGAAAAACGCCGCGGGGCGCATACGCCTGCTCTTCCACTCCCCCGCGCCCGGTTCGTCCTCCGTCTCTCCTGCGGGCACGAAACCGCCCTCCTTCACGGCGACGGAAAGCGCGCCTCCGCTCTCACGCACGGCGGCGCCCAACCTCTCCGTCTCCTCGCGGGTGAGCGCCCTGGCGGGCAGAAGTGCCTCACCCTCCGAGATGTCGAGGGTGTCGGTGTAGCCCACGTTCTTCACGGTGTCGGAGACGATCCCGCCGTCCGCGAGCCTGATGATGCGGTCTGCATAACGCTGCGCGTCGGACTCGCTGTGCGAGATGACTATGACGAGCGCGTCCTCGGAGAGGCGTTTCAGAGTGTCGAGCACGAGCTCCGTATTCTCGGCGTCGATGTTGCCCGTGGGCTCGTCCGCGAGCACGATCTTTGGATGCTTGACGAGTGCCCTCGCGATGGCGACGCGCTGTTTCTGCCCTGCGGAGAGCTGCTTGGGCTTGCGGTCGCGGAAACGGGACATGTCCATGCTCTCGAGCGCCTCGGCGGCGCGTCCGCCGTCCTCCTCTCCCGCAAGGTCGAGGGAGATGCCGACGTTCCTCTCCGCGGTCATGTCGTCAAAGAGCAGAAAATCCTGGAAAACGAAGCCTATCTTCTCGCCGCGGAAGGCGTCCGCCTCTTCCGCGCTCATTTTCGAGAGCGGTCTGCCGTCGATGAAGACCTCGCCGGATGTCGGTCTGTCCAGCCCGCCGAGGATGTTCATGAGGGTGGATTTGCCGCTGCCGGACTTCCCCACCACAAAGACCATCCCCCTCGGCGGCAGCACGAAACTTACGCCCGCAAGCGCCTGCACCTCCGGGTGCGAAGGGTCGTAGACCTTGACCAGACCTTCCGCTCTTATCATCTCTCCTCCGCGTGCTCCCCTCGGGGAGCGAAACGATAATAAATTTATCATAATCCATTTTTAGACATCTGTCAATGACGGCCTTCGCCGCGCATCGCGCCCCGCAGGCAGTTCGCATCCGCGAACATTTGCCTCTCTACACACGGATTTTCTCTCAATCGGTTGAACTTGCGCCCCGCGTATGCTATTATGATGACGGTCTCAGGATCAATAACGGAAAGGAGTGAATGACATGGCGAGAGTTATCAGCGACGATTGCATTTCTTGCGGTGCTTGCGCGGACACCTGCCCCGTGTCGGCAATTTCCGAGGGCGACGGCAAGTATGTCGTCAATGCGGACGAGTGCATCGACTGCGGCGCGTGCGAAGACGGCTGCCCCGTTGGCGCGATCTCCGAAGCGTAAAAACGCATTACGATCAATCCTAAGCACAAAAAGGAGCCCACGCTCCTTTTTGTTTTGCCCTTTCTCGCCGCCCTCCCATAGTAAATGTGCACCATAAGTAAGTGCACCACTTGCGCGAAGTCCCGTAAAAGCCGTCTCGCTTTCGGCAATGTTTCGCCGCCAGGTTTGCCCCCGTTTATGGTACGCCAACAGAAAAGGGACAGCGCGTGCTGTCGGATACTGTGAGGGATGTGCGCCATAAGTGAATGACGCCGCAGACGGGAATATTCAGACATAGTGTTGGACATGCCGCGAGCATATGGGAAAGGGCGCAAGCGTCTTGCGGTGCAAGCCGCCGAACCCGCGGCAATATGACGGTCATCCCGTATAAAATTTTGTAAAAAAGACATCTCGCTTAAAGTGGCATTTCGCCGCAAGGCTCGCTTCCGGTCTATGCTACGCCAACAGAAAAGGGACAGCGCGTGCTGTCCCTTTTCTGTTGGCGTACCATGAGGGATTCGAACCCCCGACCTTCTGGTCCGTAGCCAGACGCTCTATCCAGCTGGGCTAATGGTACATGCCCTTTCGAGCATTAAGATTATATTGCGTTGCCCGTTTGATGTCAACTGTTTTGGCGTGCGTATTTCGGGTGTTGCTCTTCTTTGCCGGTTTCAAAAAGTATAAGTCCAATGGGAAACCCGCCGATCTCCGTTTTGCGGTCTTTACGGCGGGGCGGGATTGTGATAACATAGATATATCCGAAACACCGACGGCGGCACGCGCCGAGGCGGGCTAAGGAGGGATCATGGACAAGGGAAACGAACACGGAAACAACAGGGAAAGGGAAGAACTTGTTCCCGTCAGCATCATAGACGTCCTGCTCGACCCGGACAACCGCGACCCCGTCGTGCTCATGGACGAAAACGGCAGGGAACTCAAATTCGAGCAAGTCGCCGTCATCCCGCACGAAAAAGAGGGCGAAAAGCGCCTTTATTGCATCCTGCATCCCCTCACTCCCATCGAAGGCATCAACGACGACGAAGCCATCGTCTTCAGGTGCGACTTCTCAGCCGAGGGGCAGGAGTTCCTGCGCGTGGAAGACGACGCGGAGATCGCCTCCGCGGTCTTTGCAAAGTACCTCGGGATGCTGGATAAAGCGAACGAGCAATGACCTTCCCCTCCCCCTATGCGGGAGCGGCATAAGACATCGCAAGACATACGGAAGCGCCGCAAAAGCGGCGCTTTTTTTGTGTCTCGCCACCCTTTTGCGGGAAGTCCCGCAAAGGGCATTGTTGACAAAACAGAGGATTTAACCGTTCGATCGAGGCGGATAATAGCGTCCGTCGGGCGCATAATAGCCGCCTGCCGCGTCGTAATAACCGCCATAGCCGTCATAGTAGCCGCCGCGGTCATCATAGCCGCAATAGTAGGGAGTGCCGCCCGCGTTCTGCTGCGCATACCACCCCTGCGCTTTACGCGCCTTTGCCGCCGCCGCTTCCTCCGGGCTGTCGTAGAGGTCCTCCTCTTTCATCACCAGCATGATTATGCCGCCGACAATGCTGACCAGGATGAGCGAGATGATGCCCCAGTTGTGGATCTCCTCGATATCCTTGCTGTTCCCGAGTTTCTTGCACGCTATGATGCCGAGCACCAAAGGATAGATCAGGTAGAACGAGAAGATGATCCCGAGGATCAAAAATACTTTTGCCGCTGTTTTCATAAGCCGTGTGAAGCCGTTTGCCGACGGGACGCTTCCCTCCCCGTTCACCGCATCGGAGTGCGGAGTTTATTCTTTGTCGGAGTCCGGAACGTCCTGTTTTGCGGTCTGCGTGCGCCCGTCCTCACGGCTTGGGGCTGCAGACGGGAACGGAGATTGTTTGACCGGCGTGTCCGCCTGCGCGGGAGCCGCCCGGCGAACACCGGGAGCGCCGTAGGGGGGCATGGGACGCGGGGGCATCTGTCCCTGCACGGGAGCGCCGTAAGGCGGACGCTGCGGAGCACCGTAAGGCGCATAAGGCTGAGCCTGCGGAGGATATACGGGAGCACCGTACTGCCGCGGGCAGGGCTGAGCGCCGTATTGCCCGCCGTACATGCCGGGCTGCCCGTATGCGGTAGGCATATATCCGTTCCGCATCGCCGCACCGCGCTCCGCCTTTTTCATGGCGGAGAGCGCGGCGGCATTCCCGACGATGGCTAATATGCCCGCGACCATGCCGCCGAACCCTATAAAGAACATGGGCAGCGAAATAAATAATGTGCTGTAAAACGAGGATACCGCGATCCCGATGCTGCTGAGTATGAAGACCGCGACGCCGACCGTAAGCACGACCGCCCCGATCACTATCTTGGAAACCGTCAAAGTTTTATTCATTGCATTTCCTCCTTTTTATGCCTGTCCCGTGCGACCGGCCGAGCACGCAGATATGCGTCCGCGACGACGCACGGCGAATGTCATTGCATTGGCGGATAATAACTGCCGTCCGCCGAGTGATAACCGCCATAGGCGTCATAATAGCCGCCGTATGCATCGTGGTAGCCGCCGAAATCATCATACCACCCGCCGTACGCATCACGTCCGCCGTACATAGGCTGCGCGGGATATATCGGCGCAACAGGCGGTTGAACGGGCGAAACGGGCTGCTGAACATGCGAATCGGTCGCTTGAGGCGCTTGCTGTGTCTGACGGGCGGACGGAGCAAAGTTTGTATCTTGCACAGGCTGTGCTGGCGGCACGGGGCGTGCGGGTGCGGCAGGCGTGACGGGCGGCTGTGCACCGGGCGCGACAAATCTCACTTGCGAAGCGGCTGTCCCGCCGCTTTCGGCACTCCCGGCAGTCTCTTCCACGCCTGTTTTCCTCTTCCCAACGACGCAAAAACCGAGAGCCGCGGCGTTCCCCACCGTGAACAGAACCGAAATGGCGACGACAAACTTGTTGATCACGCTGTACGGCGCGAAGAGCCCGCACCCCGCAAACCCGACAAATATGAGACCGATCACCACCCTCGCGATGTACACGAGAAAGTCCATGACGTTTTCCGGCGAATATCCGGCGAGCACACCGGGGAGCTGTGCGGCGGCATTCCTGCCCTTTCTCTTGCGGAAAGAAACAACGCCTATCCCGAGCGCTGCCGAATTGAAGAGCACGCCGATGATGCCGATGGGCAGCAACGCCTGAATGCAGAACGGATTGTCCAATGCGGCAGCGATCCGCTCCAAATTCTGCTGCATCTCCGCCTCAAACCAATAATCTTCGAGGGCGGGCGGCACGACAAGTGCGAGGATCCCCATGATGATGACGACGGTGTAGACCACTATCCTCGTCACACAACCTGCGACTTTCATACATTCCTCCTTGCGGCGCGGATATCATCGCGCGCCTGTTGATATGTATTATACCACGTCACAATATCAATTTTTGATAATACAGCAAAATTTTTAATTATCTTAATGCCGCGACCGTCTCCTCGCCGTGCACAATGCTTGCCATCCCGCCAACGGAGCCGAACGGCGGAGGGACAACACGCCTTTGAACGGGACGGATGCAAGCCGTTTTCCCGTGAGCGTTAGCGTTGACGAAGGCAACGGTTCCGCCGCACACCTGCGGCAGGCGCACCGCGCCCAAAGGTCGCGGTCTCAAGAAAAAGCGAACAAAATCGGGTTTTCACTTAACACAATAAGGCGGCGTGAGCCGCACGCACCGCAAAAGAAAAATGAGTGAGCGGCGGATAGTTTTTGAACAGAGTGAAAAAACGCGGAGCAAGCGAACGTCTTGCATTTTTCTTTTGCGGAAACACAGCCGCAGGCACATACGCGAACACCCCGCAAAAACTTGCGGGGTGTTGCAAATGATGCCTTGCGGCTGTGTGGTGGAGACTAGCGGACTTGAACCGTTGACCCCTTGCTTGTAAGGCAAGTGCTCTAACCAACTGAGCTAAGTCTCCGCATTGACGGAGAGGAGCGGCGCCGCAAGATCGAGCCGCATAGAATGCGGGTTCCGCGACGGATCCGAGCGGTGCGGCACTCGCAGCTCCGACGAAAGCGCTCTCCTCTGCCGAAATAAAACAACCGCTCCCATGAGCGGTTGTGTGATTGTGGTGACCCCACCGAGACTCGAACTCGGGTTACCGCCGTGAAAGGGCGATGTCTTAACCGCTTGACCATGGGGCCGATTTTGGTAGCGGCGGTCGGATTCGAACCAACGACCTGCCGGGTATGAACCGGCCGCTATAACCAACTAAGCTACGCCGCCTTATCGTACGGCGGCTTCGCGTTTGCGCGAAGCCGTCGCAAGTGGTTGCGGGGGAAGGATTCGAACCAACGACCTCCGGGTTATGAGCCCGACGAGCTACCGACTGCTCTACCCCGCGACGAAATGATGCTCATAGATAATACGACACGGCGCCGCCTTTGTCAAGCATTTTTTTATATTATGCCGGACCGAAACAATACTCACCCGCCTCAGAACAATTCTTTTCGGTGCTTTTCCGTGGCTGAGGCTTGCCAATATGTAAACTATTGCCTGCGCCTCATCCGCAAAAAATCATCCGAAAATCTCTTGTCCTGAGGTGCAAGCAGTTCGACGGCGTCGAACCTGGTTCGTATTGTTCCGGCCCGGCATGCTCCCCGAGACAAAACGAATAGGTCTCGGTACGATTCCCTTCGGTGCTTTTCCGCGGCCTAAACTTACGGGCAAGATACTACCGCCTGCGTTCCGACATACCTTGTGGAAACACGCAAAACGGGCGCGGCGGAAAAGCGGCAGCCGATCCCCGAGCGGTTTAGCGGGGACGGCTCCGCGCCGCCGCGCTTTCGGTTTGGTTTTCCGTTTTGTTCTTGTTGTCTTTTCCGTGGCGTGTGCTTGGCTGCGGCGCCCGAGCGCGAAGCGCGAAGGTTTGTGGTGCGGCAATAGCCGCACCACAATGCCTAAAAGCCGCACTTGTCTATGCCAAGCACACGCCATGGTGCCAAACGGTTAAAATATCGGAATTTATTATCGTTTTGCCTATAATTTTTCTTGACAGGATTAGTTCCATATAGTATTATACATTTGTACTATATAGTATAAATAATTCCGGGAGACACTGTTATGAAAGAAATCAAGATCGCACAGGCACCCGTTTTCACTTCTCCTAATCCCATGACTTTTATCTGCTCCAAGAAGGCGGATGGGAAAACGAACATGGCAACGCTCGCTTTTTGGACGTATGCTTCCACCAACCCCGGGAAAGTCGTGTTTTCACTGAACAAGGGCGCTTACACTTTGGAACTTCTTGCAAAAAATAAAGAAGTAGTTATTGCGGTTCCCGGCGTTTCGCTTACGGGCGCACTCATCGCCTGCGGTACCTCTTCGGGAAGGGTTACCGATAAGGTTGAAAAATTCGGCATTGCCATGCAGAAACTCGCCGGCACGGAAATCGAAATTCCCGAAGCAACCCGCCTTGCCATTGTAGCCAGCGTCTGTGAGACCGTGGATGCGGACGACCATGTTCTGCATATCTGCAACGTAAAGAATGTTTATGCGGACGAAAGCGTCGATGCGGTATTCGGCTGGAAGGGCTACGGGGAATTTGCCGCCGCGCAGAAAAAATAAATTATGGTATTTCCCATCAAAGATAAGATCAAAAATCTGAATATCGTTATCGGCTGCCCGATTGGTTGTCGATATTGCTACGCGCGTAACAACTGCCGCCGCTTTCACATCACGGACGACTTTTTCAAACCGCAGTTTTTTGAAAACAAACTTCGTTTATTCGATACAAAGGAGCCGAAAGTTTTTCTGCTCACGGGCATGAGCGACCTTGCATATTGGCAGTTCGACTGGACGGAAAAAGTATTTGAAAAGGCGGCGCAGACGCCGCACAATCAATACCTTTTTCTGACAAAGCGCCCCGAACGGCTGAATATACAGACCGATCTTGATAATCTCTGGTTCGGCGTGACCGTCACCTGTGCAGCGGAAAGAAAGCGCATGGAAATTTTAAGGCGAAATGTAAAAGCAAAGCATTATCATGTCACGTTTGAGCCGCTCTCCGACGGCGTGGGAGAGGTCGATTTTTCGGGCATCGGTTGGACGGTCATCGGCACGGAAACGGGAAACCGCAAGGGAAAGATTCCTACAAGAAAGGAATGGGCGGACAATTTATGTATGCAGGCAAAGGCGCGGGGCGTCCCCGTCTTTATGAAAGAGGCGCTGGAAGGCATTATGCCTGCCGATAAAATGATACAGGAATTTCCAAAGGAGTTCGGGATATGAAGCAAAGACAAGGCGGATTTTTGATTTCCAAAATAAAACAGATCGGCGGGCGCAGGTTCGATAAGATATTGCAAGAAAAAAATATCGACGCTTTCAACGGCGCGCAGGGAAAAATTTTGTATGTACTCTGGCAGGGAGGGAAAATGACGGCG
>CASDRL010000057.1 GCA_949283145.1 uncultured Clostridia bacterium | reverse complement strand
GTCGGCGTCATCACGACGGCTATATGCCTCATCATCGGCTATCCCCTCGCCTACATCCTCTCCAAGATGCCGAGCGGGCGGGTGCTGGTGCTCTTCTATGTGCTGCCGATGTGGGTGAACTTCCTCATCCGCACCCTCGCGACAAAAGCGATATTCATCGCCATCGACGTGCCTCTCGGCATGGGGACGGTGCTGTTCGGCATGGTGTATAACTATCTGCCTTTCATGATCCTCCCCCTGCACACCACCCTCTCCTCCATCGACCGCAGCTACATCGAAGCGGCGCAGGACCTCGGCGCGGACTCCTCGACGGTGTTTCTGAAGACGGTGCTGCCCCTCTCGGTCAGCGGCATCATCAGCGGCATCACGATGGTGTTCATCCCCACCATCTCGACGTTCGCCATCTCGCAGCTGCTCTCCAACGGCAAGATCTTCCTCTTCGGCGACAGCATCCAGATGAAGTTCGAGCAAGGGCTGTACGGAGTGGGTTCCATCATGAGCCTGGTCATGCTCGCGTTCGTGCTCATCTCCAACTTCATCATCAACCGCGCGAGCAGAAAGAGCGGGCTCAGCATCGGGAGGTCGTTATGGTAAAAGTGAAAGGCATCTTCGAAAAGGCTTATCTTTTCGTCATCCTGGCGATCCTCTACGCGCCCATCCTGCTCATCATCGTGTACTCCTTCTCCAACAGCTCCAATTTCCGCTTTGACGAAGGGTTCACGTTTGAGGCGTACATCTCCATCTTCACTTCCGAGAAGTCTCCCGCCCTCTGGGACGCGGTGGGCAACACCTTCCTCATCGCGGCGGTGAGCTCGGTGGTGGCGACGGTGATGGGCAGCTTTGCCGCCATCGGCATCTTCGCGATGGGGAGAAAGGCAAGAAGAGTGTTGGAGAACGTCAACCAGTTCCCCATCATCAACAGCGAGATCGTCATGGCGGTCTCCCTCATGATCTTCTTCGTGACCTTCGCCTTCCCTGAGGGCTATCTCAGGCTCATCATCGCGCACATCGCGTTCTGCACCCCCTATGTGGTGCTGAGCGTGCTGCCCAAGCTCGAGAGCATGGACCCCAACGTCTAC
The DNA here is from genome assembly GCA_949283145.1 of uncultured Clostridia bacterium. GTDB lineage: Bacteria > Bacillota > Clostridia > Christensenellales > CAG-917 > Limadaptatus. The sequence continues at coordinate 6,135 of CASDRL010000057.1, read as the reverse complement.
GAAGCGGCGCTCGACCTCGGCGCCAACCCCTTCAAAGCCCTCGTCAAGGTGCTCTTCCCCATGATCACCCCGGGTATCGTGAGCGGGTTCGTGCTGGCGTTCACCCTCTCCATGGACGACTTCATCATCACGCAGATCAACAAGGGCGCGTCCACGGGCATCAACACCCTGTCCACCTACATCTATTCGGACGCGCGCGTGCAGGGTCTCGAGCCCTTCTGGTACGCCATCTTCTCCATCATCTTCGTGGTCATCCTCGCGCTGGTGCTCACCCTCAACCTCGTGCGCATCAACAAGCGTAAGCAAAAGGAAAAGGAGGGAGCACTGTGAAACGCAACAAGAAATTCGCGCTCGTCGCGCTCCTTCTCCTCGCCGTATGCGTCGTCACTCCCCTGCTTTCCGCCTGCAACGAGACGGGCGGCGCTCTGACGGGCGGCGGCGCGGACACCTTGGTCATCTACAACTGGGAGGACTACATCGATGTCGCCCTCCTGGACGAGTTTGCGGACTACTACCGCGAAGTGACGGGGAGAAAACTCTCCATCACATACAGCACCTTCGACACCAACGAGACCATGCTCACGCAGGTCATGCGCGGCGAGACGGCGGTGGACGTCGTCTGCCCCAGCGAGTACGCCATCGAGCGCCTCATGCGCGCGGATCTGCTCGCCGATCAGACCGAGCTCGTTGCGGAATACTCCGAGCAATATCCCGACGCATTCTCCAACCTCGGCAATGTCAATAAGACGGTGCTCGAGAAGATCGGCGAGACCTTCGGCGAGATGGAGATAGGCGGCGAGGTGCGCGACATGCGCGACTATATGGTCCCCTATATGTGGGGGACGCTGGGGCTACTTTACAACACCCGCGTCATCTCGGAGGAGGAACTCGAGAAATACGGCTGGGGGATGCTCTGGAATGAGAGCAACAACCCCGAACTCGAGAACATGATCCTCATGAAGGACAGCGTGCGCGACAGCTACGCCGCGGTGGTCTTCTATATGGAAGAGTACGGCCTGCTCCCCGACGGCGTAAGCGGGACCTACGGCAAACCCTACGCCGAGCTCACCGCCAACGAGCTCATCAACTGCACGGATAAAGCCCTCCTCGACGCCGCAGAAAAACTGCTCACCGAACAGCGCGAGCGCATCTCCGGCTATGAGGTGGACTTCGGCAAGGACGACATGATCAACGAGATCGTCTATCTCGACCTCGCGTGGAGCGGCGACGCGCTCTGGGCTGTCGAGGAGAGCGAGTACGACGAGGAGACGGACACCTATCAGCTCGGCTACTACGTCCCCGAAAAGAGCAACATCTGGTACGACGGCTGGGCGATCCTCAAAAACTCGGACAGCAAACTCGCCGCGATGATGTTCATCGACTATATGTGCTCCCCCGAAGCGGGCGCCAGGAACATCGGCTACATCGGCTACACCTCCGCCGTGGATCAGGAGACCATGAAGTATGACTACGACGCGGCTCAGGCGCTCCTCGAGGTGGAATATCTGTGGTACGCCAACGCGGAAGAGTGCGACATCTACACGGATGAGAACGGCGAACTCGCCTTCTACTTCGAGTGGGTGGAGGGGGAAGGCTATTACCTCGACCTCTTCGGCAACGAGATAGAGCCCGACGAGAACGCTCTCACCCCGTTCGCCGCCGAAACGGACGAGGACGGCTACTATCTCCTCCCCGCAGACATCGCGAGCTATCTCCCCGACGGCATGGAAAGCTATCCGCTCGATGAGGAGTACATCGTCTGCCCCGACTCCATCTCCCTCTTCTACTACGACGAGGGCAGATATCCGGAGATCACCGAAAATCTCGGCGTCATGCAGGACTACGGCGACGCCAACGAGGATGTTGTCAACATGTGGCAGCGTGCCAAAGCCGGCGGTGTGCCCGCCTCACTCTGGTGGTGCCTGCTCGCCATCGTCCTCTTCGTCGGCATCGTGCTGGGCGCCTACTTCCTCAAAGAAGCCCTGAAAGCCAAACCCCGCAAATTGGGAAAAGGGGCAGAAAAAACCGATGATCATGATCCTTCATAAACTGCAGAACACAATAACAACGCGGGAGTGCCCAAGGGGCGCTGCCCTTTGACCCCGCGAGGGGCATTATGCCCCGCGACCCCTTACTTTTATATAATATTGCGCCGAGTGTTGCGGGCAAAGCCGCAACACTCGGCGCATTTTTATAATAAAAAGTACGGGGGTGTGGGGGAATAATTCCCCCACAAGGGGGCGTGGGGGAAAGTCCCCCCGCAAACACAGCGCCTTTCAGGTGCTGTGTTTGTAAGTGTAGAGCTCGGCGAGGAGCTCTGAGATCCGTTTGTGTGCGAGCGGGTGGACGGCGTGGGGGGCGATCTCCGCAAGGGGCGCGAGCACGAAATCGCGCTTGGTCATCTCGGGGTGCGGGAGGATGAGGTCACCCTCTCCTCTCACCTCATCGCCGAAGAGCAGCAGGTCGAGGTCCAATGTCCTGTCCCCCCAATGCACGTCACGCTCTCTTCCGCACTCCGTTTCCGCACGGCGCATGAGCGCGAAAAGCCCGTCCGCGTCAAGGAGAGTGACCACCTCGAGAGCGGAATTAAGAAATTCATTCTCTGCCGCTCCGCCGTACGGCGCGGTGGGGATGCGGCGGCTCTCACGGACGGAGAGCACGAGCGGATGCGCGCGCAATATTGAAACGGCTTTGTCCATATAAGCGTCCCTGTCCCCTATGCTCGATCCCATGCCGATGTACGCCGTCGTACGTTTCACCACGGCGCGCACGGCGACGGAACGGAACACCCCTTTCATGGGCGCGTCAGGCTTGTCAACCGTGACCTCGGCTCGGGTGAACGCGGGGTATGCAAGCATGATCCTGCGCGCGAGCGACATTGCCAGACACTCCAACAGATTTTTGCTCTCTTCGCACAAAAAGGCTTTTATCAGCTTGCAAACGTGCGCATAACTCACGGTTTGCGCAATATCGTCACTTTCCGCAGCGCGCGCGACGTCACAGTCGAGCACGGCGGAGACCACAAATCTCTGCGCTTCCGTCTTTTCCTCGGGGTTGACCCCGTGGCACGCCGTCACCTCGTAATCGCGGATGATGATGCTGCCGTTCACGCTCATATCTCCTCCTTTGCCGCCCGAGGGCGGCGTCTTTCTTCGTCGGCACAAAGCGGGCGCGCGCTTCACCACCCTCAGCGGGCAAGCGCGGTCTTTATCGCAAGCACGTTCTCCTTCACGTCGTGCACGCGCACGAAGAGCACTCCCATCCTCGCCGCCCTTGCGGTGCACTCCAATGTGGCGGTGAGACGGGTCTCGGGTTCTCCGCCGAGGAAGGATTTTCTCGACGCACCCATGAGCAGCGGATAACCCGCCGCGGAGAGCAGGTCGTAGTGCTCCGCGAGGAAAATGTCCTCTTCGCGGCTGAGGTTGAACCCTATGCCGCCGTCAAGGAGGATCTTCTCCGCCGACACTCCTGCGCGGAGCGCCTTGCGGACTGCGGCGCTGAGCCCCGTGAGCTTGTCCGTCATGAGATCCTTCACCTTGCTTCCCCGCCTGTCGTGCATGATGCAGAGGGACGCGCCGTATCTCGCCACCGTCTCCGCCATGCCCGGGAAACGCAGGCAGGAGACGTCGTTGATCATGTCCGCGCCCGCGGCGAGCGCCGCGTCCGCGACCTCGGGATAAAATGTGTCCACCGAAATGGGCGCGTCCGTCGCCGCGCGCACCTTTTCGAGTGCGGGCAGGAGCAGGCTCATCTCTTCGAGCGAACTCACCTCTCGCGCCCCGGGGCGGGTGGACTGCGCGCCTATGTCTATTATGGCGGCGCCGTCCCGGACCATCCTCACCGCGCGTTCCGCCGCTTCGTCCGCGGCGGCGCGGGACTCCGCAAAAAAGGAATCGGGCGTGATGTTGATTATGCCCATCACGTGCGTGCCCGAGTCAAACCGTCTGTCCCTCACCGCAAAGCTCATTTTTTCTCTCCGGCGTAAGCAAGCAGCATCGCGACAGCGGCGGGATCCATCTCACCGCGCACGGCGTAAGTCACCGTGGAAGAGCCGATCTTTTTCACTCCCCTTGCGGTCATGCAGGTGTGCTCCGCGTCCACGACGACGGCGACACCCTTGGGCGCAAGGTGCTCGAAGATGGCATCCGCGATCTCCGCATTCATACGCTCCTGAAGCTGCAGCCTGCGCGCAAAGACATCCACGGTGCGGGCGAGTTTGCTCAGCCCCGCCACCCTGCCGCAGGGCACGTACGCGATGTGCACATGCCCGAAAAAGGGCATCAAATGATGCTCGCATGTGGAGGAAAACGCGATGTCCCGCTCGATGACGAGCGCGCTGCCCCCCTCCTCGAATGTCTTGGAAAGGTGCTCCTTTGCGCTGTCGGCATAGCCCGCCGTCAGCTCCTCGAGCATACGCGCCACGCGCGCGGGCGTCTCTTTCAGCCCTTCGCGCTCCGCGTCTTCACCCATTGCTGCGATGAGCTCCCTCACCGCGGCTTCCGCTCTCTTTTTGTCCACCATATCACACCTCGCGGACAGCGTCCGCACACTTTATCTTTTCCTCTTCCGGGCAAGCCCCGCAACGCTTTGCACTCTCGCCCCGCCGGCAATGCCCATGCATTCCATCATTCAAAAAGCTGTGCCGGGGCGAATATGCGCACTCGGTTTCACGCATTGTCCGTTTTCTGCACTCCTCGTCTTGACATGTGCCTCACCCGCGCAACATCGCCGCAGCCGGCGCGTTCCCCGCCCTTCCGCGCGATCTCGTGAAAGAGGGTGAGCGAGCCGAACACCACCGTGACCTCCGCCTCCGACGCGAGCGCCCGCGTCACGCCTTCGCGCACGCCGCCGCACACCTCGACGGGCAAGCCCGTCACCCTTTCCGCACACTCTTTCAGCTTCTCCGCGGGAAGCGCACGGGGGGAATCGGGAGTGACGGCATACATCCTTTCCGCAAGCGGCAGCACCCGTCTCATCACTCCCTCGAAGTCCTTGTCCGCAAGCACGCCGGTGACGGCTGCAATGCGCGCCCCGGGAAAGACTTCGCGGAGGGTCTCCGCCAGCGCGTCGGCGCCCTGCGGATTGTGCGCTCCGTCCAAAACAAGGGTTTTACCGTGCGTAATCTCTATATCATATGGCGAATTTGCGTAATTGCTCTCCGTAAGCACCTCAAAGCGCGCGTGCCACACCGCTCTTTTCAGCCCCTCTTTCAGGGCGGTTTGCGGGATGTCGAAACCCTTTTCCCGGAGCGCCGACACAGCCTCGATGACGAGGGCAGCGTTGACGAGCTGGTGGTCGCCTACGAGCCCTGTCTCAAACTGCTCGCCGTCATATTCAAAGCGCTGTCCCGAGGGTGTGCGCCCGATGAGACGGGGGACGCCGCTCACCCGCTGCACGAGCGGATAGATGACGTCCGCCGCGGCGCTCTCCTGCGGGCACGTGACCGCGGTGTCGCGGATGATCGCCGCTTTCTCTCCCGCGATCTCCACCAAAGTGTCCCCGAGCAGCGCACAATGATCCAGCCCTATCTTGGTGATGACCGCGAGCACCTTTTCGTGCACGGCGTTGGTGGCGTCCCATCTGCCGCCAAGCCCCGTTTCCAGCACGGCGACGTCGCACTTCTCGCGCGCGAACGCGACGAGCGCGAGCGCGGTCTCCTGCTCGAATGCGGTGGGATTGAATTTCCTTTGTTGCGCTGCGTCCTTCTCCCCTGCCGCCTCGCTTTCGCGCTTTCTCCTTTCCTCTTCCGCGGCGTCACGCACCACGGTCATATACTCCGCCACTTTGTCGTCCGAAAGGGGCGTGCCGTTAAGGCGGAAGCGCTCGTTGTAGCGCAACACGGCGGGAGAATTATATGTCCCCACGCGGTAGCCCGCCGCGACGAGCACTGCGGTCAGCATCGCCGACACTGAACCTTTGCCGTTGGTGCCCGCGATGTGCACGATGGGATATTCACGGTCGGGTGAACCCAGGATGTCAAGGAGCTCCCTTTCCCTTTCCAGCCCGTAGTCAGAGCCGTCCGCCTCGATCAGCCGGATATATTCGAGAGCCTCGTCGTAAAACAAAAAGCACCTCCTCAGAAGCACTTCTTCTCGCAAGTGAAGCGGGAGTGAAAAATGCACCGCAAGCCGCAAG
>CASDRL010000056.1 GCA_949283145.1 uncultured Clostridia bacterium | reverse complement strand
GGCAAAGGAGATAATATGAAATCCATTCTTGTCATAGGCATGGGACGCTTCGGCACCTACCTCGCCCTCAAACTCACGGAGCTCGGCAATCAGGTCATGATCGCCGACAAGAACGAGGACACCGTCAACCGCCTCGCCCACCACTTCACGGACGCAGTCATCGGAGATTGCAGCCGCGAAGAAGTGCTGGCGGAGATCGGCGTCAACAACTTCGACATCTGCTTCGTCACCATGGGCGAGAGCTTCCAGGCGTCGCTCGAGGTCACTTCCCTCCTTAAAGACATGGGCGCGAAGCACGTCGTCTCCATGTCGGGCAGCGAGATCCAAAGCAAATTCCTGCTCCGCAACGGTGCCGACGAAGTCGTCTATCCCGAAAAAGACCTCGCCTTCAAGACCGCGGTGAGATACAACGCGGACAACATCTTCGACTTCATCCAGCTCGGCGCCGACTACGGCGTGTTCGAGATCAAAGTCCCCGAGGAATGGGCGGGCAAAAACCTCGTGGACGCCAACGTCCGCAAGGAGTACGGGCTCAACGTCCTCGCCATCAAACACGGCAACTCCGTCGCCCTCGCCACCAGCGACTACGTCTTCCGCGCCGACGACCACGTCATCGTGGCGGGCGCCTTCCGCAACGTCGACCGCCTGCAACGCTGACGCCAAACACCGATCCACACAAAAACGCCGCACCATATGGTGCGGCGTTTTCATTTCGGGATATGATCCTTATCTCAACATCGTTTGCCGGAAAGTGAATGGACTCTCCGTGCGCTCCGCCGCTTACTGCCGCAGTCTCACAGGAATTTCCCTGCCTCGGTATCGTAGAGCCCGGTGTCCAGCAGCCTCATGCGCGGGATGACGGGCAGCGCGACGAATGAGAGCGTGGTGAAGGCGTCCACCCCGGGGTTGACGCCCATCGCGTGCGCGACGCGCTCCATCTCCTCTATGTGGCGGGAGACCTCCTCCGCCCCGCCCGTCGCCATGAGCCCGAACGCGGGCATGGGAAGCTCCGCGGCGATCTTTCCGCCAGCCGCTATGACATATCCGCCGCCTATCTCTTTGAGCCTGCGAAGGGCGAGCGCCATATCCGCCCCGTTGTCTCCCGCGCACACGGCGTTGTGGGAATCGTGTGAGATGGATGTCGCCACCGCGCCCCCTTTGACGCCGTATCCTTTAAGATAGCAGACGGAAAGGTTCCCGTTCCTGCCGTGCCGCTCCGCCGTGGCGAGGATATCGAGCCCTTCCTCCCCCTCGTCCACCCGGACGAGTTCGGTGAGAAGCTGCCCGTCCACCAAGCCGATGGCGACGTTTTTCAGCCTTTCGGGGACGGCGAAGTCCTCCGCCGAGAAGTTTCTCAAATGTACCGTATTTTCAAAAACGGCGGGGTTATCTTCACATTTTGTATGCTTTAAAATGAGCTTGTGGTCTTTTGCGACGAGCTCACCGTCTTTCAGAACAAAACGCACCTGCCTACCGTCGTCGCTTGTCACCACGATGTCCGCTCTCATACCCTCGCGGATATTCCCGCGGTCGGACAGCCCGTAATAGAGGGCGGGATCGTAGGATGCCATCCGCGCGATCTCCCCCCAGCCGAAGCCCTTTTCCCTCGCCAATGCCGCGATGTAGGAGATGTGTCCCTCCCGCGCTATGGTGGCGAGATGTTTGTCGTCCGTGCAGAATGCGAAGCGCCCGATGTCAAGCCCTCTCTCCTTCACTCCGTCCAGAAGGTCGGAGGCGTTGCGCGCCGCGCTGCCCTCGCGGATGTAGATGTTCATCCCCCTGTCGTAGCGGGCGAACATGCTCTCCTTGGACGCGCACTCGTGGTCGTTGCACACGCCTGCCGCGACATAGGCGTCCAGCATGCTCTCGGGCATGCCCGAAGTGTGTCCGTCCACCGTCTTGCCCTTGAAGAGTGCGATCTTCGCCATCATCTCGGGCTCGCCTTCCGCGGCGTCGCGGAAGCACATCACCTCTCCGAGCCCCACCACGCGAGGATGAGAAAGAAAGGGCGCCATGTCCGCCGCCGTGAACTTTCCCGCGCCGTTGGTGTCCAAAGGCGTTGCCGGCACCCCCGAGGGCAGACAGACGAAGATGTCTATGCGGGCGCGGTCACATGCCTTCAAAAAGACTTTGAGCCCCTCCCCGCCCGCGACGTTGACCACCTCGTGAGGGTCTGCTATGATCGCCGTGGTACCGAACGGAAGAACGGCGTCTCCGAACGCCTCGGGCAGCACCATGCCGGACTCGACGTGGACATGCGCGTCCGTATATCCCGCGGTGACGATGCACCCCGTGCAGTCCAGCACCTCCGCGCCGTCTGCGGAAAGCCCCTCTCCGACAGTCGCGATTTTCCCGTCCGCGACGAGCACATCCGCCCTACGCACGGTCATGTTTTCTCCGTCCGCGACGGAACCTCCGTGGAGTAATATCTTCATTTCTTCTCCTCAAAACGGGCTCGGCTCGCGCCGAACCCGTTTCAGCATGATCGCATTTTAATATGACAAAATACGGTGCATAAACACCGTTTTGCGTCATTTCAGATTCTCTTCGATGAGGGCTTCGAGATATTTGTCGATGTCCTTGTCTTCGAGCACCGCGGGATTGTCGAGCAGCCACATGAGAAGGCTCACGAGAGCCCCCGCATAGCACACTGCCGTCATCTGCGGCGGCACCGCGGAGGGATGCGTCGTCTTGAATTTACCAAGCTGATAGCGAATGGACTGCGCAAGCGAATCCGTCAGAGTGTGCACCACCTTCTCGTTGCGGTTGTGTTCAACGATGCGCGCCACGTGGTTGTGTTTGTCCGAAAGATATTCCACCGCCATCATGACCAGCTTGCGGAAGAGTTCCTTGGGGGACGCCGCCGGCACTTCGCGGGTGAAACTCTCATAGACCGAATCCTTCAGCTCCTCGAGCGCAAACGAGAGCAGATGATATTTGTCCTCGAAGTGCGCATAGAAAGTGGCGCGGTTCACCATCGCCCTTTTGCACAGGTCGATGACGCTGATCTTCTCGATGGAACTCTCCTCCATCATGTCAAGGAGAGTCGCGCTGAGCAGTTTGCGGGTGCGGATGATGCGAAGGTCTTCTTTATACTCCATAGCTTCCTCTTGCCCTTTTTCGTTTGTACTATTATCCCACACTCGCGCTCTAATGTCAATATAAAATACACGCGCCCCGTTAAGATACAATCCGCGGAGCAGCCCATACGGGCGGCGGCATCGGCAAAATGCCGCGGCAGGGGCGGAGCTCGGCGGCGAACGCTGCCCGCATTGTCCTTGCCGGGCATTCTCCGTTTTCCGCCGATTCCCGCATTCTGCACGAGGGAATATCGGGACCCGGCGGGTGCCCCCCCTTCCCCGCCCGCACTCCGGGAGCGGCGGACACCGTCCCGCAATGTATCATATTACCTCGCTCGGGAGAGCGATAAACGCCGCACATAAGGGTTAACGGACAGCAAATGCGGGATTATCCTTGATAATTTGTAAATTCATGATATAATTGATGATACAACATTATTGTGCGCATGTGCGGAACACTTCGCTCACCGCGCGCATATAACGGACGGAGAATATGAGAGTTTCAAAAGACATTCGCGACAAAGCGGTGGATTACAGCTTTGACTCCATCAAGTACATCTGCGAGGAGATAGGTCCGCGCGAATCGGGTATGCCCAACGAGCGCAAGGCACAGGAATGGCTGAAAGACCAGCTCCTTCAGAACGGCTGGGCGGACGAAGCGGCGATAGAGCCCTTCACCGTCTCCCGTCACGGGCTGGTCGGCTTCACCAAGATCGTGTCCGTCATGCTCGCCATCGCCGCCGCGGTGCAGTTCGCGGCGTACTTTGCGGGCGCGGCTGCGAGTTTGGCTGCCAACATCGTGACCATCGTGCTCGGCGTCGTCGCGCTCACCATCACGGTCGCGGAGTTTCTGATGTACAAGCCTTTCATCGATCCTCTCCTCCCCAAGACGGAGTCCGGCAACGTCTACGCCAAGTATCATTCGAGCGGCGAGACCAAGCGGCGCATCGTCTTCTCGGGACATTGCGATTCCGCCTATGAGTGGACTCTGATGAAGATCAAGCCCGCATTCATGATCACGGTCATCGTAATGTGCGTTGTGGGCGTGCTGGCGACCTTCGCGCTCTGCATCACCAACATGGTGCGCGGCGAGACCGCCGTCTGGAGCCTCGTTGTCACATCGGCGTTCATCCCCTTCTACATCATGCTGTGGTTCTTCTGCACCTTCAAGGTGGTGGTGCCCGGCGCCAACGACAACCTCACGGGCGTGCTCGCATCCGTCGCCGTCCTCAAATGCCTGAAAGAGAGCGGCATCCGCTTTGAACACACCGAAGTCGCCGTCCTGCTCACGGGCTCGGAAGAGGCGGGGCTCAGGGGCGCGTTCGCATGGGCAAAGAAGCACAAACAGGAGATCATGTCCGACGGCACCGAGACGGTCTTCGTCGGCTTGGAGACTTTGAGAGACTGGGATCACCTCAACATCTACAACCGCGACCTCACCGGCACCGTGGCTCACGACGCGGGTGCCGTCAAGCTCCTCGACAAGGCATCAGCCGCCTGCGGCAGACCCCTGAAACACTTCTCGGTGTTCTTCGGCGCGTCCGACGCCGCCGCAGTCACCAAGGAAGGTCTGCGCGCGACCTGCCTCGCAGGCATGGATCCCACCCCCGCGGACTACTACCACAACGTCAAGGACACCGCGGACAACATGGACAGAAAAACATTTGCTCTCGGGCTCGACATCGCCATAGAAGCTGCCGAGATCTTCGACAGAGACGGCGCCCCCGAATGAGCAAAGGAGTATGAATATGAAAAATGTCAAAAAACTGATTTGTATCCTCATCACGGCGGCACTTGCGGTGTGCTTCGCTTTCACACTCGTCGCCTGCAACAACGCCAAACCCGTTGACATGACCGACGCGGACTTCGACTCTCTGGCTGCATTCAGCTATGATACGCTCAACCCCGCAAGCAGAAGTTACCGTGTTGTTATCACCACTGTCACGGAGACGCAGGACGGCACCGTTACGGAAGAAAAGACAGTCAGCGTCTACACCAACGGCGGAAAAGAAAGGACTGTCACCATCGACACCGTCCTGACCAAAGCCGACGGCTCTGTCAAAACCACATATTATCTCGCGGGCGATGACGGAAGCATGCTGGAAGCAGAAGCTGTCTACGAGGGAGACACCTTGGTCTCATCGACCTATGAGCGCAATGTCGATGGTCTGGCGATAAGCGGTGTTTTGGATAAAAGCGGCGCGCTGCAAGCCGATAAAGACATCCGAAACGTGCGTAATTTCGAGATCATTTCCGCAAAAGTGACGAAGCACAGCGATTCCGACCTCGACTACGAGATCTCCTACTCCACCGATGACTCCGGCACGGCAAATGCCTCTATGAACGTAAACGTTGACGGCGGCGTGATCTCTTCCGCAACGCTGAAGAAAGGCAATGTGACCTCGACATATGTCTTCACTTTCGATCTTGGGGAAAAAGCCCCGGAAACCAGATCAAAGTGGTTCGAAAAGCACCCCGAAACTTAAATGTTCTTTTGCCAAATCAAAACCGCGCCTTGCAAGGCGCGGTTTTTTGTTTATCTCGGACAGGATCGATAAATCTGCAGACTTACGATATGCCGGATCGGGATAATATGAAAACCCGCCTCGCGGCGGGTGACATCCAAGGTCACTTGCGTCTGTCGGTAATTGTTCCGCAAACTGCGGAGTGCGCCCGACCTCGGCGCAAGCGGCATGGGACAAGGTTTCCGTTTGCCGCTCCTGCTGCGGCAGGTTGCCCTGTCATTACATTTATCATACACCCGATCTTTTCGGATTTCAAGAGGTAATTCCCCGTCAGATAGCCTCATCTGCACCATTATCTCACACATCGCCGCGACCATGCGGGAATCATCGGCGATCAACGGCTCCGCTTGAGCGGAGACCGATGGCGAAAGCCCGGATCCGCGTCATTCCGCGACGACAAGCGGAAATGCCGAGCCGCGTCAATGGGTGCTCTCTTTCCGTGTCCCTCTCCCATGCGCCACGGCGCCCAAGCGCGGCAAAAACTCCTCTACTGTGCCGTAACCGAATTTCATTTAAACCCATCCTACCGCCATCCGTCTCGGTGCAAGCGCGGATATGTATATTGACACTTCGCACATTATAATATAGAATGAGATCAGCAAGGGATGGGAGGAAACCATAATGTTTTGCAGCAATTGCGGTAAACAAATCGACGATAACGTCGTGAACTGCCCTTTTTGCGGCGCCGAGACAGGCGTCACCCCCGCTCAAACCGAAGATCCGGCGGCAGAACAAGCGGCACAGCAGGCACAGCCTCAATATGAGCAAACATACGGGCAGCAGAATTACGAACAGCAACCCTATCAGCCATACCAAACGCAGTCCTATCAGCCGCCCCGGAAGAGCGGCAGCAACGGGCTCGCCATCGCGGGATTCATCTGCGCGTTTTTCTTCCCGCTCCTCGGGCTCATCTTCAGCTGCATAGGGCTGAACCACTCCAAAAAGATGGGCGGCGACGGCAAGGGCTTGAGCATTGCGGGGATAGTGATCTCGGTGCTTGCCATCGTGATCATCATCATTTATTTATCTATCTTTATCGCAGCGATCGTCACACTCGCCGATGAAGAAACATGGGAAAATGCCATAAATAATGCGCTCGCAGCCATCTCTGTTATCCAATAAAATGCAGATCCGGACACCTATGTCGCAATCTCCGCGCTGATGAGCTCCGTCATCTGAAACGCGGCTTAAACCGCACAAAAACGCATGATAAACCCCGCAAATATCCGTTTGCGGGGTTTTGTTGTATTGCTGTTAGACCGGCAGGCAGGGCGTTGCGATCCCGACCAGAGCCGCACCATGACCCTTAGCGATGCAGGCGTACTTTTACCTTAACGGTTTTGCGAAACGGGACCGAAACATCCCGGTCATCCGACGCTACCCTGCAAGAGCACGGACGGCACCGTGCACACCGCGGGATCAGCCGCGGTAGAGGTAGCGATCGAGGTCTACGGTGAAGTCATCCCGCACTTCCACGCCCTCTTTGCGGAGCAGTTCCGCCTGCACTTCCTGCCCGCCGAAGGCGAACGCGGGTGCGAGCCTGCCCTCACGATTGACAATGCGGTGACACGGAATGACCCCCGGGCGAGGGTTGCAATGCAGGGCGTAACCGACGGCGCGCGACGCATGCGGAGACCCGCACATCACCGCGATCTGCCCGTATGTCGCCACTTTGCCTTTCGGGACGGTCATCACCGCCTCGTACACTTTGTCGTAGAAACTCATTTTGTTCCCCTTGCGAGGGTGTTACACCCTCGCGCTCCCTGTGGGGGAATTATTCCCCCACACCCCCACGCTATTGCGGGACGTAAATAAAATGCTGTTGCGCGTGAAGTGACACCACAGTCAGCCGTCCGCTTAGGACCCGAGGAGTTTTTCCGCAGCGCCGTGCAGGATGCTCTCCTTTTCCTCGTCGGTGAAGTCGCATCCGCGGATCATCTCCGCCGCCTCCGCCGTATCGCTCCACGGAGAGTCGGATGCAAAGAGGATCCTTTCCGCGCCGTGTTTTTTGACGATGAACTCGAAAAGATCCTTGGGACAATACTTTGTCGCCATGGAAGTATCCATATAGACGTTCTTTCCCGCGAGGAACTCCGCGGTCTCCACCCATTGTTCCTGTCCGCCGAGATGTGCTACCACCATTTTTGCGCCGTCGAAGCGATCCGCGAGCGCGGCAAACCGCCTCGGATTGCTCCTGTACGGCGGGGTGCCTACGGGATCGTAACCCGCATGCCAAAGTATGATGAGCCCTTTTGAGAACGCATATTCATAGAACGGGAAGATACTCTCGTCGTCCACATAAAAGCCCTGATATTCGGGGTGGAGCTTGATGCCCTTGAACCCGCGCGCGACGACGTCGTCGATGTCCGCACGCCAGCTCTCCGCCATGGGGAAAGCGGCGCCGAAGGGGATGAGCCTGTCGCTCGCGATGGTGGACGCCCAGGCGTTGATCTTGCCGACCTGCGTGGGCTTGGTGGCGATGGAGAGGACGACGCTCTTGTCGATGCCGTGCGCGTCCATATAACCGAGCAACCCCGCGCGGGTCATATCCGTGCAATGATGATAAGCCCCGTGCGAGTTTTTGATGAGTGCGGCGCGCGCCTTGGGCGCGAGCTCGTCATTGAAGATGTGAGTGTGAAAATCTATTACCATACCACGCAATTTTACTCTCCCCGCCCGAAAATGTAAAGCGCCGCGAACGGTCTCCCCTGCCGTTTTCGCCGTTTTTCGTCACCAGGGGCGGAATACGGCGGGAGTGCGGCACAAACGCGGCGGGATGGTGTCGGAATGCCGCAACGGAACATGAGTGGCATGGGAGTGCGGCGACGCTCTTCCGCCGCACCGCCGTCGCCGTCAAAGCAGATCCTTCACCGCCTTGTAGTTATAGTTGCGTTTGAGCGCGCGGTAGAAGGTGGGGATGGAAGAAAACCCCGAGGAAAACGCCGCCTCGGACGCGGTGCATCCCGTGGTCTTCATCATATCCAGCGCGTGCATGAGCCTGACAGCCGCAACATAGTCCGTGATGGAAGTGCCGAGCGCGAGGTTGAACATCCGCGAGAAATAGTAGCGGCTGTAACCGAAATGCTCCGCCATGCTCTCCAAGGTGATCTCCTCGGCGTAGTGCTCACCGATGTAGGCGAGCAACTCGTCCACGAACCCCTGCCTGCCGCGCGCGCCCTCAGTCCAGCCCAGCTTGTCCGCGACGCGCCCGAGCAGCATATCGCAATGTGCCTGAATGACGAGCTTGTTCTCCGTCCCCTCCGCAATGGCGGAAATGTGCGGCAGCAGCGAACGGCAGAACTCCTCGTCGCGGATGATGTTGCCGTCCATCAATTTGTCGCCGAAAGACTCGTAATAGTCCGCGAGCATACGGTTGGGGAATACGATGACGGTCTGCCGCCCTCCCTTGCTCTCCTCATAGCCGTGCATCTCGTAGCTGTTGGCGAAATAGACATTGTCCCGCGTGAGGACGATCTCCTTGCCCGCGGCGCTCACCCTCTTCTCGCCCGAGAGGACGTACATCACCTCCACCTTGCGGTGGAAATGGACGGGACAGACATTGTCCGTGTCCGCCGCGACGAAGATATTCTCGTCGCGTTCACGGTTTATCTCATATTGAGCAAGCATCCGAGCCTCCCGCGGAAAATCACAATTCCCGCTTTATCATCGCAATTTATGAGAATATTATAACCAAAATTTTAATGCGCGTCCAGCGAATAAGGGATACAATGTCGGCGAAAAATAAATACGAGAAAGGAGGTGCTCTATGAAAACCAATGTCAGGAAGAACGCGCAGGTCAGGACCGGCAGCATCGCAAAGCGCATCGGCGAAGCCCTCTTCTGGGCAACGAGAAGATGACGGACATCATCAATTTTGAACATTTGGGGACGGGCTTGTTTCGTTCAAATTTTGAACATTTCAAGCCCGTCCCCGTTTGTTCACATTTCAAGCCCGTCCCCGTTTGTTCATAATATATCCTCTATTATAAAAATGTATTATTTGTTACCTTTCCTCAAATTCCGCTGTTGTGATCTCTGTTTTGTCCATTATTAACGCAAAACATCTTCTGTAAGCCATTACATCATCTTTTATAGAATGCAGATAGTCTCCGATTGACATTTTCATTTTATAACCTACCCGAAGAGCACCTCCTTTTAGTGACAAATCTGTCATTTCAAAACTGCGCGGAGTTGTCGTAACGAACATATAAACAATCATCATCTGATTGTTGAAATCTATTTTTTGAGGAAATTCGTCAAACATCCGCGCAGATGCTTCTTTGTTTGTAACGATAAATGTCCTTGTGGGAGGAGATGTTTCGTCTTTAATATACTCTTGGTCTTCGGAAAAATCGCCCGCCGGATAGAATGCCTGCCCAACCCTGTTTTCTTCGAGGAACTCGTCATTCATAAGTTCTTCCACATCGTCGCAAAACTCGGCATGATACTTCTTTGCTTCGTCGCACGCAGTAAGCACGCTCACTGTGCACAAAAACAAACATATCAACGCTATGCCGAAAGCCGCAAGTTTCAAAGTGATTTTTCTCTTCATTATTTCCCCCTTCTCTATTTGTTAGGAATGAATTCTATGAACATGCGGGAGAAACTCTCCTACTGTTAATAGGATAACATGCGCCCGCCCTAAATTCAATATGCAACTTCGGCAGCAAAGAGGAACTATGTGTCCGGAATGCTTTTAATGTGGTGTTCGTAACGCGCAAGCGGGGGCAAATTGCTCAAAAACTCCGGGACAACGGGGACGGGGCAAAAATGTAAAATGCGGAACAAGTTTTGTCCCGCATTTTACATTTGCGCACCCAAACCCCTGCCGTTGGCGGGTCCCCTGCTTTGCCCCGTCCCCTTTTGTCCCAATGCGTTCCTCATGGGGCGAGTGGGTGGGGACACACTTGTGACGTATAGCTTGATAGGGCGTGCTTGAATACGCCGTCTCTCATTCGGAGACGGAATTACGCGCCGCTCAGCCAAACTTGCACCGTGGGCGAATTTTCGCCCACGCTTGCAAGTCGCGGCGCGCTAAGTGAGCGCCGAGCAACGCCGTAAACTCAAATAGACACGGG
>CASDRL010000055.1 GCA_949283145.1 uncultured Clostridia bacterium | reverse complement strand
GGAGATATACAACTCCGGGACAATGGGGACGGGGCAAAAATGTCAACTCGGATGCGTGCATCCGAGTTGAACATTTACGCCCCCATGCCCCATCGAAGATGTGGACCCCGGCTTTGCCCCGTCCCCTTTTGTCCCAATGCGTTCCTCATAGGGCGGGTGGGTGGGGACACACTTGTGACGGACAGCTTGACAGAGCGTGTTTGAGTACGACGGCTCTCGTCGGCATGAGTCTTCCATGCCGGACAGAAATAATGCGAACACGGTTCGGCATAGCCGAACTGCTCGCACCTCAGAGCAAGAGATTTTCGGATGATTTTTTGCGGGTGAGGCGCAGGCAATAGTTTACATATTGGCAAGCCTCAGCCACGGAAAAGCACCGAAAAGAATTGCTCTGAGGCGGGTCCGCATTATTCTCTGTCCGGCATACTATAATCCACCGAGACGCTTGACTCTTTCACCGAGTGCACGTGTTTTTTGACGACGGAGACGTGATAGTCGTTGCGCTGATAGGACGCCATAGCCTCGAAAGAGTCGAAGGTGACGTCCAGCACGATGTCGAAGCTCCTCTCGCTGTGCAATTCGTCTATGCCCACCGTGACGGACTTCACCTCGGGCACCCTGCCCTGCATGGAGAGGAAGATCTCCTTTGTCTTTTGTTTGACCTCGTCGGTGGGGTCCTTCAGTTTGTAGCAAACGATGTGTCTGACCATATCTCTCCTTTCCGCCCGTCGCGGGCGCGATGTTTCGTTTTGTTTTGCCCCTCGTCGGCGGGTGCGGGCGGGAGCTTGCCGCTCCCGTCAGCGGGTGCAATCGAGCGCGACCTTCATCACGCCGTCCGCCTTTGCCGCAAAGAACTCGTACGCCTCTTCCGCCCGCGAGAGGGGGAAGGTGTGCGTGATGAGAGGCGCGGTGTTCAGCCTGCCTTCCGCGATGCAGGCGAGGATGTCCGCCGCGTCGCAGCCGTCCACGCCGCCCGTCTTGAAGGTGAGGTTTTTGCCGTACATTTCGGGGAGGGGCAGGATCTGCGGCTCGTCGTACATGGCGACGACGGTGACCGTCGCATTGGGGCGCGCCGCCTCCCACGCGAGGCGGAAGGACTCCGCCGTGCCCGCCGCCTCGATGACGCTGTCCGCGCCCCCGTGAGCGCATTCCGAACGCATCGCGGCAAGCGCGTCGCGGGCGTGCAGCGGGATGAGAGAAAGATAATGTTTGCGCACAAAATCGAGCCTCATCTCGTCAATATCGCAGATGAACACCCGTTTCGGTGATTTGAGCCTCGCCGCAAGGGCGCAGCATATCCCCGTGGGACCCGCTCCTATGACGAGGACGTCGCTGCCCTCCTCTATATCCGCGATCTTTGCCGCCCACCATCCCGTGGCGAGGATGTCGCCCGCGAGCACGGCGCCCGTGTCGCTCACACCCTTCGGGATGACGGTGAGCCCTGTGTCCGCATGCGGCACGCGCACCAGCTCCGCCTGCATCCCGTCTATGGTGCAACCCATCGCCCATCCGCCGTCCGGCAAGGTGCAGTTGTTGACATAGCCGCGCCCACAGAAAAAGCATTCCCCGCAAAATGTCTCCACATTCACGGACACGCGGTCGCCGGGGCGCACCTTCTTCACCGCCGAGCCCACCCGTTGCACGATGCCCACCGCTTCGTGTCCGAGCGTTATGCCCGGGACGGCGCGGGGCACCGATCCGTGCAGGATGTGCAGGTCGCTCGTGCAGATGCTCGCGAGCGTGACGCGGACGATGGCGTCCGTGTCCTTCATGATGACGGGCTCCGCCTTGTCGGTGAGCCCGCCGCGCTCACGACCGAGATAAGTGTAAGCCAGCATATCACTCCTCCTTTCCGCGGGCGTATTTCTCCGCCCCGGCAGCGAGATTTGCCGCGATCTTCTCCCTCAGCGACAGCGGCGAGACCACCTCAACCGCGTTGAGATATTGCATCGCCCAATATTCCATCGCCTGCGCGTTGGCGACGACGCTCGCAAGGATCCTCCCCTCTTTCTCGCGGAAGGTCACGCCCTTCCCGAACCAGTCCACGACGTCGTCCA
The DNA here is from genome assembly GCA_949283145.1 of uncultured Clostridia bacterium. Lineage (GTDB taxonomy): Bacteria > Bacillota > Clostridia > Christensenellales > CAG-917 > Limadaptatus. Next base: position 14,064 of record CASDRL010000055.1, on the reverse strand, counting down.
CCGCGTACTTTTCCACAAAGAACTCCACCCTCTCAGGCTTCCCCGAGAACATATATGGCAGCGATGAGGAGAGAGTCTGATAGTTGATGCCCTTCTCGTAGCCCGGCATGGTGTTGAGCGGGATGACGGGCTCGTCCGAGAGGCGGATGTTCGTGATGCGGTCCATGCGGTAGAACACCACGTCCCGCCATTTCGCGTGCCCGCACATGAGATAATAGTGCCTGTTGCGCAGCAGCATCTGATAGGGCGTGACGGTGTGAGAAGAGGTCTTGTGCAGCTTGCCGTCCGTGCCGTACTTGTTGTAGTCGAATTCCAGCGACTTCCCGCTCTCGATCGCCTCGTCCGCGAGGTCGATGTTGTAAAAGACCGCCTTGTTCTCCGTCTTGTTCCACTCCTCCGCGCTGTAAACATACTTGACATGCGCGCGGAAATATTTGCTTGAAAGCGAGCACAGCTTCTCGATGAGCTGCTTGGTGTACGCCGCCGTGACATGTCGCCCGGACATCACGCCGTCGATGAGCATCCTGAGCTCCGCGTCCTCGAAAAGACGGCTGTCCAGCCAGCTCCCCCTGCGGTCGGACTCGATGTCGTAGCCCGCCTCTTTCAAAAGGGAGAGATTGCGCCCGATCGCCTTTCTCTCCACCACGATGCCGAAGTCGCGGTCGAGCAATGCCGCGATGTCCTCCTGCTTCAGATGATGATCGCGGTCGCTGTACTTTTCCAGGATCTGCAAAATGCGGATGAGCGCAAGTTTTTTGGGCTCCAAACTCTCCATATCCTCTCCTTTCCGCCCGTGCTGCGGGCGCAAAATAAGCCGTTAGAATGCGGGTTTGTGTTTTTGCGCGCCTCACGCTCTTTGCATGCGGGGGCTTGCGCACATTGTTCGCCACGCCGCCGCAGTCTTGCGGGAAGCGCCTTTCCTACACGATTATACTTCATCTCACGTCCATAAACAAGAGAGAAAGGTAAATTCGCCGCATTTATGTCCCGTTTTCGGTGCATAGTTTGCGGTAGATTGTTGACACAGGGCGCCCGCAGCGGCTGCAAACGGTCACCTCGCGGCAAGACTGCGGGCTCCCCCTTCCCCGTAACGACAATACCACCGCCGCACCCTCGCGCCCATGCATCATGCGCGCTGCAAACAAAGTCAAAGCGTACCGAACCGCAAACCCGGTCGCGTGACGCACATCGGGCGCGGAACAGAATATTATCAGCATCTAAGAAAGGAGGTATGCCCGTCAGGGATAATACGAACCGGGTTTGCCACCGCAGAACGGGTTCGTTTTATTCCGGTCCGGCATTATAACATGAAAAATTTCGAGTTCAGAAAGTTCGTGGTCGTGGAGATGACCGCGGTCGACCCGTTTTGGTGCCATGAGTGTACCGGAAACGCGGGAGATATGAAAGATGCCGGCGATAAGGAAAAATCGGCAGATGAGTGCAGGGATGTGCCCGTGGAGCTCGCAGCCGTCCTCGTGGAAAAGGGCGGGATCGCCGGGCATATGCACACATTCATCTCCTCGCTCGGCTGCCCCTTCGGCAGCGCGGATGACGATTGCCCGCTCACGCGCACGCTAGGTCTTGTGCCCGAGCACTTCATCGATGCGCCCGACATCACGCAAGCGGCTGAGATGCTCTCCGATTTTGCGGGCTTCAGCGGGAACGAAAAGGGCGGCCCGGACGCCGTCGTCCTGACATCCGGCGCAGTGTATAAGCAAAAGCTCTACTCCGCCCTATCATCCGCGGCGGAAAAAGAGGGCGTCTATCTCCCGAAAAAGAGCTTTGGCATAGCGGAATTCGTCTACGGGACAGAGTTTATGCACTCCGTCATGTGCAACGCCGACCCGCACATCATAGCCGAGGATGCGGCGGGGGATGAGAGCCCCTTCAAGCGCGTGGACGTCCTCACCGTCCTTAATGCAGCGAAAGCTGCTTACTCCTCCGATCTCCGCGCCCTCCTCGATCGTTACGATCTGCCGGAACTTCGCGACGACGCCCTCGGCAGCGCCCTCACCTTTGCAAAACTTTTCGTCTCCGTCGCCTCCGATGCCGCACTCGACGATACGCTCCTGCCTTTCCTTTCTTAGGACGCTGGCGACGCGGACGCCACCCCGCCCGAAACCGACGACGAATGCATACCCTTCTGAACACCCCCCGAACGCTGCCTCCAAAACCAAATACACCCGTTTAGATGCACGAAAACCGTTTCCATGCAAACACAAAAGACCGCACTTCGCTCTCGCAAAGCGCGGTCTTTCTCACTTACAAAACCCGGTCAGAACCTCGCAGTGAAGATCATATACCCCGCATTGAACAGAAAATCGTCGCCGAAGAACTCTTCCTCGATGTCGTCGAACTTGTCGTCCAACCACGCGAGGACTTCTTTTGCGGCAGCGTCGTTAGGATCCTTCCGCGCCATGTGTTTGAAGTCGTTCGGGATGAAGCCGAACCAGCTTTCGAAGAGCATCCTCTTGTGGTTGTAGTCCATCGACGCGGTGCTCACTCCGCACCTTTCGAAGCGGATGTCCTTGGCGCCGAGTTTCTTCATGATGTTGTACACCTGGCGGGCGGAATGGCGGGATCCACTGAGGGAGTCCAGCTTATAAAACTCTTTGATCTCGGCGAAATAGCCGTTCTCGTCGGGATAGGCGAAGACGATGCCGTCGTCGATGTCGCGCACGAAGCACAACGCGTCCGGACTGAGCAGTTTCTTGACTTTTTTCAGCACCTTGAAGGGGTTGCCGAGGTCCATGATCGCCATGGTCAGATTGAGAAAATCGAAGGACTCCACGCCGCATTCGCGCATGGCGGCTTTCAGTGCAGCCTCGAGGTCGTCGCTGCCGTCCACCTTGAAGAACTTTATCTTCCCCTCCGCCTCGCAAAGCTCGTTGCCCGCCTTCACCACATTTTCGTCGTAGCTCAGCGCGATGACCTTGGAAAACTCGCTCCTTCCCAGCCTGTGGATGGTGGAATAGGGGTTCAGAACGCTGAAATCGAGCGCGGTGAGCCCCTCTTTGCCGAACAACAGCTTGTCATAGACGGGCTCTTCGAAGTCGAAAAGCACCCGCTCTTCCATGACGAGGCGCTCTGCCTCGACCGCGTCGTCCGCGGTGTAATACTGCACGTGCTTTCTGTTGATGTTGGTGTCCGCCTGCGCCGCCGCAAGAGGACTCGTCTGTTTGGTTATGCCGAGGATGGGCACGAGCTGATCGTAGAGCTGATTTATGGCTTGTTCGAGCGGCGCGCTCACGGCATCGATCCAATGCAGGCGTTTGACGTAATATTCCATCGCCTTGGAGAGGATGCCGTCGTCCACCTTGAAGGGAACGATGGTGATCTCCCCGTTCAGAATGCGCTGATAAGCCATCTCGACCTCGTTGAGGACATGGGGCGAGTTGGAAGAATTGTGGTTGAGCACGAGGATGAACACCCGGCAGTGCTCGATGGCGTCCACGATCGAGGTGGCGTAATCGCCGTACACGTCGCGCGGAGCGTACCAACACCGCACCCCCTTGGATTCCAGCACGGCGCAAATGTTGTCCGCTATGGATTTCGATTCGTGCTCATAGCTGATGAAAACGTCCATTATCCCTTCCCTCCGTTATCAAAAATCCCTCATTCTATGCGGGTCTGACCATCCGCAAACACGGAACGTCCGTAAACCCGGGATACTCGCATTCGATGACAAAACCGTGCTTTTCGTAAAGCCCGTATGCCGCACCGTTTGCCTTCACCGTTTCCAGGCGATAGAGCTCACCCTGCCGCAAAACCGCGGTCAGAAGCGCGTCCGCGACCCCTCTGCGGCGGAATTTCGGATCCACGCTGACATTTGCGATGTAGATCCCGTTCGGCTCGTTCTCCAAAAGTGCGTAGTATTCCCTGAACACTTTCGCAAACTTTTCGTCGACTATCTCGCCCGCACGCATGTACGCGTCCATCATTTCGGAGGAGCTGACCACAAGGGGCGTTGCCGAGGAGACGAGTATGCCCGCGACAGTGTCGCCGACAAACGCCGCCGTGATGTTCTCGACATTATAGATCGTGTCGCCCTTCACCATTTCGGCAAAAACTCTTGCCGCCGCGTCGATGTCCGAATCGAAAAGATAGGGAAAGATGTACGGATCGGTGAGATAGATAAGTCTGCCGACCCGGACAAGATCGTCTTTGAGAGTAAGTTTGCGCACGATTACAGGCAGTTCCATCATTTCTCCGTAAACAGAAAAAATCCAACATTTTAATTATACCAGCTATCCGCCGACTGTCAACACACAAAAGGGAAAGAGCGGCGTCGACGCGCGGAACACTCCGACCAAACCGACCGGGTTATATCTGCGGGACCACCCACTAAAAGACAACATCGGCGGGATCTTCCCGCCGATGCTGCCAGATATGATGCTAAAATACTTATCGTGTTATTCCGCTTCGTCGAGCACTTCGGAGGCTTTGACGGCGAGTGCGCACTCCATACGGCAGCGGAAGAGGTCGCATCCGTAGGAATAAACTCCGTTGACATCTCCCGCGGCATGCCATGCATTCGCGGCGCAGCCGCCCGAACAGTACAGCCTCGCCCAGCAGCCGTCACACTCGGGCTTGGAATATGCATTGCAGCGACGGAATTCGTCGCGGATCTTTTTGCCCTCTTCCGAAACGCCGCCGAAGATGTCCCCCATCCTGAAACGCTCTTCACCCACAAACTGATGGCAGGGATAGAGCTCCCCCGTGGGAGTCACCGCCATATATTCCGTACCGGAGCCGCATCCCGATATGCGTTTGTAAATACACGGTCCGTGTTCCAGATCCAGCATATAATGGTAGAACACGAAAGGTGTACCCTTCCGCCTCATCTCGATCATGCGCTTTGCGAGGAGCTCATATTGTTCCATGACCACCAGCTTGTCATCTTCGGTGAGAGCGCAGGGGGAATCGGGGGAAGCGACCACAGGCTCCATACTGAGTCTTGTGAAGCCGAGCCCGAGCATGGTGTCGATATCCTTCATAAAATCGGGGTTATAATGCGTGAAGGTGCCGCGGATGTAATATTCCTTTTCGCCTCGTGCTTCGGCGAACTTCTGAAATTTGGGGACGATGATGTCAAAGCTGCCCACGCCGCCCGCAGTCTTGCGGAAACGGTCGTTGACTTCCTTCCTTCCGTCCAGGCTCATGACGACGTTGTCCATCTCGCGGTCGCTGAACTCGATGACGTCGTCGTCAACCAGCATCCCGTTGGTGGTGAGGGTGAAACGGAAGTGCTTGCCGCACTCCTTTTCCCGCTCGCGAGCATACGCCACGATGTCCTTTACCACACCGAAATTCATGAGCGGCTCGCCCCCGAAGAAGTCCACTTCGAGATTGTGCCTGCTCCCGGAGTTTTCTATGAGGAAATCTATCGCTCGTTTGCCGACGTCGAGGGACATGAGCGCGCGTTCGCCGTGATACTTGCCTTGGCTCGCAAAGCAATAGTCGCAATCAAGATTGCAGGTGTGCGCGACATGCAGACACAGCGCCTTGACCACGGGATCGCGTTTGGCAAGCACGCTCACGTCGGGACGGAACCTGTCCTCGGAAAACAGCGTGCCCGCGTCCACGAGCTCGCGGATGTTGGAAAGGCACTCCGCGGCATCGGCCGCAGTCACGCCGCATTTTGCGGCAACGGCGACAATGAGCTCCTCATCGGACATTTTGCCGTAGAGGGAAACAGCTTCGTATGCGACGTCGTCGAGGACGTGCACGGAAGCGCTTGCGGTGTCCACCGCGATGTTATATCCCAGCCTTTTGAAAAGATGGACCATGATCTCAGTCGATTTTCTGCCCGTCGGACGGCGCAGACGGATGTCCGTCATACGCCCCGTGCGGGTGTTCGGCGGGCGGCTCGAACGGCGCGATAGCAGAACTCGGCCTGCACACGCGGTCTGCCGCCATGATTTCGATGACAAGAAAATCCGCCCGCAAACGGGGCGGATGCATCCGTCAAACGGACATGAAAAGCCGGATTATTTCGCGGACTTCTCGCACTTCTGATTTGCAACGCCGCAGGACGTCTTGCAAGCAGACTGGCAGGAGGTCTGGCATTCGCCGCAGCCGCCGTCTTTTCTGCTGGTGTTGAGATCGCGCGTATTCAAAGAAATGATCCTTTTCATGACATTCTCCTTTGATGTTTTGTTTTTTTCATTATAGCTTTTCTTTATGCGCTTGTCAAGCGTCACGCGATCACGCGCACGCTCCCGCGTGCGGCGCCGCGCCCGGAAGACACTTCCGCGCCCTCCCGTTCCGCCGCGGCAAGGAACTCCGCCGCCTCTGCGGTCACGCGCTCTCCGGGGAGCAGCACGGGCACCCCGGGCGGATAGACCCACATACCCTCGGCGGCAACGCATCCGACGGCATCCGCAAACGATACCTTCCGCCACGGCATACCCGCGGCAGCGCGCATCTCCATGGTTTTTTCACCCGGCACGGGAACGGACATCTCCCGCTTCTCACCTTCGCCGCACTCGATGTCTATCCTTTCAAGCGCACGGGCGAGAAGGTCAAGATCCTCCGCCTTGTCCGCGACGGTCGCATAGGCGATCGCGCCGCGCAAGGACGCGCTTTCAAGCTCGATCCCCGCCTCGTCAAGGAGCCGCCTTTTCAATTCATATCCGCTCAAATCGCAGTTTTTGCAGTCGATATATATCTTTGAAATGTCAGTTTTGAAAATGGAGGCGCATTTGTCTCTCTCTCCGTCAAAGACCTTCAGGTGTTTGAGACCGGCTGTTTTTGCGCGGAAAGAAGAGAGCATGCCGACAAGTTCGCGTTCCTTTTCGGCAGCCTTTTCCTCGAGATAACCGACAGTCCCTTCCACGCTCGCCATAAGGACATAGGACGGACTGCTCGTGCAGAATGCCGCGATCGCCGCCGCGGCGTCGTCCGCGCAGACCCGCTCCGAACACACGTGCAGCACTGCCGTCTGCGTGAGCGCGGGCAGCGTCTTGTGCAGGCTGCTCACCACAATGTCCGCCCCCTCTCTGACACCGCCGTCGGGGAAGGCGTCGGAAAGCCCGAGGTGCGCTCCGTGCGCGCAATCGACGATGAGCACCGCCCCGCGGGCGTGCGCTTCACATGCGACGGATGCAATGTCGCTGAGCACGCCTTCGTAGGTGGGAGAGGTTATGACAACGGCGCCGCATCCCGTCTCGTCCAACCTTTTCGCCGTCTCCGCCGCGCTCACACTGCCGAAAATGCCCTGTCCTTCCGCGACATCGGGCATCAGATACTCGGTGCGTATGCCGAGCTGCTGCGCCGCCGCGAATACCGAACGGTGGCAGTTCCTCGCCGCCAGCACTCCCCTATCTTTGAAGAGCGACAGCGCCGCAAACAGCGCTCCGGTGCTCCCGTTGACGCTGAGAAAAGCGCGCCTGCTCCCCCACAGCGCAGCAACACGTCCGAGCAGGTCGCCGAGCACGCCATTCGGCGCATAAAGATCGTCAAAACCCGCGATCTCCGTCACATCCCACGCGCCGCACGGAACGGACAGCCACGGGAACTCGGCAAGATCGCGCTTGTGTCCCGGCATATGCATCGGGACGCGTCTCAGCGCCGACAACATTTGGATAAGGCTCTTTTCAGACATGCTCTCTCACTGCGGCACAACTGCCGCACATCCGTAGGATGAGCATATTATACTCCATTTCAGCAAAAGGAGCAACCCACGCGCGACATATATGCGGCGAGACGCACGCGAGCCCGCCCTGCGCAACGAGCCGACAAGGCGCACCTCGCGCCAAACCACATCACCGACCGCGCTCCGCCGTTCGCGAAAGATGCGATCCGCCGCGTTAGATCGCGGAAAAACGTGGCTTCCGGCATGACGGATGACCGATGAGTTGACACCCGACCGCATTTGAGATATAGTAAAGGTGATAAAGGTATACTAACTTAGACATAAAAGGAGATCCCATGAAGAGCTTCCGCAAAGTGCTCACCGTCAACATCCCGTCCCGCCGCGGTTTTCTCAACATCACCCCGCAGGTCGCCGCCGCCGTGCGCGAATCCGGCGTCAAGGAAGGACTCGTGCTCGTGAACGCTATGAACATCACGGCAAGCGTCTTTATCAACGACGACGAAAGCGGGCTGCACTCCGACTATGAGAGATGGCTGGAAAAGCTTGCGCCCGAAAAGCCGTATTCACAATACGCTCACAACGGCTATGAGGACAACGCCGACGCCCACCTCAAACGCACGATCATGGGCAGAGAGGTAGTGGTCGCGATCACGGAAGGGAAACTGGACTTCGGCACTTGGGAACAGATCTTTTACGGGGAATTCGACGGCATGCGCCAAAAGCGCATAATGATAAAAATAATCGGCGAATAAACCGCCTTCCCTCCCCGTCCGTGACGGACGGGCTCCCCTGAAAACCGCCGCTCCGTTCGGAGCGGCGGTTGCTTTTTTGCGCAACGGGCGGCGCATATCCCGCTTTCACCCGCAAACCCTTGTCATTCGGCTTGCGGCGCGAAGGGCGAAACCGTTCGCATTATGCACAAATATGCTATTTATCTGCCTATTATCGCATATAAACCGCGCTTATTGTATTTTCCGCCCTGCCTGGTCTGTTACAGAACGGTGACGGTGCCGTCCTCGTCAACGCACAATTTATCCCCCGTCTTCACGGTCTCGAGGAATTCGTCACCCAGCATATCCACCGCGATCACATCGCTGTTCTCCCACACCTTTGCCAGGATGATGCCGCTTGCCGCAAGGCTGTCTATGTGTTTGGAGAAGAGGAAACACGCGGGGTTGATCTTCATCGAACACACTGTCTGGATGACGAGTCCGCCCGTCGTCGAGCCTATGGTCACGGGGAGGCAAAGCGCCTTGCCCGTGATGTTTTTGCCGTAGATGTCGGGGTTGTTCTGGTCGGAGACGATGACCTCGGATTTGTTCGCCATCGCGCTCTTCTGGAATGTGGCGAGGGTGTTGACGCCCGCGTGCGAAACGACTGCCTCCCCCTCCCATTTTCCGCCTGCTATGACTCTGCCTTTGAACGTCTTCATATCACTTGCCCTCCCCTGCGATGACGCGGAGGATGTCCGCATCCATATAGTATCGCGCGACGGAATAGGTGCGCAATTTGTTGCTGTTCGTCGCAATGGGTGTGCTCTTTGTGAGCGGATTGTTGGTGTACATCAGCGGACATATGCTCGTGAGAGTCGCGCCCGTCGCGATAAGTTCGGCATACTGCGGAGTGGCTTTGAAGCGTTTTGCCACGCCCGGGCTCGTGCACAGCACCGTGCGCACCGCCACTTTGCGCCTGCCGGCGTCCGCGAGCGCGCCGCGGATGGCTTTGGTCCAGCCGACGAGCTGCGAATAGGTGAGATGCGGACACCCGATGAAGCACAGCTTCGCCTTTGCGGCGGGATCCTTCCACATGACGGGATAGGAGCGGTAGACCCTCTCGAGTTCCGCATCGTCGATGACGTAGGTCTTGGCGTCCGCCGTGATGAGCGCCTCGCCCTGTTCCTTTGCCTCGGGGGTGAGCCCGTCGATGTGATAGAGCCCGACCGCGCCGTTGCTCGCCGTCGCCGCGCCGAAATCTTTGAGATAAGCCTTGACGTCGTCGGTGAGCTCGCCGCCCAAAAACTTGTCGAGCCCAAAGACATACGGCACATCCTCGACCACCTTCATACCGATGGCGCTGCCCAGCACCTGAGCCTCGGGGAGCTTGGATGTCTTGACGACCACCTTCCAGGTGGCTTTCCTGCCCTCGTCGGTGAGCAGCCCGAAATATGGCACGTAACCTACGATGGAGCCGAACAGATCCAGCATCCCGCTGTTGCGGTTGCAGCGGGCGCCGAGCACGGAATTGGCATAGACGACCGCAGAGGATTCCGCCCACGAGAGGATGTCGCCCTTGGCGGGGATGTTGCCCGTCTCGGGGAGATAGCAGGTGCAGGAGAATGCGTCCGCGTCACGCAGTCCGACTTTTGAAAGCTGCTCTTCGTAATGCGCCTGCTCGGAATACATTATCTTGCTGAACACCAGTTTGTTGAGCAGATTGCATTTGACGTTCTCGTAATCGATGGGACGCGGATCGACGGTGAAGCCGCCCTCAGCTTTCAGCCCGGCAGCGATGAGTTCGTCCATGGTTCGGAAGAGGGGCTTCAAAAGCCCTATGCCGAAACTTGTGACCAAATGCCCCTGCGCATGTGTGACTGGCACGAGTTTTTCCGCTCCGAACACCTCGCCGAAGAGCACGAGGGTCTTCATGACCTTTGCGGCGGTCTCGCCGCGCTCCCCGTTCAGTATCCCGAGCTGTTCGTCGGTGAGTTTCATTTTGAGATCCATATTTCCCCCTTCGGACGAAAGCGGGAATGCCCGCGGCCGACCCGCGCGCGACTTTCGCCCTCGTACATTATCTCACTTTATATCGCCGTTTTCAACCCCTATTTTGAAAGCCTGCCGGCAACAACACCGACCGTCGTCGGATCCATCCTTTGGGACGGCAACGGATCCGATCACGTTCGATGCCAATGCGCGCCGGAGAGAAGATAGCATCCGACGGGAAAAGAAAACCGCCCATCGTGTGACCGAAAAGGCGGTTCATCATTTGTTTTGATGCAATTAAACTCTTTTTTCGTCAAAATGTGTCAGGCGTTGCCGAAGACTTCCGCGGCATAACGCGCGCTCGCAGCCGCGTCGCGGCAATATTTGTCCGCGCCGATCGCGGCGGCATATTCCTCCGTCAGCACCGCGCCGCCCACCATGACTTTACAGGCGGGACACTCCCGTTTCAGTGCTTCCACGGTCACGCGCATGTTGTCCACCGTGGTGGTCATGAGCGCGCTCAGCCCGCAGAGGGCGATGCCCTTCTCTTTGCACACCGCGACGATCTCCTCCGACGGCACGTTCTTGCCCAGGTCGATGACGCGGTAGCCGTAATTTTCCAGCACCGTCTTCACGATGTTCTTGCCGATGTCGTGGACGTCACCCTTGACGGTGGCGAGCACGATGACGCCTTTCTCCGAACTTGCCGCATCGGGAAGGGACGCGCGCACGATGTCGAAACACTTCTTTGCCGTCTCGGCAGAAGTGATGAGTTGCGGGAGGAATATCCTGCCCGCGGCGTAGTCGTCGCCGACGCGGTTCAACGCGGGGATGAGTGCGCCGTCGATCACCGCGAGCCCGTCCCGATCTTTCAGGAGGACGCGGGTGATGTCCGCGGCACGGTCAAGCCCCTTGGAGATGCAATGATACAGCTCCTCCTCCGCGCTTGCGGGCGCTTCCGCTTGCGCGGGCGCGCTCTCACATGCGGCGCGATGGACGGGCTTAGCTTCGATGTATCCCGCATATTTCTTTGCATATTCCGCGCACCCCGCGTCTCTTCCGGAGAGCACATTGAATGCGTCCACCGCCTGCATATTCTCCGGGATGTTGGGGTTGAGGATGGGAAGGTCCAGCCCCGCATACATCGCCATGGTGAGGACTGCGGTGTTGACGATCTTCCTTGCCGGCAGCCCGAATGAGACGTTGGACACCCCGAGGGTGGTCTTGACTGCGTATCTGCGCTTTATCTCCCGGATGGCGGCGAGGGTGAGCAGCGCCTGATCCTGCTCCGCGCCGACTGTGAGGGTGAGACAGTCCACAATTATGTCCTGCTCCGGGATGCCGACGGCTTTTGCGGCGGCGATGATCCTCTCCGCGAGCGCGATCCTCTCCTCAACGGTGTGCGGCACTCCCTTCTCGTCCACGGTGAGAGCGACGACGGCCGCGCCGTACTTCTTGGCTATGGGGAGCAGCTCCGCAATGGACCTTTCCTCCGCATTGACGGAGTTTAGAATGGCTTTGCCCGTGTAGGCGCGCAGAGCTCTCTCCACCGCCTCGGGCTTGCCGCAGTCGATCTGAAGGGGCGCGTCCGTCAAAGTGCCGACAAACTTCAGAAGCTTTGGCAGCATGACGCTCTCGTCGACGCCGGGGATGCCGCAGTTGACGTCCAGGATGTCCGCGCCCGCGTCCACCTGCTCGACGACCTGATCCGCGACATAGTTCATATCTCCCGCAAGCAGCGCCTCTCTCATCGCCTTTTTGCCCGTGGGATTGATGCGTTCGCCCACCACTTTCACGCCGTCGATGAACACCGCTTTTGTGGCGGAACAGACTGCTGAAACATACGGAATGACACGTTCAACAGGCTTTTTGTGCGAAATGAGCTTCTTTATCTCGACGATATGGGCGGGAGTGGTGCCGCAGCATCCGCCGAGCACCGAGACCCCTTCCGCGATGTACGGCTCGTACATGGCGGCGAAATCCTCGGCGCCTATCGGATAGTTCATCGCGCTGTCCGGGAGTCCCGCGTTCGCCTTGACGAAGAGGGGGACGCGGCTCACCGCCGCGAGACGCCGCATGAGCGGGAGAATGCTGTCCGGCCCAAGAGAACAGTTGATGCCGACAAAGTCTGCCAAGGCGGATGCGGTGATGCCGAAACACTCCACGCTGCACCCCGTGAAGGTGCGCCCGCTCTCGTCAAAAGTCATGGAGCACATGACGGGAAGGGAGCTGTTCTCGCGCGCGGCGAGGAGCGCCGCTCTGAGCTCCGCAAGGTCGGACATGGTCTCTATTATGATGACGTCCGCGCCCTGCCCTGCCAGCACCTGCTCCTTGAAAACATCGTACGCTTCCTCAAAGGAAAGGTCGCCGAGAGGCTCGGTGAGCGCGCCCGTGGGACCGATGTCGAGTGCGACGAATTTGTCCTTGCCCGCCGCTTCCCGCGCGAGACGGACGCCCGCCTCCGTGAGACGCGCCGCCTCACCCGCCGCGGGATGTTTGCGACGGTTGGCGCCGAAGGTGTTGGAAGAGATGACGTCCGCGCCGCTTTCGATATAGGCGCGGTGCAGCGCGATCACCTTTTCGGGCGCGGTGAGATTGAGCTCCTCGGGAGGAGTGCCCGCGGGCAGCCCCGCGCGCTGGAGCTCCGTACCGAAGCCGCCGTCAAGGAGGACGAATCCCCCTTTTGCAAATGTGAGAAAATCCTTTTTCATCGTCTGTCCTCGCCCGTGCGCACGCCTATGACGGCAGTCACCGTCTTTTGCGGGGTCATGAGCATATCCGCGCCGATAAAGACGCCCAGCCGCCTGCCCATGTCGAGCAAGCGCATGAAATCGAGTTGCTGCGAGAGGGGGAAATCCGCATAGCCGCAGGAAAATCTGCGCGTCGTCCCGCCCCCTTCCCTTTGTGCGATGTCGCAGGACAGGTCGTCCATCACGCTCTCTATCGCGGAGACCGCCGCCGCGTCCGTCATGACGCCCACGGCGGGTTCCTCACGCATGAGACGCGCGATGAGCTTGTCGAGCGCGAGCCCCAAAGTGCCCGCGACCAGCCAAACGGCGTCACACCCCGCAAGATGCTTTTTCACCGCCTCGCCACGGAAGACGACGCCCGTCTCCCCCACCGTCATCGAGGCGGGATCGAAGGGAAAGCGCGCCGCCGCCGTACGCGGCTCCGCCGCCCCCGCGCAAAGCTCTTCCGCACGCGCGAGGTTTCTCTCGTCGGCGTCGGTGAGCTGCTGTCCGCGGAAGCCGAGATAGCGTAAAGTTTCGGCGCGGTCGATCCTCATTTCGCGCTCTCCGCGTTGAGTTTGTTGAGGAAGGGGCGCACGTTCTCGGTGATGCGCCGCGCCACGTAAGCGTTGTTCATGATGTAGAGGTGCACGCCGTTCACGCCGCCGCTGAGCAGATCGATGATCTGGTCGGTGGCGTAAGCGATGCCCGCCTCGGTGAGAGACTCGGGATCGTCCGCGAACCGCGCGTACATCCGCGAGATCTTGGACGGGATCTTCGCCGCCGTCATCTTGACTATGCCGCCGAACTGCGACGCTTTGACAAGGGGCATGACGCCTGCCTGCACGGGCACGTCGATGCCCGCGAGCCGCACCATATCCATGAAACGGAAATAGTCGTCGTTGTCGAAAAAGAGCTGAGTGTTGAGGTGCGTCACGCCGAGGTCGACCTTCTCTTTGAGGTGCCTGACGTCCGCGATGAGACTCTCGCTCTCCGGGTGTCCCTCGGGATAGCACGCCGCCGAAATGTCGAAGTC
>CASDRL010000054.1 GCA_949283145.1 uncultured Clostridia bacterium | reverse complement strand
GGGTTTGCCCGCAACACTCGGCGCACTTTTATAATAAAAAGTATGGGAGCGCGAGGGGGTCACACCCTCGCAAGGGGTCATGTCTCCGCAACGGTATTTGCGAAGATCACGCGTTTTTGGGGGAGGTAGGTGTCGCGGCGGATGCGGACGGAGCGGATGAGGGCGCCGCCCTGGAAATATTCCAGCCAGCCTTCCGAGCGCAATCCGTTTTTGCCGGGGGATTCCACGCGCTCTTCACCGGGCGGGAGAGAGGGATCGGTGAGCCGTTCCGTCTCGAAGGGGATCTCGCCCACGGTCTCGGAGCGGCGGCGGACGGAGAACTCGCCCTTGACGCCGTACATTTCCGCGCGAAGATAGCTGCCGTCCGCGGTCATTTTAATGGTGACAGGGGCGGAGAGCGTGTTGACGAAACGGAGATCCGTTTCGGAGGAGACCATTGCGTCGAAGGAGGGCGCGAGGTAGCTTACGGGCAGAGAATGGGGTCTGGCGCAGGTGACGGTGAGGTCCGCAAGCAGAGCGCAGTTGTAGAGGGTGCCGGAGACCTGGCACACTCCGCCGCCCACCCCTTCCACGAAAACGCCGTCCTGGATGACGTATGCGGCGCGGTAGCCGCGCGCCTCCGTGCGCGCCCCCACCGTATCGTTGAAGGAGAACTCTTCTTCGGGGGCGAGCACGACGCCGTCTATCGCGCTTGCGGCGAGAGCGATGTTGTGCTTGCGCCCCTCGGAGCTGTCGCCGTAATAGGTGGCGAAGTGGGCGATGAGGGTGATCTTCGGCGTTTCGGCGTGAGCGGTCGCAGGTGTCATAAGATATGATATGAAAAGTGCGGCAAATATGCCCGCTGCCGATGCGATGAGCGCTGCGTATCGCGCGAGCGCGCGCCCCGCTCCGCCCTTCGATGTTGTCTGTCCTGCCGTCATGAGAGTAGTATGCGCGCCCCCGCGCGGGATATCCGTATTGACACTTTCCCTCTCATATACTATAATTATTGATGAATTTTAAGAGCAAGAGGTGGAGAATGGATCACATCGCAAGATATGAGGAATGGCTCGCCGCGGCGGAGCTCACCGCCGACGAGCGCGCAAGGCTCATCGCCATGACGGAGGAGGAGAAGAAGGAGAGTTTCTGGGCGCCGCTCGAGTTCGGCACCGCGGGGATGCGCGGGATCATCGACCTCGGCGTGAACAGGATGAACCGCTTCACCGTGGGGCGCGCCACCAAAGGGCTCGCGGACTATGTCTGTTCCCTCGGTGAGGATGCCAAAAAGAGGGGCGTCGTCATTGCGCGCGATACGAGGAGGAAGTCGGACGAGTTCGCCGTGCTGACGGCGAAGATCCTTGCCGCAAACGGCATCCGCGTCTACCTCTTCGAGGACGTCCGTCCCGTGCCGATGTGCTCATTCGCCATCCGCAAGCTCGGTGCGGAGGCAGGCGTCATGATCACCGCATCGCACAACCCGAAAGTGTACAACGGCTATAAGGTCTACGGCGCGGACGGCGCGCAGATGTCGCCCGAAAGCACGGATAAAGTGGTCGAATTTATCGATAAAACCCCTTATTTCGGCATAAAGATGCTTGACGCCGATTTTACGGCGGAGAGCATTAAGGGGCTTGATAACGTCGAGGTCGCGCCCTTTGTCACCGTCATCGGCGAGTTCGTTGACAGGGAATATTTCGCCGCCGTCGAGAGCCTCGGTCTTTCCCCGGATGCGGTGAAGGGGTTCGGCGGCAAGGTGAAGATCGTCTACACGCCCGTGCACGGGACGGGATATATGCCCGTCACCAAGGTGCTCGCGCATATGGGCATCTCCGTCACCGTCGTCCCCGAGCAGGCGAAGCCCGACACGGAGTTCTCCACAGTGCGCGTCCCCAACCCCGAGGAGGCGGACACTCTCGCCCTCGGAGTTAAACTCGCGGACGAGATCGGCAGCGACGTCGTCATCGGCACCGACCCCGACGCGGACAGGATGGGCGTCGCCATCCGCGACGACAAGGGCAAGTTCGTCCTGCTCAACGGCAACCAGATCGGTTCGCTCATGACGGAGTATATCCTCCGCCGCAGAAAGGAGAGCGGCACGCTACCGGGAAACGGCGCCATAGTCAAGACCATCGTCACCACGGAGCTTGCGAGAAAGATCGCAGACAGCTACGGCGTGACCACCTTCGACGTGCTGACGGGCTTCAAGTATATCGGCGAGAAGATCAAGGAGTGGGAGACCTCGGGCGAGTATGTCTATCTCTTCGGCTTCGAGGAAAGCTATGGTTCGCTTGCGGGCACGCACGCGCGCGATAAGGACGCCGTCGCCGCCGCCATGATCTTTGCGGAGATGATCTGCTACTACGATTCCGTGCACGCGTCGCTGTGGACGGTGTTGCAGGAGCTTTACAAAAAGTTCGGCTTCTTTGCGGAGCGGTCCGCCTCCGTCGCGTTCGGCGGCGTGGACGGCATGGACAAGATGCGCGGCATCATGAAGAAGCTGAGAGAGACGGAGTTCGACGCCATATGCGGCACCCGCGTGGAAGCGACGAGCGACCTCGTCGCAGGGGTGAAACGCTATGTCGACGGCAGAGAAGAGCCTACGGGTCTGCCCGCTACCAACGCGCTGAAACTCCATCTTGCGGGCGGAGACTGGATCTGCGCCCGTCCTTCCGGGACGGAGCCCAAGCTCAAGTTTTACGCCGCCGCGTCCGCGCCATGCGGAGCGTGCGCGGAGGGGAGAGCGCAGGAATATCTCGCGTTCATGAAAAAATTCGCAGAGTGACCCTCCGCCTGCCGCCCGCGGCGGCAGCCAAATGCACTAAGAAGGCATAGAGAAAAGGGAAGAGAAAGGCGGCGTTCATATTCAAACGCCGCCTTTCGTTTTATTTTGATGATGTTTGTATGGCTTTTGCGGCGGCGCTTCAAGACCGCGCCGAGCGTCAATGGACGGAGCGCCGCCCCGCAGCGGATCACAGCCGCCTGTCCGTTTTGTTTGCGGCAAGGTAAAGCAGGGCGAGCATCCCCTTGCCGCAATGTGCGCCGATGATGGGTCCGACATCGGTGACGATCACCCTCGCGGCGGGGAAATTTTCTCTCACTTTGCTCGCGAGCGCTTCCGCATCGGCGGGGCAGTCACCGTGTGCGACGATGATGACTTTATTGTCAAAACCCGCACTTTCTCTCATCATTTTGGCAAGTAAAGTGCGCATTGCGGCTTTTCTGCCCATAACGTTGCCGATGTGCACCAGGGCTCCGTTCTCGTCCACCATGAGGACGGGATTGAGCTTTATCGCCTGTCCGACAACCGCTGCGCCGCGGCTCAGTCTGCCCCCGCGGTAGAGGTGCCTGAGGTCGCTCACGGTGAAGGCGTGACCGATGTGGTCGCGGAGATAGATGACAAACTCCGCCGTCTCGTCGAGGGTGGCGCCGCCGTCCCGCTTTTCCATGGCGTAGTAGGCGAGCAAGCCTTCCCCCGAGCAGGCGCTCTTGCCGTCAATGACGACTATGCGCCGCTCCGGATATTCTTTGAGGGCAAGGTCCGCGGCTTTCAGATAGCCGTCGTAGCAGCCCGACATCGCCGCGGGGAATGAGATGTGCAGGATGTCTTTTCCCTCGCCGAGCATGGAGAGGAAATATTCCTTCGCGCTCTCCACCGGCACCATGGACGTGGACGCCTGCGCGCCGCGCTCCAGGGCGGTGTAGAACTCGTGCGGAGTGAGGAAGGGGCGGGTCACACCGTCATATTCCACGCCGTCCAGCACATAGCTCATGGGCAAAATGCGGAAGTCTTCCCCCCGAAGTTCCGGAGGGAAGTCCGCCGTCATATCCGTGGAAACAAAAAAGCTGCCCATACGCTATAAACATACCACCCGCAAAATTTCTTGTCAAACCGCGTTTTTTCAACACGGATAATTTATCTTGGTTTAATGTTTTGCCTGCTCGCCGCGGCACGCGGGTCTAATTCCTTGACATCGCGGCGGAATGTTGCTAATATTATTGAGCGTTCCGTTTGTACGGTAGCAAAACCTTCGGTGAGCGCGAGACGCGCTACCAAACATAAGGAAACATTCCTTTCAAGGAATAAAATAAAACAACTAAATACCACTAACGGGGTGTAGCGCAGTTTGGTAGCGCGTACGGTTCGGGACCGTAAGGCCGCGAGTTCAAATCTCGCCACTCCGACCACGGAAAGCCGCACAGGGAGTGCGGCTTTCTCCATGGCAACGTGGCGAGATGAAACTGTCACGTGACGCTCCACTGCGTTGTGCTATTACGCGAGCGAGCCTTACTAAACAAGGCTCGCGCTCGCTACAAATCTCGCCACTCCGCCCACAAGGAAGAATTTGCAAGCGCGAAGCGCTCTAAAATGCCCAAATATCCACCGCGAGCTTGCACGCGCGTGGATGTTTGGGCATTTGAGGCGGATGCGGAGCATTTGCAAATTCAACGCAGTGTCATTTGGGCAGCAAGCCCAAATCCCAAGGAGAAACCGCGAGTTTACCGCTGAGAGACGATTTGCCGAACGATATAAAGAATTTGGGGATTGACATGGCGGCGTTGCTATAATATCGTTGATTTGTAAGGGAGGATTTTTATGGAAAACAGACTTTTGGCGGAAGAAGCGGAGACGCCTTTGTCCGGGGAGAGTGCCGTTCGTGCCGATGCCGGGGACGCGGCTCGCTGCGGAAGGAAGTTGCGTTTTGCCGATGTGTTTTCAGTCGGATTCGATGACAAACAAAAGAAATTTTTCGGTGTTGTGCGCGACATTTTTCTCGCGCTGATATCCATCGTACTGTTTGCGTTGGCTTTTACGGATGTGTATTCCGTGGATGTCGGCGGGATCGATGTCGGCAGCACGGACATGATCGCGATGATGTTTGACACCGCCTATGAATGGGATGAAGAAACGGACGGTGAACTCGCCGAATATGAGCTCGCCTCGATCATGCGGGATATGCGTGACGCGCAGAAGAAAGGCGATTTTTTGCGCGCAAAAGAATTGTACGACGATTATATGATCTATTCTTCCCGCATTGCCATACGAGCGAGCGAAGACAACGGGGCATACGGGCCGCTCATCACACGAGGCGTTATAGCCTTTTTTATGGTGATCTTTGCCTTCATTTCAATGGCATTTTATATCTTCGTGTCCGTCAGAAGCCTTGCGGGCAGGGAAAGGCTGCCGGCAAGGCTCAATAAAGCAGGCTCAATGCCGGTCGGTGTCCCGATGACAGGTTATCTTTTCTATCTTTTGCTGATGTTGCTTGCGTGCACTCCGAATGCGCTTGCCGGCGGAGCCGTGGTATGCGGGAGTTTTGCAGCGGCATTGGCGCTCGCTTCGCTTGGCACCGTCATAAGTGTGGCGGACGCGGTGCATAACAAGCTGTCCTCATGCGCAGAAGTGGGCGAGCGCAAGGCTGCGCGCAAACGCGCCGCCGAGGGATTGGTCGTGGCGGCGACGGCTTTGGTTACCGTAGGGATCATGTTTTGTCCGGATGTGGCGACGCTGCGCTCCGAGGAATACAAGGGGGCGACAGACCTCTCCTTTTTCACTTCGTTCGCGATGAGCGAATCCACATGGGAAATGTACCGTGAGCAATACGTTGACATTTCGGATAGCGAAAAGAGGGAGATCATCGGAGGGATCCTCGGCTCTGATACGTCTCTTTCTTCCGACACGGTCGCTTCAAAGCTGCACCCCACCGTCGTCGCCTATGACTATGACAATGAAGCGAGGCATTTGGCATCGGGGTATTATGTGGCGCTGCTTGCCGCGGCGCTCATCGGGGCGGCGGGTGCGGCTGCCGTCGCGAGCATCGCAAACGACAAAGCGCGCAGCGCCCGGCGTATACTGATGTGCGCAGGCATATTGGCGATCGCCGTATTTGTGGCTGTTTGCGGTGTCGTCGCGGGGGTGTTCAATGTGACATATGAGTGGCTGGAGCTGCCCCTCGACGGCGAGAATGTGCCCGTCTACACGGCAGGAGTCGGTGCGTGCGGGATCGTTGCTTTCGTGGTGGCATTGATAGGCGCGATCACAGCCGAATTTGTGAGGCGGGGCAGAAATGAGCAGAACGCGGCGGAAGACGATCTTACGTCGCCGTATGGGGCAAAAGAAGGCGCAGGCGAGTCCGGTGAGGACGGCGATGCCATTGTGTCTGAGCCCGGTGATGTCGGGGAAGAGCAGGAGG
Organism: uncultured Clostridia bacterium; assembly: GCA_949283145.1. GTDB lineage: Bacteria > Bacillota > Clostridia > Christensenellales > CAG-917 > Limadaptatus. The sequence continues at coordinate 43,848 of CASDRL010000054.1, read as the reverse complement.
CGCCGCAGGAAGATATTTCAAAAACATGGAGTTAAAGCGCACAAATAGGCATATAAAATGCGGTATCATGCGAAATCAAAAACGGACGACGGAAATCGTCCGTTTTTCGTTCCGGGTATCGTCACCTGTGCGCCGTAGTATAACAGCGAGGAGGTGAGGGTCAGATCAGCACCCAGTCGCCGGGGGTGATGAAGAGGTAGCTTATGAGCATGAGGACGGCGGCGAGTACCACCACGTGCAGCAGGTAGAAGAAGATGGAGTATTTGCCGATGAAGCACACGGGCTTGTTCCATTTGCCGTTCAGGAAGGGGAGCAGGCTGTAACGGCGGGGGTAGAGCACGGGGGCGAGCAGGGTGCCCGCAAAGAAAAATGCGATGTAGGGGATGACGGGGAAGAAGTCCCCGGGCGAGAACTTCGACGGGTCGAAGAAGGTCGCTTCGCCGCTCGCGCCTTCGCCGAAGAGGGGGGCGAAGAAGAGGGGGGTGTCCGCGGGCGGAGTGTAAAGATAGTAAAGGCAGGCGGCGGTGACTATCACCGCGGCGCTGACGACGGCTTTTGCGATGGCGTTCCTGCGGCAGAGGATGTCGACGAGCGCCCAGATGAGGATGCAGGCGGCGAAGCAATGCAGCACGCCGAAAGTCACTCGGATGTTCATCCCGAAAAGGCTGTCCGCGGCATACGTCACCCCCGTATAGAGCATGGCGACGGCGGCGAGGATGACGCCTCTGCGCACATTTGAGCGGGAGAATGACGAGGATATGCCCGAGATGGAGAAGAAGATGAAGATGACGACGGCGTGTGCCACCGCGCGCTCCGGGCTTGTATGGAACCAATCGCACCAGCGGCAGAATGCGGCGCCGCCGCTTCCCGCCATATCCGCGCCGAACCATGCGGGACCGAAGTACATCCCGAGGAGCATGGTGAGGTGATCCAGGATCATGAGTATGATACACGCACCGCGCAGGAAGTCGATCTCCCAAATGCGCGCGCGTTTCACGGGCGGGACAAGCGTCACGCGGATATTATTGGCTGTTGTTGAAACGTCCGTCATCTTTTGTCCTTTTTTCTCTCGGTGCGCACGAGTCTGAGCCCGCCCGCGCATTCCTCGTAGAGGTCGTATCTGTCGGCGTATTCGTAGATTATTATGCCGCGCTCTCTGCCGCGGTAGATCTTCGGGGCTTCCGGGGCGCGTTTGCCGCGCCGTTTGCCGGTGTATTCGATCACGCCGCCGCGGAAGTAGTCGCCGAGCGGCTTGACGATGAGCCTGCGCACCGTCACTGCCACGGAGCATCCCAGCGACAGCGCAAAGCCGAATATGTACAGTCTGCCGTTCACGCTCGTCTCAAAGAGGGTGAACCCGAAAGCAAAGTAGAGCACCGCGCCGTAGAAAAGATACGCCATCGGGATGTACAGCCCGAAAGTGCGCACGGCTTTCGCGGCATATTTCACGGCGATGATCAGCGCTTTGAGGATGATGCCGACCGCCGTTGAAAGCACTCCGCCGAACAGGCAGCCCGTCAATTTCACCTTTTGAGCATAGCACACCGCGCGCACGCTGTCAAAGCGGAAAAATGTCCTAAATTGTTTCTTTGTGAATGCTTTTGAGACATCATCACGGCGCATCCTCTCTTGACGGAAGTCACCATCAATGTTATCATGAACAGAGAAAAAGCGCGCGCACACACGCACGGGTGCATGCTGCCGCGCAGGAGGAAGTATGAACATTTTGCCGAAACCTTTCAGGATAGACGTCGGTGAGGGAAGTTTCTCTTTCCGCGCGGACGGGAAAGTAGCGACCGATCTGCCCGCGATAGCATCCCTTTTCGGGGGCGCTGACGCGGAAAGCCGGGTGAAATTCGTCAAGGGCGCCACCGAATGGGATTATGTGCTCAAAGTCACGACCAAGGGAGTCGCGGCACTCGCTCCGACAGACGAGGGGCTCTTCCACGCCGCAGTCACTCTGCTGCAAATGGCGGGAGAGGGCGGCGAAGCGGATCTGCCCGTGTGCACGATATACGACAAGTCGCGCTTCGGTTACAGGGCGGGGATGATCGACGTCAGCCGTCACTTCTTCGGCGTGGAGACGGTGAAGAAGCTCATCGACACGATGGCGCTGTTCAAGTTCAACCGCCTTCACTTCCATGTGAGCGACGACCAGGGTTTCCGCCTGCGCATCGACGCGCTCCCCAAGCTGCATCAGATAGGCAGTGAGCGCAAGGGCACCTGCGGGGACGGCAAGCCCGCGGGCGGCTATTACACCAAGGCGCAGATCAAGGAACTTGTCGACTATGCGGCGGCAAGATATATCGAGATCGTGCCCGAGATCGACCTTCCGGGGCACACCCGCGCCATCGTGGCGGCATACCCCGAGCTCTCTTGCTCTGGCAAACCCACCGAGGTGGCGAGCTGGTTCGGCATCCACTCCAAGATCCTCTGCACGGGCAAGGACAAGGTGTACGAGGCGCTGGACAAGATCTTTGCCGAGATGGCGGAGATGTTCCCGTCCCCCCTCTTCCATTTGGGCGGCGACGAGGTGGCGAAGCTGGAGTGGGCGAAGTGTCCGGATTGCGCCGCAGTCTATAAGCGCGAGGGACTGAAAAACCTCGAAGAATTGCAGGGATATTTCACAAATCGCGTGATAAAAATGCTGAAAAAGTACGGTAAAACCCCGATTTTGTGGAATGAAGCGCTGAAGTCCGACATGCTCGACGAGAGCGCCATGGTGCAGTATTGGACGACGGACAAGCCCTCCCGCGACCGCGTTCTCAGGGCGGTGAACGAAGAGGGGCGGCAGGTCATCATGAGCCGCTGCGATCCCTATTATCTCGACTATCCCTGCGGCACGCACTCCCTCAAAGCGATGTATATGCTGGAGCCCGCGGACGAGCTCGGCGTCAAGGACGACAAGGGCATCTTCGGCGTGGAGTGCCCGCTCTGGACGGAACACGTTGCGGACGAAGAGACCCTCTTCAAGAGGTTCTATCCGCGCGCGCTCGCTGTCGCGGAGACGGGATGGAGCGCACCGGGCAAGGATTACCGCGACTTCGAGGACAGGCTGAAAGGCGTGCTTTATCTTCTCGACCGCAGAGGCACTGTGTATACGCCCGTCGAGGAATGCAATCCCGGCAAGATCAAAGCCGCTTTGCAGACCGCGGCATTCGGGATGAAGATGCAGCGCGGCTGCGATCCGTCCTCCGCGCGCAATTGGCGCAGCATGAGCCTGAAACAGCCCAAATTCTGATAGAAAACACGGAGTTTCCGCCGTTCGTCCGAGAAGGACGGGCGGCGGATGTATTAACTATAAATAATAAAGGAGCGCGGGGCGCCGATCCCGCGACGGAAAATGAAGACGGAAAATTTTAGAAATTACGGAAAATGCGCCGTGTTCGAACGCGGCGGCGTGAAACTCATGGTGACGCTGGATGTCGGTCCGCGCATCATCTGGTTCGGCACGGACGAGTTCAATTTCATGAACGAGGATCTCGACCGCAACGTGCAGAAAGGCGGCGAGTTCTTTGACGAACACTACGGCAAGGGCGCGACGTGGTATCTTTACGGCGGGCACCGCGTGTGGAAGTCGCCCGAAGACCTAGAGACCTACACGCCGGACAACTTCCCCGTGGAGGCGGACGTGCGCGAGAACGGCGGCACCTTCACATGCCGCGTGGCAAAGTGGCTGGACTATGTTCTGGATGTAGAGATCGCGGAAAGCGGCGAGGTGACGGTGCGCAACACCGTCATGAACAAGAGCGCGGAGCGCACCCTCGCGGTGTGGGCGCTCACGGTGGCAAGAAAGGGCGGCACGCTGGTGCTCCCCCTCAATGACCCGACGGACGATCTCAATCCCGTCTATAACCTCGTGCGCTGGCCTTACAATGATCCCGCGGACGAGAGGCTGCGCGTCGGCGGGAAATTCCTCACCCTGCGTCAGACCGACCGCGAGGACGCGATCAAGATCGGCACCTTTGCAAAGAAGGGCGAGGCGTACTATGCCGTCGGCGACAAGGCGATGAAGTGGACGTGCGTCCCCGAGGAGGGCGAATACGGCGACTTCTGCTGCAACTTCGAGAGTTACACCAACGCCCACATCCTCGAAGTGGAATGGCTCTCCCGCAAGGTGACGTTGAAGACGGGCGAAAGCCACACCATGACGGAGAAGTGGCAGGTGCTCCCGCTTGCGGACATCCCGGAGATCGGCGACGCGGTCGCGGCAGCCGCGCAATAAAACACGTTTCGTGTCTTAATATGCCGTAATATGATGAAACAGGCAGTGTAAGAGCGGAATTAAAACACGATAAGTGTTGCGAAGTGCCCGAAACCGGTCGGGCGGAGAAATCATCGAAACACGCATCGTGTTACGCATCCGGCGGGATGCGGAGGAGAGGATATGGAAAAATTCGTGCCGAGGAGCGCGCAGGGCGCTCCCGTGAGGTGTATGGCGGTGTCCGCGCACAAGGACGACGTGGAGATGATCGCGCTGGACGGGATCTTCCGCTGTTACGAAAACGGCGGCTTTGCCGCCGCGGTGCTGACGGACGGAGGGCAGTGCCCGAGATCGGGAGCGTATGCTGCGGTGAGCGACGCGGATATGGCAGAGCTCCGCAGCGCGGAACAGAAGCGCGCCGCAGAGGCAGGGAGATATGAAGCGCTGTGGCTTTTCGAGCGCACTTCCGCAGAGGTTAAGCGCACGGCGAAGGAAGGCGGAGCGCTTGCGGATGAGCTTGCCCGTGTGCTTGCCGGGCTGCCGAGGTTGGAGACCCTCTATCTCCACAACCCTTTCGACAGTCATCCCACCCATGTGGCGGCGTGCGAAGTCGCTCTCGCCGCCGTGAACCGGCTTCCCGAGGAAATGCGGCCGGAGAGGATCCTCGGCTGCGAACTGTGGCGGGATCTCGACTGGCTTGCGGATGAGGACAAGATCGCCCTCGACGTCAGCGGATCCGACGCTCTTGCGGCAAAACTGATGGCGTGCTTCGTCTCGCAGAATGCCGTGAAGCGCTATGACATCGCCTCGGCGGCAAGGCGCGCCGCGAACGCGACCTTCTATCAGAGCCATGCCGGGGACGCGTCCACCGCGCTCATCTATGCCGTGGATATGACGGAGCTCGCGTACGGCGCCGGGCTTGCGGGATTTGTCGACGCAAAGATCGGAGCGTTCCGTCGCTCCGTGCACGTTTCGGGAAATTGATCCGAGAGGATCCGCGAATATCGCCCTGCATTAGCAGGGCGTTTTTCCTTTTTCGGAGTGCGTTTCGCGGTGTATTGACGTATTTTTGCGCTTTTCGCGGGGAAACGCCCGGCGCGGTTTCGTCCGCCGTCGGAAAAAATGGTGAAAAGCGCAAAAACCCCCTTTTTTCGCCAAATTTCACGGATTTAAGGTTTTGTTAATTATATTTAACAGCCCTTATAACGCCCTTCGGGCGTGCGTATAATTTACCTGTATTATTATCTATGCAGGCGCATTTACGTGTGCGCAACGGCATAGGAGGGAAGTTATGAGAAAGGTGAAGTTCGCATTTTTATTCGTACTCATTCTCTGCCTTGCGGCGGCGATGTTCGTGGCGTGCAACCCCGACACCGGGAGTTCCGGCACACCCGCCATCCCGACGCCGGATCCCGGCGATCCTGGCGCGTCGCAGGATTTCACCACGGTGTCCGGGTCGGACGCGTGGGATATGCTGATCGACGCAGCCAAAGCGTCGAATTCCGACACGGGGCAATTTGTCTTCTCGGACACCGTCATTTACCTGGACTATGTGAAGGATACGGCGGGATATGCCTATGCGCTCAAAGTGCAGTCGGATCTCGATCTTGAAAACGACGCAGGCAATCAGATGCTCGTCGAGCTGTGGAGATGCGACGAAAACGGAGAGCTCGACGAAGTGCTCGTCGGCCTCTATTATTACGATTCCATGCTCGTTTACGATTGCACCGGTCTGAGGGCCGGCGCCACCGTCGTCAAGACCGACGACATCAACGTCACCGCCGTGATCAGGACTTTGCGCGAACTTCTTTCCGCTCCCGGCAGTGAAGAGTACACGAGCCTTGCTCAATTCCTTCTCGATGAAATCCTTTCCTCCGAGGGCAACATAATTTCCGCGATCGCGGGCTTCCTGCCCGGTCTGTTCGGGTCCTCCCGTCTCACCACCAATGCCGACGGCACACAAACTCTCGTCATGCCCATCGCGCTGTCCGACATCCTGGGCGGCGTGCTCGGCGGTCTGCTCGCACCCGGCGAAGGCAGCCTCATCCCGCAGGATGTCTATGACATGATCAACAACCTGCTGGGCATCGATCTTGCGCTGCTTTCCACCATGAAGAACCTTTCCGTCTATCTCTCCGCCGACCTCACCGCCGACAACGGCAGCGGCAGAGAGCTCGCGGGCGTGGAATTCGGCATCGGCTTCGATTACGACACCTTCGGTTCCAGCCTTGAAGAGATCTACGGCGCGCAGCAGGGCGGCATCGACATCAGCATCGGCGGCAGCGGGATCCAGTTCAACAACGACCGCCACACGCCCACCATCGAGAGCTACCTCACCGCGGAGAAACCCGCCGGCAGAGGGCTGGATCTCGACAATCTGGACGATTATTCTCTCCTCACCGTCGACCTCACTCTTTCTCTCGAACTCGTGCTCAATGAGCTCGACCTCACTCCCAACGAGCTGATCGCCGCATTCGGCGGTCTGTTCCAACTCGATCCGGACGATGCCGAGGCGCTCGCCTTCCTGCTCGACAAGGAGATAGACATCGCGGGGCTTGCGCGCACGTTGCAGATCCACATCAGCGGCGGCATCGACATGTTCGACAACGCGGGCACCAACCTGCTTGTCGAGATCACCGGCAGCGACAAATACGAAGACGTGCGCATCAGCGTAGGCTATGTCGGTGCGGACGAGACCCTTTACGCCGATCTGTCCGGCTTGCTCGGCACGGGCAAGTTCTATGTGGACGGCATCAATCTCAACGAAATGCTCGGCGGGCTCTTCGACGATCTCGTCGTGATGGTGCAGGACGCGCTTGCCGGAGTCCTCTCTCCCGAGGAGCAGGAGCAGGCGGATGAGCTCGAGCGTCAGGCTCTGGAAGCCATTGCGGACGGCAGAGTGCTGCGCACGGTGGGCACCACCGCCGAGGGCGAACCCATCCTTGACACCATGGGGCTCGTCAAAGCCATCCTCGACAACATCGATGTCGAGATGGCGGGCAACATCTTCAACCTCGAAAAGGTGCAGGTGAGGCTCACTCAGGACATCCTGGATTATATCTGGAGCATTGCCTTCGTTGACGCGAGCGGCAATTACACGGGCGCGACCATCCCCATCGACGGCGATGTGGTGCTGGAGCTCACGGACAACGGCTTTGCCTCCTCCAAGGATATCACCCTCAACGTCGCTCTCGCCGTGGGCATGGACGACTTCAAGGAGACGTTCGCTTCCGCCAAAGTGGGCATCAGCGCGCGCTTCGGCTCGGTGGAGAACGAGACCTACTTCAACGACAGGATAGCCGCGTTCTCCGAAGGGAAACAGAATAAGGAATATATCAGGCTCTCTTCTCTTGACGCATTCATCAACGAAAAGGGAGAGCTTTCGTTTGCGGATCTTGACATCGAAATGCTGCTCGCGAACGTCGAATCCCTCGAGCTCGGGCTCAAGGCGGATATCGACCTGAGCGCGATCAAAGGCAGCGTCGCTTCCATCAACTATGAGAAGGGGAGCGAATTCCTCGTCTCCGTCCTTGCGGAGTTTGCCGAGTCCTTCAGCACTTCCGCGACGCTCAGTCTCAGGGCGGAAGTCACCGACGTTTCCGGGCTCATCGGCACGCTCACTTCTATGGGAGAGAACACCGAGATAGGCGATGTCCTGCCCTCGCTGCTTTCCTCTCTCAATGTCTACATAGAGCTCGCCGAAAAGGGTGTCGAGGGCACTGCGCCGCTGCGCGTGTGGCTCGTGGACGGAGTGGTCTATCTCGCGACCTCCAAAGATCTGCTCGGCGGGCTGAACGTCATGGTGGACATCAAGTCCTTCTTGCCTGCAGCGGGAGCGAGCGAAGCGATCTCCGCCGAGGATACGACGGGACAGGATCAGACCGGCACCGGCACGGAAGTCACCGAGCCCGAACACACTCATGTGGACAGCGACGGCGACCGCATCTGCGACGAATGCAAGGAGAAGATCCCGCTCAGCATCCCGCCCGTGCTTGTCGCGCTCGTTGCGGCGGCGGACATCACGCTCGGCGACCTCTATCTCGACGTCGTGCTCGGCACCGACCTCATCGTGACTCTGCTCGAGCTCCTCGATATGCCCGGGCTGACCATCACCGATCCTTCCGGTGAAAATGTGCCCGGTCTCGACCTCGGCGTCAGCATCACCTTCGGCAACGGGCTGCAGATCGCGGACACCGATGACTCGGAAGGGCTGTCCCTCGGCATCGTGCTCGGCGTTGGCGACAACTTCGACCTCGACCTCACTCTGGGCGGGATCAACGCCGTCATCAACGGCGAGAGCAACATCGTGCCGCCCACCGACGAGATCGAGTTCGTGGACTTCTTCAACGAGCCCTATGTGACTCTCGACCTCACTCTCGGCATCAATGCCGACATCAAGTCGACCGACATTTCCATCAGCGATACCGGGAAGATCACCTTCCCCGACGATATGACGGTGGGTCTTGAGCTCAGGCTGCAGGGCAAACTCGATCTGGCGCCGCTGCTCGCGCCCTTTACGGGGACGCCTGCCGACAGCGTGAACAGGACGGAACTTGCCATCTCCATCGTCAACACAGCCGACGGCGCGAAAGAAGTGCTGCTTGCGGCGTACTATAAGAACGGTATTCTCTATGTGGACGCAAGCGCGCTCATAGGCGCACGCGTGAGCGTCGAGCTCGACATCATGGAACTCCTCGTCGGGCTGATCACCGCCTGCGACCACGTGGATAAGGACGGCAACGGGATCTGCGACAATTGTAACGAACCCATGCCCGTACAAGAGTCCGGCGAAGAGCAGGGCGCTCTCACCGCAACGGAGGACGGCGACGACAAAGAATATTCGACGGGAGCATTCGATCTCCTGCTGAAAGTCACGTCCAAAGGCTTTGTGCTCGAACTTGCGGAAGGACTGACCGAGCTCATTATGAGCGATAGCATCGGCGCGAACTTCGGCGAGATCGACGCGGCGCTCAGCCTCAATTGGAGCAATCTCGTTGACCAGGCGGCAGCCGACGGCACCGCAACGGAAGACTATCTCTTCAGCGTCAACGTTTCCGCAAGCAAACTCGGCAGCGTCGGCGTCACGCTCTCTCCGCTGGCCATCGGCATCGGCGAGACGGCATTCGGCGCCGCGGGCGACATCGTCACCGAGGATATAGTCAACGGCGACTACAAGAACCTCGGCAGTCTGATCGACGCGGAGGGCAAGCTCAACGTTTCCGGGCTCGCGCTCGACAGCGTTTATGCGGAACTTTCCGGCACCATTTCGCTTTCCGCCAAGGCGTCCGACAGCGAGACGCAGTGGACCATCGGCAGCTGGATAAGCAACTTCCTGCCCGCGCAGGGAGAAACGGGCGCGCTCAAACCCGAGCTGGAGTCCCTCATCGAGAAACTCGTGGTCTCCTTCGTCGTCGAAAAGAGCGTGGGGGCGGAACTTACGTTCGATCTGAGCGCATTGCTGCGCTTCCCGGAGGTGCTCACCGGTGACGAAGTCGTGCCGTACATACTCTCTCACTCCGACATCGCGCTGGAGATCAAAGAGAGCGGCAATGTCATCATCGCGCTCTACATCGTCGCCGATACGGAGACGGGCAGGAGCGATCTGTATATCTATTCTCCCGACGGCGGCATAATCGGCGGCGGAGTCATCGTGCCCGGCATCGATCTCGGCAGCCTGCTGGCGTCCGACGAGGACGATAACAAGGACCAAAACACCGAACAGACTCCCGATGAGAACGATCCGGAAGCGCTCGTCGCGACCGGCAGCGACGAGACCATCTGCACCGAACACGTCGACAAATTCGGCGCCGACGGCAAAGAAGGAGCGGACGGCATCTGCGACAACTGCGGCGCGAAGATGGAGGAGACGGACATCCTTGGCGGCATCCTCTCCATCATCAACGGCATCTACATGACGGACAGCGACCTCAGGGTCAACTTCGGCGCGAACTTCCTCTCTTCGCTGCTCGGGATGCTGCTCGGCTACGACATCGCGCCCGAGAACTTCGTGCAGCTCGATCCTTCGGACAGCTTCCTGGCGGTGTTCTACGGCAAGAATGAGGGAGAGGCGCAGAGAGACATCGGCATCGAGCTCTCCATCGCGGCGAATCCCGTCGTCATCGGGCTCTCTCTGGGCGGCATCGCGGTCGCGATCAACGACCCCGCGAAGGACGGCAGCATCGAAGCCGCCGCAAACGAGATCAATCCCAACGGTTATACCAACATCTTCGCAAGCGACGGTGTGGTCTCGCTGAACACCACCATCGACCTCGAGCTTGCGCTCTTTGACACCGAGGCGCTCCCCGACGGCGAATTGCCCGTCGGCGACATCCTCTCCAATTTCATCGCGAATCTCGCTCTCGGGATGGGCGTCTCCATCGATGACGACCTGAGGCTCGCGGCGGAGATCGTGGTGGGAGCCAACATCCACTTCGGGTCTGCGGACGCGACGGAAGCGATGCTGGTGATCCGCGACAAATATGCGCAGGACAACATCATCCTCGCCGCCTATCTCAGGGGCAGCAGGCTGTATGTGGACATGGGCATGCTGTCCGACCACGACTTCTACATCGACAACACCGGCATCGTGCAGTTCCTCCTCGACAAGGTGAGCGAGCTGCTCCTTGACGAGCAGGGCGCTAAGGATTCTTCCGAAGCGGTCACCGCGACGGAAGACGAGGAAGAGGATGCCCTCGAAATGCTCGAGATCGTCCTCGAAGCCGGCAAGGGACACATCGCTCTCAGCGTTACGGAAGCGGTACTGCTCGGCATCCTGGGCGCGGTCCTGCCCAAGACCGACAGCAATGTTGACATCAACGAGGTCTTCGAGGCGCTCGGTCTCGACGCAGAGGTCGAGGTGGACATCAGCTTCGATCCCGTCTCCGTCAACATCGGCGCGGACACCAATTATGCGGCGCTCAGCCTCTCCATCGTCGAGCCCTCCATCACCAACAAGGACAATGTCGAAGTGAAGGCGGCGATAGACAAAGTAGCAGCCGACCCGAACTATCAGAGCTATGTGCCCGACGTCACCAGCAAGGCGAGGTTCGGCATCGAGCTCAGCGTGGAATACACCGCGGACGCCACCTATGAGAAGCTGACGGAAGAGGAACTCCAATACACCGACGCGGAGGACCGTTACGAACTGCGTCCCGACGGGACGTATGTCCAGAACGGCGACGGCGAATACGTCCGCCGCGCGCTCAGCCTTTCCGAAATAGTCGACGCGCTGCTGTCCATGCCCGCCATCAGCGACGGCATCGCGGGCATTGAGAACGCCACGCTTTCCACCATCCTCAACGCGCTGCTGAGGGCTCTCGGCGTAGAGCTCTATCTCGACGATCCCATCGGCGACAATCTCCTCATCAGGATCAGCGGTCTCCTCGATCTCGAGAAAATAGGCCTCTCGGCGCTGCTCGGCAGCTTCACTAAGCCGGAACCCGACATGCTCACCGTCCTCGAAGCGCTCGAAGCGGGCATCGAATTCGTCTTCAACCCCGAAGACGGCGACGACAGCGCTTCCGTTGCGATCTATCTCATCGCGGGCGACATTTATCTCGATCTCTCCGGTCTCGGCGGCCCCCGCATCAAGGCGGATCTGTTCGGCATCCTGGAGAAGATGGAAGTCACCCCCTTCTATACGCCTGAGGATCCGGACGGCGCCGACGCGCTGATCGCGGAGGATCAGTGCGATCACATCGACCTCACGGGCGATAAGGACGAAAACGGCAACGATATCCCGGACGGCAAGTGCGACAATTGCGACATGCCTTATGCCTCCGACACCGTCAACTCGGTGCTCAACGCGCTGATCCGCGCCGTTGCGATACGCCGTTATCTCGGCTCCGCGCTCGAAGACGGCAGCTACGATATCCTGCAGAGCGGTCTCGGAATTGACGTCATGCTCACGTCCAACCTGCTCGGAAATGTCGTCGCGCTCATCACGGGCAACGAAGAAGGCTATGTCTTCGAGGACTTCGTGCTGAACGAGAACGACAGCAAGATCAGTCTCAACATCGGCGGAGACGGCGCGCTCGCGCTCGTCGTGTCCGCACGCTCCAACGCGGGCTTCAACATCTCCGTGTCCGCCAAGGCGGGTCTGGAGATCGACATCGCCACGCGCAACGCGACCATGCTCACCGACGGTGAGAAGCGCACCTTTGTCGATATGACCGCGATGGCGGTGAACGTCATCGACCTCATCAACGGCGATACGACGGACTTCTCCGGCATCGGCTCGCAGCAGGTCACGATCTCCGTCGCGGGCAGAGCGAGCTTCGAGTCGGACGGCGAAGGCAGCTATGACGTCGGTTCGCTGCTGGCGCAGTATCTCGAAGACATCGCGCTCAACATCGAGACTAACGAGGCGTTCGGCGACAGCGTCGCATTCCGCCTCACCGTGGCGGCGGATCTCGGCAAGCTGAACCTTGCCGCGCTCGCCGACGAAACGGCGACGACGGATGAGAAGCTCGACAACTTCCTCAACGGTACGGACGCCGCAGGCAACACCATCACCGATCTCAGCTCCATCGAAGTGGCGCTGGAACTGCTCGAGACCGACTATGACGGCAACGTCACGGATGAAGTGCTCGCCGGCATCTACATCAGCGGCGGGATGCTCTATCTCGACGGCACCGGCATCTTCGACGTGGTGGAGAACTACTCGTACGTGCCCAACTTCCTGCGCTTTGTCCTCGAGGCGATAGAACTCGGCGGCGGCGAAGGCGGCAACGGCGGCAACGGCGGCGAAGAGGGCGGCGAGACCACGGCGGCGCTTTCCGCGGCGGAGAACGACACCGCGGCGATGCGCGACGCGCTGCTCCAGCTCGTCTATTCCGACACGTCGATGCAGATCCTCATCACCAAGGGCGTCATCAGCACGCTGCTCGCGACGCTGGTGCCCGACCTCGGCTCCATCACCGACATCTTCGACGCCTTCGAAGTGAGCCTCGGCGCGGACATCGGCAGATACAATTACGTCAGCGTCACCGAAGCGGCGTTCACCGCGGTCCCGAACTCCGAAAGCGGCGCATTTGTCGCGATCAAGAACGTCAAGGGCGCCATCGTCGGCTTTGAGCCCTATGCGGAAGGCATCGAGGGCGACAGATATGACCTCGATCTCGCAACGAAAGACGACCTTGCGAAGGAGCTCTACTATCTTGCCAAGGACGACAACTACTATCTTGCCAACAGATATTCCTATCACGAGCAAGCCGATTTCGCGGAAGCGAAAGGGCTCGCGGGCACGCACGTGCTCGCCGGCGGCAATTATATCGAACGCGCCGGCCGCGTGTTCTATGTTCTGACGGACGGACGTTACGTCCCCGTTGACAGCCTGGCGGCAGTCGGCACGGACAAAGACGCATATGTCTATGTCGGCAGCAACTATGTTAAGGTCGAAAAGAATGAGGGCGGCACGGTCAAGACCTTCAACCGCAGGCTCGGCTATGTGCGCGATCCCAACGGCGACCTCCTGCGCGTGTATCATCCTTACACCGAACTGAACGAGTTCTATCTCGCTCTCGGCGCGCATGTCGGCACGATGAACGTCGGTCTCGCCATCGGCGGCATCGACCTCGAATTCGGAATGTCGGATTCCATCGTTCCGGACTATGTCACCGCGGGCAAGACCAAGACGCCCACGGAATTTGACAGCAGCAAGAAGAACTACACCTACGACGAGGCGACGGGCACCTACACGCTTGCGGAAACGGACGGCGGCGAAGCGATCTATTATCATGACTTCCCGCTCATGCCTTTCTACAACTCCGTCATCACCGTCGGCGCGGCGGTGGAGATCGAGCTTGCCATCACCGAAGGCAACATCGACATCGGTCAGATCTTCTCCGCCATCCTCGGAGACCTCGAAGGCATCGTCATCCAGATCCCCGAGACCAACAAGGGCTACTCCTCGGCGCACCTGCGTCTGGATCTCACTCTCGTGCTGGATATGTTCAACGTGCCCGGCTCCGAGCTGATGATCGAGCTTTATAACCTCTCTTCCGAGACGGGTGCAGAGGTGCGTTGGCTTGCGGCGTACTACATGAACGACATGCTCTACATAGACCTGTCCTTCTTCGGGCTGCCCAAGCTCTCCGTGCCCATGACCGAGATCTCCGAAATGCTGGACGACACGCTCGGCGACCTGCTTAACGGCTCCATTTATCAGGATGTCGAAGTGAGCGGTTCCGAGGCGATCATCGCGGACGACGAGACGAGCGCGAGCAGCAAAGACGCGGCGGATCTCTCTCTTGACGAGAAGGTCGCGGCGCTGCTCATCAGCAAGCGCAAGCTCGCGGTGTCCGTGGGCAACGCATTGATGAGATATCTCCTCACCATGCTCACCATCGGCGACGATCCGCTCAACATGCTCATCTACGAGCAGCTGCAGGGCGGTCTTGACGTCACCATCGACCTCAACAACGGCTTCGACGTCGGCGTCGGCGCGGAACTTATGCTGGAAGGCGACCGCTACGAGCATACGGACGCCAACACGCAGGAAGGCACCGAACGTTACTTCGTCTTCACCGAAAGGAACGGTGAGGCGCGTCCCGAGGAAGGTCTGTTCATCCACGACGAAGCGGACGACTCCTTCCGCGAAGCAAGCAAGGCGGCGGAGTCCGAGACGACCGATCTCTGGGTCCGTCACGAAGCGGCATACACCGTCGAGAGCGGCTGGGTGTATTACACCTACACCGCGTACACCCCGGGCGAGAGCGCGGAGACCCCCGCCGAGCTGTGGTACTTCGATGAGGCGACCGATTCCTACAAGCCCGCTTCCGCGGACGACAGCGTGCAGAATAAATACACGAGAGTGTCGAATGCGGTCGGCAGCCTCGGCGTCTATGTCTTTGTGCCCGGCGCGGGCGCTAACCCCAACGATTACGATACGGAGCTCACTCTCGACCTCGGCGTGGGCGACATCGACATGTACTTCACCGAGCAGCGCGACTTCACGCTCGACGCGGAAGAGCTGGACGAATTCTATGAGTTCAACAGCCTCGACACCGTGTCTCTGAGTGAGACCATCTCTCTCGGACTGCTCTTTGACAACAGCGGCGACGTCGACCTCGGCGCACTGCTGGAATACCTCTTCCCGGACAGCGAATACGACTTCGACGCCATCCTTGACGCGGAGTCCGGCAAGCTGGCGGACGAGGACATCCTCCGCGACCTCAACGTCACCGTGTCGCTGGAGTTCAAGCTGGGCGCGTTCATCAACTACCTGCGCAGCCTTGCGGCTCAGTACGATCTGAGCTATGAGGACGGCGATGGCAGGACTCCGCTCGACAGCCTCACCGGCGACATCGACCTCATCACCTTCATCAACGTCATCCGCAGCCTCATCGGCGCCAAGAAGGTGCCCAATGCGGAAGGCAGCATCTATTACGTCGACGCGAACGTGAACGACCTCCTCGGTCTTGAGGACTTCTTCAACTTCGTCAACGCGTCCGTGGAGATCTCCACCGTCTCCAACGACGGCGTGCCCGAGCACACCATGCTCGGCGTGTACTTCACCCTCGGCGACAATGAGGGCACCGAATGGAGCGCGGACAACGACGACATCGCAGGGATGCAGCGCTATTCGCACTACTTCGCGTCCGAGGACGGCACCTACGGCTATGTCGGCATCGAGGATGACAACGACGGCGAGAAGGACGGCTATATGCTCATCAGCGAGATAGACGACTACAACGCCGCCACGCACGGCAGATACACCCGCGACGTGTCCTTCCTCTATCCGGACGAAAACGGCAACAGAGTGCGCGAGTTCGCGGGACTGTATGTCGACCTCAGCTATCTGGGTCAGCCCGGCGTCTATCTCAACATCACCGAGATGTTTGAGTTCATCGGTAAGCAGATGGGCGGAGAGCTCGCCATCGATTTCAGCGAGGCGGTCACCGCGGCGGGCGACGACGAGGGTTCGGGCTCGAGCTTCTCGCTGCCTTACGACCTCGGCACCCTCTTCGGCGACGATGTCAGTCTCTCCGACTCTCTGCCGCTGCTCAGCGAAGAGATCGCGGCGTACATCCGTGCGTTCGTGTTCGGCGCGCGCATCACGTCCACCTACATCAGGGTGATGCTGCAGACCGACTTTGTGGATCAGCTCCTGCTCCTGCTCACGGGCGACTTCACCCTGGGCGAAGAGTTCGAGCAGTCCTACCTCGGCATCAACGTCGACGTCAACAACTATCTCTACAAATCTCTCGACGAGGCTACGACGGAACAGATCGAGTTCTCCGACACCCGCTTCGCCATCACGCCGGCAGAGGACGGCATGTATTGGCTGAACGGCGAGATCTACGAGCTCCGTTCCGACATGACGGCGGCGCAAGTCGAGGAATATGAGGGCGAATACTACAACATCACGCCCATCGACGTCTACCTCAACGTGGGCGGAGAGAAGAAGCTCGCTTCCGAGGCGTCCAACACCGATTGGGTGCGTGCGGAACGCTACACCGATGCGGGCGACCTCGGCAATGGGGCTCTCATCGGCACCTACAAGTTCTATGTGTATGTCGGAGAAGGTTCCACCGACAAGGGTTACGCGGCGGAAGAGGGCGACACGGACGGCGACGGCTATGCCGAGCTCGCCACCGGCGGCAGCATCTATGTCGTCTATCCCGCAGAGGAGAAGAAGCCCTTCATCGAGGCGAACATCTGGCTGTGGGGCCACAACCTCTCCCTCAACATCAACCTGCCCGAGACCGCCGGTGCGGAATATGTCTATTACGAGCAGGAAGGCGGCAGCTATGTCCTTGATCCCGCAAACGACGGCGTGGCTTACGACCCCGCAAACAGCAAGACCTTTGACGACGGCATCTATTATCTCTACTATCGCGGTCACTATTATCAGATCGCGCAGGGCAGCGTGCTGAAGTACGCGAACGGCACCTTTAACGACGTCGCGACCGGCGACGAATGGCAGACCTTCCTCAACGATCCGTACACCGGCGATTACTATCTCAACGTCACGGCGGAGGGTGAAGGTTTCAAGGTGAACGTCGCCATCGCGGAGAAGGACGTCTACAAGAGGACCGTTTACAGGACGGCGTACAAGTATGTCGGCAAGGGCAACGGCGACTTCGAGCGTCAGGAGACCACTTCGCTGGTCACGGTGCCCGAGTTCCGCGCAGACTTCGACCACGCCACGACCTACACGCCCGGTTCGGACGACACCGAGTATTACGTGAGCAAGGACGGCACTCTCGTCACCGAGAAGCCCGACGGCTACACCGGCGCGGTCTACAAGAGGGACGACTTCACCTTCGTGCACAGTGCGTCCACCGGCAAATTCACCTCCGTGTCCGCGGCGAGAGAGCTGTACGGCGGCGAGGAGAGCGGCTTTGCCGACTATCTGAAGAGCAACTACGACACCGACGACGAAGGCAACATCCTTTACTACAACGGTTCGTACATCAATTACGGCGACACGGGCGAGCTGTACTACATCAGCCTTGCAGTCCGCGGCTCCATCTCTCTGAGCCAGCACGTTACCTACATCGAGGCGGAGAGCTGGGATGAGGAGACGATGGGCGCCTACACCGGCGACACCTACGTGCTGGTGAGAGGAGAGTACGTCAAGTACGACGCGAGCGTGCACGGCGGGCTCAAACAGTACTATGCCGTGAAGGCGGACAGCGCCGAGGTGGGCGAAGTGCTGGGGGCGATCCTCGGCTCCATGGACGCGCTGTTCAAGGTGGGCGACGGCTACAACGCGGTGCTTCCCTTCGAGATCCGCGCGACGGTCAAGATCGCTTATCCTTCCGAGGACAACTGGACTCCGTACATTGCGGGTCTGGAGCTTGCCATCGACCTGTGGCGCACGGAATCCGGCGTCAACACGGAGACGACAGCCGACGACGGTGCGCTCACGCACGTGCTCGGTCTCTACTACATGAGCGACAAGCTCAACATCGACAACAACAATATCGAGGATGACCGCACGGAGGGCGCGGCGCTTTACGCAGACCTGAGCTGGATCCTCGGGCCCACCGCGAAAGTGAAGGTGGACCTCAGCGCCTACACGCTGGAAGATCTGCTCAACGACAAAGTGATGAGCGGTCTGTTCGGCGAGGGCGAAGGCGGTTCCGAGGCAGTGACGGCGACGGAGGGCGTCGATGTCGGCGATCCCGACACGGCGACGGTGCTGCTCAGCGTGTTCTCCCGCAAGATCGCGTTGCAGGCGAGCGCGGGCTTCCTCAAGCTCGTCCTCGGCATGATCGCACCCGACATCTCCGCCACTTTGGACGAGATGATGCCCAACATTTCCGTGGGCGTTGACATCAGCGCGGCGCCTTACGACCTCACCGTCGGCGCGACGCTGCACGACAGCGAGGGCAACGGGCTGCTCGACCTCGGGCTGACGCTGAACCTCTTCGGCACGGACGATCCGACCACCGGTCTGCAGATCGGCTTCGGCGCGCTTGCCGACTATGAAGAGGTGTCCGCGGCGAACCTGGCGGCGAAGGTCAACGACTACATCTACTATCACAGCATGTTCTCCCGCGCGGACGGCGAAGAAGTCCTGGCGGCGGAAGAGGGCACCTACTATAAGCCCACCACGGGCAAGGAATATGAAGCGGTCGACCTCGGCGAAGCGCAGGATATCGTGAAAGGCGGCGGCGCAGTCTATGTCCTTGACGACGGCACGAGATACATCGCGCTGTCCGACAGCACGGCGAGAGCGGGCGTCGACGCGAACGAGCGTTATATGGCGATCCCGGGCGGCACGCAGAGGACAGGCTACATCCAGCTGCGCGACGAGGCAGACTACAAATGGGCGACCGACAACGGCTTGCAGCTGGTGTACTATCAGTATATCGCAAACACCGGCAACGGTCGGTGGGTAAACGCCGGTACGGATCTCTCCTCGGTGAGGAACAGCGAGCCCTTCATCTCGTACGGCGAAGGCGTCGGGCAGGCGGACGGCACGGCGAGGGCATACGTCCTCATCTCGGCGGCGAAAGGTGCGTCGGGATTTGAGACTCAGTTCGGCGACTACGGCACGAGCGTCCTTGCGGCAGACACCTACTACATGCCCGAAGGCAACGGCACCTATATGAAGAGCGAGGTCTTCGGCAACTACCAGACCCTGCTCGGTCTTGACCTCGGCACTCTGCTCAATGCGGAGACCAAGGAAGTCGAAGGGCACACCACCCACACCTATGGCGAGGATCACATCTGCACCGTGTGCGGTGCGGTGGACATCCTCGGCGTCGTCGTGGGAGGCTTGCAGTCCTCCGGTCTCAGCACCATCGAGCTCGGCGGCACTCTCAAGCTGGATCTGACTCTCAGCGACGCGCTCAACTGGACGCGCCAGATGTCCGAGCTGATGGCGGTGAGCGGCAGCGACAACAACTACTTCTCCATGCTGATCGCCTCCATGGCGCTCAACAGTGCGGAATTCGTGTCCGCGATCGGTCTTGAAGTCGACCTCGCCCTGCAGATCAACGCGAGCGGTCTCATCGGGATGCTGCCCGAGCTGCTCGGCGGCGGGGAAGTGAACGTGATGGAGATCCTGCCCGTCATCCTGCGCGGAGCGAAGGTGTATATGGAGATCTCCATCAACACCAACTTCTTCGGCGAGAAGATCACAGGGGCAGAACCCATCAAATTGTGGGTGGAGATCTCCGACACCGACGATCTCTTCCTCAACATCTATCTCATCGCGGAAGATCTGGGCACGGTGACGGGGCTGACGGGCGAATACGGCGACTTCTTCGCGCAGGGCATCAAGATCGAGAACATGATCAGCCTCAGCGAGCTGCTCCTCAACGCACAGGCGGCGGAAGCGGAAAGCGGCGCGTCGATCGCAGCCGACGGCGGCATCATCATCGACATCGGGAACAACACCACGGGTCTCCTCTCCGAGGACATCTGGGGAGTGCTGGATCTCATCCTCGGTCAGGTGCTGTTTGCGCATGACATGATCTCCGTCGGCATCACGGAGAACATCATTGCGGAGCTCATCAGGGCGGCAGTGCCCGAGTTCAAGGATGATCAGCTCGATCTGCTGCCCACCTTCACGATGACGGGCGGCAGCGACACCAGCGGCGTCAACCTGCTCTTCGGCAACGGCGCGCTCAGCCTGCAGGTGCAGCTCGGCGTGAGAGGCGGCTTTGACGACTATGTGGCTTATGACGAGCTGGTCAAGGCACTCGACGGCAAGAGCTCCAACGCGGCGCTGAACGGCATGCTCGCAGACGAGAAGGTCTACGGCATCAATGAAGGCAACCTCGACGAGTTCGTCGGCTCGCTGCGCGTGACCGCGGACAAGGACGAGGACGGCAACACCATCTACACCCAGGGCGGCAAAGACGTCATCATCTCCACGCCCGAATACGCCATCGCGGCATACGTCTCGCCGGAGAAAGTGTGGCTGGGCACCCGCTATGAGCTCACCCGCATCGACGCGGACGGCAACCCCGTCTTCGCGGAGGTGGACTATAAAGAATCCTATGTGGATAGCGGCGCCTTCACGCAGAGCAACAGCGGCAGCTATGTCCTGGTCTCGGCGGCGGACGTCGAAAAGTACGAAGGTCTCTCCTATTACGAGTTCGCGGGCGAGAGCAAGACGACCTATGCGGACAAGTTCATGCCCATCGCGTCCTATTGCAGGCTCACAGGGCTTCAGGCGGACGCAGTCCCGGCGGAGCAGAGGTATGACCTCGACGCGTCCAAGGTCGTGGGCGAGTACGTCTCGCTCGGCGATGTCACCATCGCGATCGAGCTCGGCGACCTCGGCATCACGGTCAACCGTCCCTTCTCCGCGGAGAGCGAGGACATCGACGGCTTCACGAGCCTGATCCCCTCCGGCACGACGGACGAAAAGACATCCGGCATCAGGCTGAGCACGGAGATCGAAGTCGGCTTCTGGGGCAACGCGGGCGCGGGCATCAACATGGGCGAGCTTGTGGACCTCATCTTCGGGCTCGACGCCGTGAAGGAACTGCTCGGCGGCGTGAACCTTGTCGGCTCCGACCTTGCCATCAACATCACGGGCGACTTCGGCAGCGACGAGAAGGCGTACTTCACCGTGCTGCTTGACGCCTACTTCGACTTCACGGGCGAGCTGCAGGCGGAGCTCCAGGTCATGCGCAACTCCATGACGGACGACAACACTGCGACCAAGCTCCTCGGCGTCATCCTCGCGGACGACGGCATCTACATCGACCTCAGCGGCGTGCTCGGGCCCACCGTCAAGGCTAAGATCAGCAGCCTCGGCATCAAGGAACTTCTGAGCGAAGCGCTCGGCGGCTTGTTCGGCACCACCGCACAGGGCAGCGACTCTGCGGCGACGATCGCGTCCGTCTCCGACACGGCGGACATGACGCTGCACAGCTATGCCTATCTGGCGGCGATGATCAACCCCGGCTACTTCTCGCTGCAGCTGACGCTCGCGGCGGTGGAAGCCATCCTCGCGAAGGTGAGCGCGGACAACCCCGATGTGGCGATCGACATCGATCTGCCCGACCTGGGCGACATCCGCATCGAATCGTTCGGCGACAAGGAAGACGGCAGCATGTTCTCGCTGGGCTTCAAGATGTCCGAGGACTTCGGCGTGTCCATCGACGTGACAAGGGTCAACATCGGCACCGCGAAGCTCTACACCTCCGACTACATCACCAAGACGTTGGAGAAAGAGTACAAGCCGATCTTCGACGTCGCGACGGGCGAGATCTCGGACGACTTCACGCTCTCCGCGACGGCGGACGTCAGCATCTCCATGACCAGCGAAGGGCTGTCTCCCGATGACGGAGAGAAATATGACAACTCGCTCGCGGGCTGGGTGATCGGCTTGCTCACCGACATGCTGGGCGGCACGGGCTTCTTCGTGTCGGCATACGACCCGTCCGACAGCGAATACAACGCATACGGCGGGCCCATCTACACCCAAGGCACGGACGAGGCGGGCGCCACCGTCTACACCGAAGTGGGCAAGGTCGCGGCGGACGGCAGCGGCTATTATGCCAAGACGGCAGACGGCTATGCGACCACCGTAACCGTGTTCGAGAGCGGTAAGCAATATTACCGCACGACGATGATCGAGGCGACCTTCGCTTCCGGCGCGATCGACCTCGGCATCGAGCTTGAGGCGGACATCAACCTCGGCGCCATCATCGCGTCCGGCATCGGCGGCATCCTGTTCAGCGACCTCCGCGTCGCGGTCACGCTGGGCGCGCCCTTCGACACCACCATCCTCGAGGTGTACTATCTCGGCTCCTCCAGGCTGGTCAACGCCGGCAATGTCTATGAACTGCGCGCCGGCTCCGGCATCACGGGCAATGTCAAGGCGTTCAGCGACGCGATCTACATCGACGCAAGCGGCTTGGGGCTGGGCAAGATCAAATTCCAGGGCATCGCGGGCTTGCTCGGCGCCAATGTCGGCTTCGCTTATGAGCAGCAGAACATAGCCTCCGGCGCCATCTCCGCTGCGGAAGGCGACGAGACGGGCGGCGAAGCTCAGGCGGGTGAGACCGTGAGCGTCGCGCTCGGCATCGACCTTGCGGAGAACTACATCGGCATCAACATCTACAAGGCGCTCATCGACACCGTGTTCGGCATGCTCGGCGACACTCTTGCGGAATCAGGCATCAGCAGCCTGCCCGACGTGCAGGAAATTGTGCTGGGGCTCAGCTTCGGTGAGGCGACCATCAACTCAATCACCCTCGACGCAGTGCTCGACAGCGCGGGCACCGGCGCCACCGTCTCCATCGGCGACATCCAACTCGCGCTGGAGAACTCTCTGGACGTCGAAGACCTCGTCGGCAGAGTGAGGACGCAATTCGCGGGCTTGACCTACTCCAAGACTGCGGGCACGATGACCCTGCTCACCAACATCCTGGACGGCCTCAAAGCCAACCTCGCGCTCAGCGTGGACAAGCGCGGCGTGTCCGGTGTGCAATCGACCGGCGACAACGACTGGAACTGGGTCTGGACCAACAGAAAGAGCAGCGTCACCCTGAAGGGCACGAACGAGTTCACCTCCTACGGTCAGAACGGTGCGCAAGGATTCATGCTCGTGCTGGGCGCGGTCGGTATGCATCCCGAGATGCAGGAGAGCAACGACAGACAGGTGTCGCTCACCGTACAATTCGGCAACGGCAGCCTGTGCATCGATAATGTCGATGTCGGTAGTATAGCAATTCTCGGGGTCGAATACCCGGGTATAACAGACAGTATTTTGGAAAATGTCAACGGATTGGACGTTGGCAGCATGCTCGGTCTTGCTGCAATGCTGGGCGGACTTGCCTATTCCGACGCGGACAACGGGATGTGGGACTACGACAATCCCATGGCGACGGCGGCATCCGACGGCGCCGACGCGGCGGCTGCGGCGGAGATCGACAAGAGCATCATCCCCGCGGATTCGCACGGACCCGCGACGTATAGCTATTCCGACATGACACAGCCGTGGAACGGCAATGTGACATCTCAAGAGGAGAACGGCCCCGACCCGCACTACGAGAGGCAGTACGGAACCGCGCTCTCGCTCGAGGGGCTTGTCAACAAGGTGGAGGTCAACCTCTTCAACAAGAACGGTTATCAGCCCTACCTCAGCACAATGAAGGACACGAGCACATCGGATCAGTCCGCCACGGACGCCTCCCTCATCTCCATCAAGGTGGAGTTCACCAAGGACGGCTACAACGAGCTGATGATCTATCTCTACACTATGCTGCTCGGGCTCATCCAGAAGGCGGCGGACACCTATAGTGGCGCCCAATTCTTCGGCGTCGGCACGGATAACGGCGGGGGCACCGACATGGGCGGGAGCGAAGCAAATATGTCAAGGCACGGGGGCGCAGGGCAATATCAGGTCTCCAACCTCTTCCGCGAGCTGGACGCCATTGACAACAACGACACTCTCACGCAGCATCAGAAGACGGTGAAGAAGTCCAGCCTGATGAGCTACTATGCGAAGTCGCTGCCCTATGCACTCGGCGTCTGGTTGCTTGAGTCGGGTGACGTGCTTCAACTTGACGAAATCCTTGATAGTGTTTCGCCGGGATTGGGAATAACTGATGGACTTATTGTGAGGGTCATTAAACGAGTCATTGGCAACATCACGCTGCTGATCGGGTCCATCCTGCCTCCGTTCGCGAACTACGACAGCGACGCACCCAACCCCTCCCTCAACCTCTACATCGACCTCGACCCGCAGGAGAGCATGTACGGCATCGACAGAGAGATCGCGCCCGGCATCCAGGCGGTCGAGCTCATGGTCAATGCCGAGAAAGCGGGCGGCGGAAGGACGCTGAGCGGCGTCAATTACGCAGGCTCTTCCATCACGGGTCAAATCTGGTATAAAGCGGCTGCGGAGGATAGTGAGGATCCCGACGGTATTGGCTGGGGCAAGGACGGCAGCGATGACTGCTATGCTAAAGGTCTCCATGAGGCGTATGTGCTTGCCATCAACCCCAGGAACCTGCTGGACGGCGGGAATAACGGAGAGAATGCCGGAGAAGGGCTGCTGGAGTTCGCAGAGGCGCTCAATCTCAACGGCGGCGCTTTGAAGACGAACGACATCGGCGGCACCACTTACATTGTCAATCAGCTTCAGATCGTGGTGACCGACCCCGCAACGCGCGCGGCGAAACTCCAAGTGAACAACGGCAGCGGCGGCGTCACCGACATCGACACGACCAACAAGCACCTGACGGCGAACTTCCTGCTCGAGTTCCTGCCCAGGACTGCATCCGTGAACCTCGTCGACCCCGCCTGCACGCACAACGTCACCATCATCTGGGACGCTTCCGCGCTGGACTTCAGCCCTGCGGCGCTTGATGCCAACAACAGGCTGGCGGGCTATGTCTACGGCTATGCCTTGAACCTCGTCGTGGCGGCGATCCCCGTCTATGTCACCGGTGATCAAGCCTTCAACGGCGTCTATGAAGTCTCGAACGGCGGCAAGGGCGACCCGGTCAACATCGGCTGGGCGGCGGACGCGACTCTGCCCGAGGAGCTCGTCTACATCGGGCTCGGCAATAGCGGCGGCTATGTGTTCGGCACGCAGAGGACGGACGCGGAGGGCAACCCGCTCACCGCGGTGCTCCGCCAGGGCAGCAAAGTCTATATGCTCAAGACCACCACGACGACGAACGCGGACGGCAATGTCACCGGCGTGACGGCGAGCTATGAATTCTGCGACATAAACGTCCAGGACAGCACTACGACGGCAGACAATGTCACCACCACCGTGACCTACACCGTGGCGCTCTATCCCGCCTACACCGCCTACACCAAGGGGGATAATATGGCGACCGTCACGGTGCGCGGCACATCTTACATCGTGCTCCGCGACGGTAACGCCGACATCGACGACCCGTTGGATCTGCCCAAGGGCACCTTCTCGTGGGATCTCAACGGGCTGGACTACGGCTGGGACGGCACCCACGGCGGCGAGGAAGTCACCGTCACCCTCAACTATCAATGGGGCTTCTCCGCAACTCAGAGCGAGGAGATCACCCTCAACATCCCGTCCAAACTCATCGACGGCAACGGAGTGACCTTCGCGAGCGGCGAACCCAGGTTCGAAAACTGGAGTGATCTCGTCACCAAGGTCGGCACCGTCGGCGGCGACGGGTCGCTGGAAGGCACCCTCGGTGCGCTCGAGGCTTACTTCAAAGGTCTCGGCACCATCAGCGGCACCTTTGTCGGCGGCGATGCGTTCCGCGGTCGGAATGTCGCGGGCTGGGATCTCACCGCGCTCAAGGAGGCGCTGACCAGGCGCGCGGGCAGGGAGACCTCCGTCGACGTCACGATGTACGTCACCGGGTTCTCCGTGTGGAGAGAGTTCGGCTACACCGACATCGGCAGCGAGCTCGAGTTCGTCCGCGGCTTCGGCGACGACTTCTTCATCCAAGTGGACGGCGTGTGGGTCATCCCCGATGCGGAACAAGCCTTCGAGCTTCTTGTCGAAAAGATCAACGACAGGGGTATGCTCCGTGAAGTCGCGCAGCCCGTCACCGTCACCGTCACCATCGGTGAGGAGGGTGACTTCGATTGGGCTTCGCCCGCGGCTCCCGGCGGCGACGGCGGCGAGGAGACCGCCCCCGACACCTACTCATTCTCCGACGGCAGCGCGACCGCTCTCAACGGCGGCGTGCAGACCTATGAGATAACCACCGCGGCGCAGCTCTACGGCGCCATGCCCGAGAGCGGCTCCGTGGTGCACTCCGACGGCACCACCAAACGCGCGGCGTTCGACTGGAACGGCTTTGCCTATGACACCGAGCGCAGCTACAACGTGGCGCGTCTCTCCGTCACCAGCGGCGGCGACCGCATCGACACCGATGTCGTCGTCACCCTCGCGGACAACGCGGATGTGAACGGCGCGGCGGGCGACATCGGCTCTGCGCCCGAAAACAGCACCGCAGGCATCATCACCAAGATCGTCGACCCGCGCTATCGCGCAATGGCGGTCGATCCGCTCGCCTACGGCACCCTCGGCGCCTTCCTTGAAGGCACCGGACGCGTCTCGGTGGACGGCTCCGTCGAGGTCGTCACCGAGGCGGGCGACACCGAAACAATGACCGTCGTAAGCTGGAGCGACAAGCTCGCTCTCGACGCGGCGCTCCCGCTCGCGGGCGTGAGATATTCCGACAACATCGCCACCTTCAAGGATGCGGAGGGCAACCTCTGGCAGGCGGTGGTGCCCGTCATCGTCAACGAGCGCGTCATCGTCGGCACGGAGCTCCTGTTCCCCGCAGGCTATGTGAAGGTCAGCGAGACCAGGCGCTTCTCCGAGACGGTGCGGCGCTATGTGTATGAGAACGGCGGTCAGGTGATCGAAGTGTCCTACTCGCGTGAGACCTTCATGCCCACCGGCATCACCGTGATGAACCCCTATGCCTACAAGCTGGCTGAGGTCTTCCCGGACGGCAAGGCGCGGATCGAGATCACCTTCGCGGACGGCATGGTCAAAGCGTTCGACTTCTCCGTTGAGGGGATCACGGCGCCCGCTTCCGGCAGCGACGCGCTCACGCTCGAAGCGCTGAAGTGGTCCGTGGCGTACAGCGCGGGCGCGGGCAGCGCGATCGGCGGCACTCTCGACTTCATGTATTCCGGGCTCAGCGCCAAGGCGGGCAACATGCGCTCCGACATCGCCTACGGCGACCTTGACGACGCCTATCAGGTCTTTGCGCCTTACGAGAACATGAAGAAGGACGGCAAGGCGCTCACTCCTCTGTGGAGAGTGGACAACACGGCGGTCGGAAGCTCCGTCGCCGTCTACATCGACGGCAGGTTCGTCCCCGTGGACGACCCGAGCTACACCGAGACCGCGGACGGCATGGACGCCCCCGCCTATCAGCTGCTCGAAGGTCACACCTATGACAAGGACGGCAACTATGTCGGCGAAGAGGGCGGCGGTTATGTCTACGTCTATGCGGCGTCCTACACCTTCAGGGGAGATCAGCTCACCTGGGATTGCTCCGGCATGGCGTACAACTATTCCGGCGGCGTCAGGCGCGCCACCGTCAACGTCGAGGTCGCGGGGCTCAAGGGCACGATGCAAATGCCCGTCTACATCGAGAGCGGCAGGGTCGCAAGCCTCTCCTTCACTCCCGATGAGCAGGGCAGTTATGCGGCGTACTTCGAATCCGGCAACACCGACGGCATCAACTACTTCAACGACAACTGGAAGGGTTCCGCGCTCAGCTTCGACCCCTTCAACGCGGACGGCAAGATGTACGACATCGACGCCACATTCACGACTCACACCGAGACGGACGGCTCCGTCGTCATCGACTCCTATCTCTACTTCCCCGTGAAGGCGGACGTCAACACCGTTAACGGCGCGGTCATCGAGGGCGTGGCGATCACCTGGTCCAACCTCGGCGCCATCCGCAACAGCTACGGCGGCGGCAAGTTCGACGCGCGCATCACCCTTCCCGCTGTCACGGAAGGGGAGGGCGACAAAGCGGAGACGATCATCCCCGCACAGGGCTACACCCTCCGCGAGTTCGTCATCGTCCAAGACAGGTCCTTCGCGGAAGGCGCAACGCTGAACGGCATCGACGCTCTTCCCACGACGGGCAGAGTCGGCGCGGGCGAGCAGACTTACATCGATCCGCTCAACTTTGATCTCTCCGTCTGGCAACAGGATGTGGAGAAAGTCGCATCCGTCAGCATCAACATCAACGGCAAGGGTGATGTCACCTTTGATAAGAACGGCACGGACGGCTACACTCTCACCTGGGTGTACACCGGCATGGGCGTCAACTATCTCGGCGGCAAGGTCTCCCTCGTCGCAAGACTCACCGGTCCCGACGGCTACGCGCAGGATTACTCCATCGATTATCTCGTCTCGAGAGTGGTCGTCTCCGGGCTGCAAGAGTATGACAAGATCGCAAACGGCGGCAGCGGCGCTGTCGTGTCCGGCGGCAAGAGCTACACGTTCGACACCGACGTCGAAAGCGCGAACTTCGGCTTGGCGGTCAAAGACGGTGCGCTCGACTACTATGTGATCGATCCGTACAAACCCGACACCTTCAAGATGCCCAACGCCTGGATGGTCACCTACACGAAGAGCACTCCCGTGCTCGGCGAGGACGGCAGCATCACCGGCTGGAACCCCGGCGGCACCGAGCAGATCGCGAGCACCTATCTCACTGCGGCGATGCCCATGGTGGAGAACATCACCTACGAGGTCGCGAGGGACGGCGATCCCGACGCGGGTGAGGCGACGCTCCGTCTCGGCAACGGACAGCGCGTCCGCATCAAGGTCAGCATCACGGGAAGATCGTACGACACGTCCACCGGCACGCCCGAGTTCTCGATCGCCACGGATTCGGCAGGGAAATGGCTTCCCACCAAGACGAGCGGCATCAACATCGTGTGGTACGGCAGAGTGTTCATCGGCAACATCTACTACATCGTCACGCTGTCCAACCCCTCCGGTGACAAGGTGCGGGTGCCCGAGATCAGCGGCAGGAACGGCGTCACCTACATCCTCACTCCCTATGTCGGCGCTGTGGTGAACGCCACCGGCAAGGTCCTCGACTGGAGCGACACGGGAAGACTGCCCGGCATGGCCAACAACACCAATTCAGATGATGGCGACAAGATCGCCTATGATCAGTTGGCCGAGGATGTGTCCGGCACCGGCAGGCGCGTACCGGCAGGCATTTCCGGCACCACCTTGGTCGTCAAAGTCTGACGGGACGGCAAACCGAGACCCGAAAAGGGACGGAGACATCTCCGTCCCTTTCGATTTTTGTGTGACCGCGCCCCTTCGCCCGCAAAAAAGCCTTGCGCGGGAGGGCAGGGTAAAGTATAATCGTTGTCGGAGGGCTGTCCCCGCGCGGGACAGGCGCGGATATGAACTTTTCCACGACCGCATTGAGCGTGCTTCTGCTCATCGCAATGGCGGTGCCCGGCTTCCTGCTCGTCAAGACCAGGATGCTGCCGGAGAAAGCCATCACCTATCTTTCCGTCCTGCTGCTTTACGTCAGCCAGCCTTTCCTTTCCATCCGCTCCTTCCTCGAGGTCAGCTACACCCCGCAGCTTGCGATCAATCTCGCCATAATGTTCGCGGTCTCCCTCGCGGGGCAGGCGCTCGTGTTCTTCGTGATGTGGCTCATCCTCCGCCGCAGGTTCGACGACACGGAGCTCTCCGCCGCGCTCATACGCGACGGGTTCATTGGCGGCGACGCCTGCTCCAACGAGCCCGCTTTGAACGACGCCATACGCCGTTCCGTCGCCGGCAGGGCGAACCGCGCCACAGTCCTCGCTTCCGCCTTCGGCAACGTCGGGTTCTTCGGCGTGCCCGTGCTGCAATTCCTCTTCCCGGACGCGCACGAAGCCATCGCCTATTCCGCCGTGTTCATCGTCACCCTCAACCTCATGGGCTGGACGGTCGGCTCTTATCTCCTCACCGGCGACAAGCGGCATGTCAGCCTCCGCCGCGCCCTCGTCAACCCTCAGACCGTCACCCTCGTCATCTCCCTGCCCCTATTTTTTGCGGGAGTGAGCGCGGGCGACCTTCCCGACACTCTCAACACCATCATCGGCTATCTCGCTGATATGACCGCGCCCCTTTGCATGATCATCCTCGGCATGCGCTTCGCCCTCGCGCCCATGGTGCAGCTCTTCACCGATTTCAGGGTGTACGTCTCCTCCGTGGTCAAGACGCTGATCTTCCCCCTCGCGGTCTACCTCGTCCTGCTCCCCTTCGAGATGGACGAGATGCTCAGGGTGTCGCTGGTGCTGCTTTCGGGGATGCCTGCCGCCACCATCAACCTCAATCTCGCCGAACTCTACGGCGCGGATTGCAAGACGGCGGCGAATTCCATCCTGATGTCCACATTGCTCAGCATCATAACCATCCCCGTTCTTATGCTGTTGTTTTGATTATTGTTGAAATTTGCGCGGAACATTGATATAATGTAAACATATCGGAGGTGAATATGGGATTCATCAAGAAAAACCTGCTCAAAGTCATAGAATGGACGGAGCCCGACAAGGATACCATCGTCTACAAGTTCCCCGTCGGCGACCGTTATGAGATCATGAAGGGCTCGCAGCTCGTCGTCAGAGAGTCGCAGGCTGCCATCTTCGTCACGGAAGGGCAGATCGCGGACGTCTTCACCGCGGGCACCTGGGAGCTCTCGCCCGACAACGTCCCCATCCTCTCCAAGCTCGGCGCCTGGAAGTACGGCTGGGATATGCCCAAAAAGTCCGACGTCTATTACGTCAGCCTCAAACAGTTCGTGGGAATGAAGTGGGGCACCGCCAACCCCATCATGATGCGCGACAAGGATTTCGGCATGATCCGCATCATGGGACACGGCGAATACAGCTTCCACGTCTGCGACCCCGCGCTCTTCATGCGCGAGTGCTTCGGCACCATCCACTCCTTCAAGACGGAGGACATCGCGGACTATCTGCGCAGCATGGTGCTGGCGGAGCTCACGGATCTGCTCGGCGAGTGCCAGATCCCCGCGCTCGACCTTGCGGCGAACTATCTCGAGCTCGGCGACACCGCGCGCGATCACGCCTGTGCAAGGTTCGGCAAGATCGGTCTTGCGGTGGATCAGATCATCATCCGCAACTTCAAGCTACCCGAGGCGGTGGAGAAGGCGATGGATCAGCGCACCACCCTCGGCGTGTTCGACGGCAAGATGGCGGAATATGCGCAATATGAGTCCGTGCAGGCGATGCGCGACTCGGCAAGGAACCCCGGCGCGGGCGGCGCGTTCGCGTCCATGGGCATGGGGCTGGGCATCGGCGCCCGCATGGCGAATCAGCTCGGTGACGGGCTGGACGCCGCAAACAGAAATACGGCGCCTGCCGCCAAGTGCGCGAAATGCGGCGCGGCTATGTCCGCAGGCGCGAAGTTCTGCCCCGAGTGCGGAGCCGCGGCTGTCCCCGCGGGCAGCATCACCTGTCCCAAGTGCGGCAAGCCCGTTTCCGCAAAGGCGAAGTTCTGTCCCGAGTGCGGCGAGAGCCTTGCGGTCAAATGCCCCAAGTGCGGCAAGGATGTCAAGCCGGGCGCCAAGTTCTGCCCGGAATGCGGAGCTAAGATAAAATAATGGCAGAAAACAGCGACGTTTCCGTCATCAAATGTCCGAATTGCGGGGCGGATATGGTCTTCGACCCCGCCGCGGGCGCTCTTTCCTGCCCCTATTGCGGGGGCACCAAAGGCATCGAGAAGCGCGTCAACGCCAAGCGCGATTTCGTCACCGAGCGCAATGACGGCGAGGTGGATGCGGGCGCCAGCGAATATGAGTGCCCCAACTGCGGCGCCGCCGTCGTGCTCGAGAATTTCGCCACCACGGAAGAGTGCCCCTATTGCGGCGCCACCAACATCGTCAAAAAGGAAAGGATGCAAGGGCTCAAACCCGACAGCATCCTGCCTTTCACCGTCACCCGCGAGAATGCGTTCGCCTGCGGCAAGAAGTGGCTGAAACGGAAGATCTTTGCCCCCACCAAGCTCAAAAAGAATTTCAAGGTGGAGCAGTTCAAGGGCATCTACGAGCCCTCGTTCATCTTCGCGTCGGACACCTTCTCCTCCTATGACGGCAAGCTCGGCGAGGACTACTATGTCACCGTCCGCCGCGGCAAGAACACCGTCACGGAACGGCGCACCCGTTGGTTCTTCGTCTCGGGCGGCTACAACAAGAGCTTTGACGGCATCGTCATCGAGGCGGCGTCCAACCTGGATCAGTCCGAGATGAACAAGCTCCTCCCTTATGATCTCGGTTCGGCAGAGCAGTATAAGAGAGAATATCTCGCAGGCTTTGCCGCCGAGCGCTACAACGAGTCGCTGGACGACTCCTTCGAGGGCGCAAAGAGCGTCATGGACGACGACATCAGAGCGAGCATCCTCTCGCAATACAAACACGACAGGGTGGCGTATCTCAATGTCAACACCAACTACGCCAACGTCAAGTTCAACTACATGCTGCTGCCTGTGTGGGTGTGCGGCTACAAGTTCCGCGAAAAGCTGTGGTCCTTCCTCGTCAACGGCAGGACGGGCAGGGCGACGGGCAAGGTGCCCGTGAGCATCCCCAAGGCGATCTTCACCGCCGTGCTCGCGGCGGGCGTCATCGGCGTGCTCGTCTGGCTGCTGTTCTTCAGCGGATATGTGTGGTGAGCGTCAAATGACGCAAACGGCACTTTAACTCAACAAAACGACAATATTAATGTGCGAAAGCGCGAGAAAAGACAAATAAGACCATCGGAGGCATAGTATGATCACCAAGGATATGCTCATCATGGACGCCCTGAAAGCGGGCGACCCGGACAAGATCGCGACCGTGTTGCAGGAGAGCGGTATGCACTGCCTGCACTGCATGCTCGCCCACGGCGAGACCATCGAAGAGGCGGCGGCTGTCCACGGCATCGATGTCGATGCGCTCGTGGAAAAGCTCAACGCCACGCTGTGAGGTGACGATGTACGGCAACGACATAGCGGCGATTTCCGCCCGCCTCAAAGAGCTGCGTACTTTCTCGGACTACACCACCGCACAGGTGGCGGAGATGCTCGGCGTGGACGAGGAGGAGTATGTCGCCTACGAGAGCGGCACAAAGGAGATCCCCATCAATCTCATCTACAAATTCGCGGACGTCATGGAGACGGAGGCGGCGTATGTCATGAGCGGCGTCCTGCCCTCCAAGGACAAAGTCTACGTCGTCTACGACGGCAAGGGCATGTCCGTCAAGCGTTATGAGGGCTATTCCTTCACCTCGCTCGGCGGCGACTTCCGCAAAAAGACCATGAACCCCATGCTCGTCACCATCGCGCCCACCGACACCCCCGAGCTCGTCGTGCACGGCGGGCAGGAGTTCAACTACGTTCTCGAAGGTGAGCTCCGCGTCATCGTCGACAACCGCGACTACTTCCTCCGCGCCGGCGACAGCATCTATTTCGACCCCTCATTCCCGCACGCGCAGCTTGCGATGGGGGGGAGGGTTGCTCGCTTTCTCACCGTCATCAACGAGTGACCTGACGGCGCTATTTCGCGAATTGCATTGTCAGAGCCACTGTCATGGTGCTCACGTACGTCCGTGTACGCTCCGCTCCCTGACAGTGGCTCTTTCGCGCACTTCATCGAAATATCGTCGTCAGTGAATGGGGGTGCTTTCGCGTTCTGCATCCGAATATCGCCCTCAGCGAATTAGCGTTTGTGCGGGCGTCTTTGAACACGTCGTCTCTAAGAAAAGAGCGCCGTTCGGGCGCTCTTTTTCCTGTCGAGAATGAAAGAGTGTCATTTCTTTGCCGCTTTTTCCATTTCTTTCTGGGCACGGCGGGCTTCCTTTTCCTTCTCTTTTTGCATTTGTTGCTGCACTTTTTTGGGCAGCTCGTAGGGCGGGAGGGGATCTCCGTCGAATTCGAGGTGCGAGGCATACCATTGCTGATATTTGATGGGGACCCACAGCCCGTAGATGCCGAAGGTGATGCAGGTGAGCAGGAACCATTTGATGTAGTTGCCGATGAGCTGGCTGCCGCGGGCGGTGAGTTTGAGACGCTGTCCGCGTATGATGGTGTGCTTGAACACCCACTTTTTCTTCTTGATGATGACCCACGGGATGCCGATGCCGAGAGTGAACAACGCTTGCAGGAAGCAGACGATGCTGAGCCCGATGTATTGCCCGAGTTTGCCATCGAAATAGGACGGGATGTTCGGGTCAAAGAGTGAGGCCGCGGCAGGGGAGTACGCCCTCGGGGCAGGCGCTGCGCCTGGCGCGACGGGCATAGGAGCAGGAGCGGGCGTGGGCGCAGGCGAGAATGCGGGCGCTTGGACGGGCGCGGGGCTCGGCGGAGCGAGGCGGAGCTGCGCGCCGCAAACCTTGCACACCGTTTCCATTGTGTCATCGGGCACGGCAAAGATAGCACCGCACTTGTAGCATTTGATGTTTTTCATAATTTCCTCCCTAAGAATCGGGCTTTTTCGTAAACGCCCTTACATATTTATACTAATAAATAGTGACCACTATGTCAATATTAAATTAAATATTTATTTGTTTTATGGAGTATCGGAAGCGGACGGGCGGCCGTTGCTCCGCCCCCATACTTTTTATTATAAAAGTGCGCCGAAGGTAACGGGCGGAGCCGTGACCTTCGGCGCAATATTATAAAAAGTACGGGGTCGAGGGGCATAATGCCCCTCGCGTGGTGCAGGGGCAGGGCCCCTGCCCGGGTGCAAGGAGCGGCGCACCTTGCACATCCCCGCCCGGGTGCAGGGCAGCGCCCATTGGGTATTTCCGTGCGCCAAGCGGCGAAATCCGCTATTGATTTAGCGGGCGGGATGATTTATCATTGTCGTGTAGGGATAGTGCACTTTCCGCGTCGGCGGAGCGCGCCCGTGATGAGAGGGGATATGGAGAAAAAACTCGGTCTGAAGAGTTATATCGGTTACGGCGTGGCGGACCTGGGCAACAACATCGCGTTTGCGGCTGTCGGGTCCTATCTCACGCTGTTTTATTCGGACGTGCTCGGCGCGAAATTCGACGAGGCGACGGCGGCGACGTGGCTTAGCGCGGTGACGGCGATCATGATCATCGCGCGCATCTGGGACGCCATCAACGACCCGATCATGGGCTGGCTGGCGCAGAGGGCGAAACCGTCCAAGTACGGCAAATTCAGGCAATATTTCCTCATCGGCGGCATCCCGCTGGCGCTCTCGGCGGTGCTGATGTTCGCGCCCATACCCGATATGTCGCTCGCGGAGTGCATAGTTTTCGCATTCTTCACTTATATAGCGTACGGGATGCTTTACACGGTGGTGCTGGTGCCGTACGGATCCCTTGCGACGGTGATGACCCGCGATCAGAACGAACGCAGCCGTCTCTCCATCGCGCGGTCGATAGGCGGCGGCATAGGCGGGGTGCCCGCGGGCATCCTCTTCCCGCTTTTGGTCTATTCCACGGCTTACAACGCGGCGGGAGAGCTCGAGGACGTCCTGGACGGCAAGAAACTCGTCATCTGTATGGCGGTCATCGCGGTCATCATGCTGGCGAGCTATGTCATCGCGTTCTTCTTCACCAAGGAGAACTACGAATATCCGCACGCGGTGCAGCAGACCAAGCTCACGGTGGCATTGAAGTCCCTCATCAAGAACAAGGCATTCGTCATAATGAGCCTTGCGGGGATGCTGCTCATCGCGTCCTCGATGTACATTACATCCATCGACGTCTACCTCTTCAATGTCTATTATCAGACCAAGGACATGATGACGTTCGTCACCATAGCGACATACGCGCCCATGGTGATCATGATCCCGTTCACGGAACAGGTGATCAAGAAGATAGGCAAGAAGGAGATCTGCGTCTACGGGCTCATATTGTCCGTCGTCGCGACGCTCATTATGACGGTGTGGCACATCCCGAACCCGTGGATATTCATCGCGTTCTGTTTCCTGCAAGGGGCGGGCGTGAGTTTCTTCACGCTGGAGATCTGGGCGCTCGCAATGGATGTCATCGACTCCCACGAGCTCGCGACGGGCAGACGCGAGGAAGCGATCGGCTATGCCGCGTTCACATTCATGCGCAAGATCGGTCAAGCCATCGCCGCCATCGCGCCCGCGCTGCTCGGATTGGTGGGTTATGTGGCGAGCAAGGGCTACGGCGGACAGAGCGCGGAGACGGTGGAGGGCATCTATCTGCTCGCAACGGTGGTGCCTCTCATCATGTTCGCCCTCATGCTCGTGCTCATGCTCCTCTATCCTCTCGGCAAAAAGAAGGACGCCGAGATGCGCGAGAAACTCGCCGCGCTCCGCGCCGAACGCGAAGGTACGGCGGCGGACGTCGCGGAAGAGGGGAGCACATCGGAGGAGAATGCCGCGGAAGCGCCCGTTTCCGATGACGAGAGACCCGAAGAGGGGAGTGAAGAAGAGGGGGAGCGCGGCGAGCACGCGGAGGAAGAGAAGGAGGCAAAGGAGTGAAGAAGCCCAACCTCATATACGTGTTTGCGGATCAGCTCCGGTGGGCGTCCGTGGGATACAACGGCGACAAGCTCGCGCTGACGCCCAACATCGACAAGCTCGCCGAAGAGAGTGCGGACGTCGTCAATGCGGTGAGCGGACATCCCGTGTGCGCGCCATACCGCGCGACTCTGCTCACGGGCAAATATACCACGTCCACGGGCATGGTTATCAACGAGATCCGCATGAACACCCGCCACCGCACCTTTGCGCACGTGCTGAACGACGCGGGTTACGAGACGTCCTACATCGGCAAATGGCACCTTTATGCGGCGCAGCTGGGCAACCATTTCGACCCGAAGAATTCCTTTGTGCCGCCCGGTCCGGACAGGCTGGGCTTTGACGGCTACTTTGCGGCGTACAATTTCCACCACCGCTATTACGCACCGTACGCCTACTATCATCTCGACACCCCGGAGAAGATATACGCCGAGGGCTATGAGCCCGATTTCATGACCGATCTCGCGATAAAACGCTTGAAGGAAAGCGCCGCGGGGGAGAAACCGTTCGCACTCTTTTTCTCCATCGGCACCCCGCACGACCCGTGGACTCCCGACAACGTCCCCGCCGAATGGCTGGAAGTTTTCAAGGACGCGGAATTCGAGCTCCCCGACAATTATATGCCGTGCAACGATCCGCACGCGGATATGTGGGCGAAGTTTTTCCCCTTCGAGAGGAGAAAACTCAAAGAGTGGATGCGCGTCTACTATGCGATGGTCGCCAACCTCGACTACAATGTGGGCAGGCTGCTCGCCGCCGTCGAAGAGCTGGGGATAGAAAAGGATACGATCTTCGTCTTCACTTCCGATCACGGGGAGATGTTCGGCGCACACGGCAGGCGGGCGAAGAACATTTTCTATGACGAATCCGTGCGCGTCCCCTTCCTCGTGAGGTGGGGAGAGCACATCGCCGCGGGCAGGCGGGACTTCACGTTCAACACCGTGGACATCATGCCCACGCTGCTTTCTCTCATGGGCCTCGATTGCCCCGCCGAGGCGGAGGGGAGCGACCTTTCACGCTGTCTCACCTCTGACGCGACCTGCGACGAGCCCTCTCTCATGATGGGGACGGGCCCCACGGCGATGTTCGGCAGCGGCAAGGAGTGGAGGGGAGTGCGCGACAAGCGTTTCACCTACGCCGTCTACCGCAGAGACAGGTCGGAATATCTCTTCGACAATCTCAACGACCCGCTGCAAAAGAACAATCTTGCGCAGGAACCGAGGTTTAAGGGCGAAAAAGAGAGACTTAAAGCCGCGATGTATGCAAAAATGAAGGAGATCGGCGACGATTTCGACGACAATCTGCACTATATGGGACGCTGGGTTAAGAAGCGCCGCATCGTCCGCACGGCGACTTTGAGATGAGTGTGTCTTCGTCTCGTCGTCGCGGACGGCGGATGCGTCCCCGCGTGCGCTTGCGCGGGGGCAAAACAGAAAAGAAAAGCAAAACGAGATGAAAAAGGGAAAGCCGCGCTGTCGCGCGGCTTTTGCAACAAAAGGCCCCCGGGATTCCCGGGGGTGGTTTTGTTTTTATCGACGGCTTTGCGCCGCAGAGGGTGCGGTCATGCCTCTTCGCCCTCGCCTTCGCCGCCCTCTTCGGGAGCGTCCTCGGCGATCTCGATCTTGAGGCAGGGTCTGCCTTCATTGACCGTCCAGACGCTGCTTTCGAGGTTGAGGGAACTGCTGCCCGTGATCCAGCTCTCGTCGGAGAACTTCGCGCCTTCTGTGCCGGTCAGCCCGTCGCGCGCCGCCTGAGTCTTTTCTGCGTCGTTCACGGCGACTTTCGCGTCGGAGGCATAATAGCATTTGGAGAGGGTGACGGAGTTGCCGATGTTGCCCGCAAACGCGCCCGCACTCGCCTTGACCGCCGTGCCCGTGACGGTGATGTCAACGTCCGCAAAGGAACGGTCGGAGCGGAAGTGGGAGATGTCGCCCGCTACGCCGCCCGCATAGACGGTCACGGCATAGGCATCCGCATTTACGGTGATGGTGCCGCCGCCGAAGGATGCGTTGATGTCCCCGGTCGCGGAGGAGGAGGTGGAGGAGGAGGTCGACGTGCGTCTGGCTTCGCCTGCGATCCCGCCTGCGCGGAGAGTCTTTGCCCCTTCTTGAGCGGTGGCTGTAATGGTCGTCTCCGCACGGCAGTTGGCGATGAGAGAGAAGCTCTGTCCCGCGAAACCGCCCGCAAAGGCGTCTTTGGAGAAGGTAACGTTCACGACCGAATTGGCAAAGCACTCGCTGTAATTGCCGCGGAGCGTGCTTCCGACAAAACCGCCGGCATAGACATCGGGGGCTTTCGCGGAGACAGTGGCTGCGCGCACGCCGCTCTTGGTGACTTTTGCGCTCGTAGCGTCGCCGAACATGGCGCCGATATGGGCGCTGTTTTTGGCGGAGACGTTAATATATGTGCTTTCCGCAATGACTTCGGTCACTGTGCCGGATGCCGCGCCCGCCGCGCCGCCCGCATAGACGGATGCCGCGTCGGAGATGCGGACGGAAACCTCAGAGACGGTGCAGGATGTGAGCGTGCCGCCGCCGAGACGCGCAGCAAGCGCGCCGGCGTAGATCGTCCTGCCAGTGGCAGCGACCGCGCCGTTTTCACCCGTTCCTATGGTGAGGGAAGCGGTGACATTCTCCATCGTACCGCCCGCGACGCCCACCGCACCGATGAGAAGGGAGCCCTCACCCTCCGCAAAGCCGTTCACGGTGATGTTCACGGTGATGTCGGAGATGCTGCCCGTGCTCGCGCCGATGAGAGCGTAGACACTGCCTTCATAAGTGTTGTCGTAGCCGAGAGTGACCGTCGCGCCGTTTCCCGTCAGAGTGCCCGCAAAAGGCGCGTCCTCGGAGAAGAGGGGAGCGAAGTTGCTCACATTTATCGTTGCGTTCTCGTCGAATGCGATCTCGGCGTTGAGGAAGGCGAATTTCTCCCCTTCGTCCTCGCCCGCGAGAGCCTCGGTCAAGCCGGTCGCGAATCCGGAGAGGTCGGTCTCATCCGTTATGGTCGCGGTGCGCACCCATTTGGCGTAGATCTCAAGGGTGTATGAACCGCCTTCATTCTTAGAGGATGCGATCGCTTCGGAGAGTTTGGTCGCCTGCGCGCTGTTGTCCTCATCTTCGGAGACTTGCAGGAACACGAACTCATATTCGTTGGTCACTGCGTCATCGCCTTCACCCGTGGTGACGGTGAAATACCACCCGGCAAATTTATATCCCCCATCTTTCTCGGGTTCAGTCACGCCTGCGGCGACGCGGTCGCCGAGTTTAGCGGTGACAGGATCGACGCCGTCGCTGAACGAGAGCGTGTAATCGGGCAGCTGGCTGTGCATCTTGGGATAGAGCACCAGCGTGGAGAGACGGGTGTACTTTTCGAGCAGTTCGAGGTCGGAGTCATCGTTCTTGCTCTCGCGGGAGGTGGTGAAGGGCACCTCGACGCGGACTTCGTTGCCGTCCTCGTCCTTTTCGAGAGTGACATAGTACCAATACACCATCCAGTCGTCTTCTCTTGTCGTCTTGACGACGGGAATGTCTCCTACGGGATTGTCGCTGTCATAGCGGGTGACAAAGCTCGCGTCCTCGTCGAGAGAGACGGTGCCGTCGGTATAAGTCCAGCCGCCGTTCTCTTCGCTGCCGGGGTAAGGATTGTCGTCGGCGTTTTCCGATGTGACAAGGGTGTGGGTGTAGGTCTTCGCCGTCCAGGACGCCTTGACGGTGACATTGTTGTTGATGACGGTGGGGGTCTTTCCCTCCGTGTTGTCGGCAAAGACGAACTCGGTGTCCGTGTCGTTCAGGCACCATCCCGCAAACTCATAACCGTTGCGGTGGGGGTTGTAGAGCTCGCCGTTCTCATCTTTGGGTGTTTCCACCGTGCCGCCGTGGGTGACGGTGACGTCGTACTTCGTGCCGAAATCCTCGCCGCCGTTCGCGTCAAAGCGGACGGTGTGAGTCGCCGTATTCGGACGCTCGCCGCCGTTGGTGCCGCTGTTCGAGCCAGTGTCGTCGTTGCATGCCGCAAGCACCGCAACGAGTACCACGGCAAGCAGAATCAGAAGAATTTTTCCTGCGTATTTTTTCATTCACGCCCTCATGCGGCAGAGCCGCGTTTTATTTCGGGATATCCGCGAAATTCGGAATTTCTATAACATTATAGCATTATTATGTATTATTTCAACTTAATTTTTCGCCCGCGTGCGCTTGCGACGAATTTTAAGCGAAAAAGGGCATGTTGTTGCGAAACTTGCACGTCAGAGCTTTTTGTCGCCTTAGACATCGCGGTTTTGCGGGGGCAGAAGGAGTGGAACGGGTTGAGGTTGACACGGAAAATGCGCCCATGCTAAAATAATTTTAATAGACATATAAGGAGAAGTTATGGCATCCAAGCGCAACGGCGTCATCGAGCTGATGCGGTTTTTAATGAGTTTGTTCGTGGTGGGCTATCACACCCGGCTTGCGGCGGATTACGGCGGGAATTCCCTGTTTGAATACGGCTATTTCGCGGTGGAATTTTTCTTTGTGCTCTCGGGATTTCTGCTCGCGGGGTCGCTGGAGCGCGCCTATGCGTCGGAGGGCAACATCTTCCTTGATACGGGCAAATTCATGTGGAAAAAGGTGAAGGCGCTGCTGCCTTATCACATCACCGCCGTAGTGCTCATGATAGCCCTCCTCGGCGCGTTCGATGCCGCGTTCCTCGGAGAGAGGTTGGCGTCCGGCGGCTGGACGGGCATTTTCCTCGTGCAGTCCTTCGTGGTGTGGACGACATGCGAGGGCATAGTCATGCAGGAGTGGTATCTCTCCACCATGCTCCTCGTCATGCTCATCGTCTATCCGCTCTCCCGCCTGCTCGCAAAAAAGATAAAAAAGCGGGTGTTCATCCCCGTCGTGCTCCTCTGTCTGCTCGGAGTGGTCGCGATAGCGGTCGGTTTCGGCACGAATTGGCAGTTTGCGTGGAATTTCTCCGTCGACCTCAGAGGGTTCGGCGAGATGTGCCTCGGCATGATGCTCTTCTACCTTTCGAGGTGGATGAAGGGGAAAGAGGTCTCTCGCGGGGCGCGCAAGGCGCTCGCCGTTGCGGAGGGCGCGTGCTATGTCGCTGCGTTCGTTTTGATGTGCCTGCCCTTTGACATCATGAGTGCGATCGGCATCCCCGTCGTCATCCTGCTTTCCGCATTTGCGGTCACGGTGTCCTTCTCGGGTCACGGCATCCCCTCGCCGCAAGGGAAACTCGGCTCCTGCTTTTGCCTGCTCGGGGCGGTGTCCCTGCCTCTTTACATCCTGCACCCCGTGGTCACGGAGCTTGCGACGCGCGCTTTCGGCGCGCTCCCTGCGGCGGCAAACGTGATCGTCTGCTTCCTCATTTCCCTCGCGCTGACCGCGGCGGTCTATGCGGCGTACAAAGGCATCACCCACGCCGTCCGAAAGGACAAGACCCCGCCCGCGTCTCCTGCGGAGCAACCGCCCGCGGCGGTGGATGTTTCGGACGAAGCTGCGGCTTCGCCGGAGCAGTAAAGACCGCATTCTCAAAAACGCCTCCCGCACCGGGAGGCTTTTTTGTATAGGGTGGGCGGGGGATGCTTTCAACGGGTACTTATTCTGAGCGTCTTTGAGCACGCGGTCTCTCTTTCGAAGACGGAATTACGCGCCGCTCAGCCAAACTTGCACCGTGGGCGAATTTTCGCCCACGCTTGCAAGTCGCGGCGCGCTATCTGAGCGCCGAGCAACGTCGTATATCAAAATAGACACGGGCTTTAAGTGCGAACCAAAGGTCCAGCGATTGCTGCGCTCTGCGCCAATCGCGTCGCGCCGAATTCCTCCGCCCGTGCCGGGTTTTCAGTGAGTACTGTTCGCCGCTCGATTATGTTAGTGCGAGACACAAACTTTTTCAAGAGGCAGAAAGAGAGTTCCGCATTTTAGGAGGGCTGCACTCTAATCGGACACGGGGGAGGAAAGCCCGAAGGGAAGGAGGGGGGAATTCTAACTCACCCCCGAGACGAAAAGCCTATTCAAAGCGTATTCGAGCACGATGAATAGCTTGATAGAGCGTGCTTGATTACGACGAAACCA
The DNA here is from genome assembly GCA_949283145.1 of uncultured Clostridia bacterium. Classification (GTDB taxonomy): domain Bacteria; phylum Bacillota; class Clostridia; order Christensenellales; family CAG-917; genus Limadaptatus. Next base: position 1,153 of record CASDRL010000054.1, on the reverse strand, counting down.
TTGCCCGAACCCGTAGGGGAGGAGGGGGACAATAACTCCCATGTCAGAGGACGTCGGCTTATTTTACACTCTCCGTGCACGACGCACACTTTGAGCAAGTGTCACCGACCCCGCCGCATATTCGGAGAGCCGTCCCTATATCTAGGGGTGAGGTGACTTTCGTTTCTCGGAGAATTATTAAAAACGGGCGGGGAGGGGAGAGGGACGAAAATGCGGGTTTTCCGCATTCCGAGCGGGGTTTTTAGGGTGTGAAACCAAGGCGAGAAAAGTTTCACAAAAAAACAATATTTTGTGGTCTTGTGAGCATTGACAACAACATATTGTTGTGATACGATTGTCGTGCATTCTTCGGGGAGGGCGACATTTTCCGACCCGATCTACTATAATCCGACAGGGAGAAAAAGGCTATGATCATCAAGATTTTGAAGCGTGACGGCAGGATCGAGTTCTTCAACAAGCAGAAGATCGCGGACGCCATTTTCAAGGCGGCACAGGCGTGCGGCGGCAAGAACAGGGAGCTCTCGGCGGAGCTTGCGGAGCTGGTCGTGAAGGCGGCGGAAGTCAAGTTCGTCGACAAGATCCCTTCCGTCGAGGACATCCAGGACCTCGTGGAAGAGGTGCTCATCAACGAGGGACACGCGCAGACCGCGAAGGCATACATCCTTTACCGCGAGCGTCGTCAGGAGGCGAGGAAGATCTCCGCGCTCATCGGCGAGACTTCCGAGCTCTTCACCGGCTATCTTGCCGACAAGGACTGGGGCGTCAAGGAAAACGCCAACATGCAGAAGAGCGTCAACGGGCTCAACAACTATGTCCGCGAGCACTTCACCAAGAAATATTGGCTGTATAAGGTCTATCCCAAAGAGGTGCGCGAGGCGCACGAGACGGGCGACATCCATCTGCACGACCTCGGGTTCTTCGGACCCTACTGCGCGGGCTGGGACGTGAGGCAGCTCCTCACCGACGGTTTCGGCGGCGTGAGCGGCAAAGTGGAGTCCCGCCCCGCAAAACACCTGCGCTCCTTCCTCGGTCAGTTGGTCAACTCCACTTTCACCACCCAGGGCGAGACCGCGGGCGCACAGGCGTGGAGCTCCATCGACACCTATTGCGCGCCCTTCATCTACTACGACAACATGACCTACGAGCAGGTGAG
>CASDRL010000053.1 GCA_949283145.1 uncultured Clostridia bacterium | reverse complement strand
TCCGTCGCGTCCACCGCGACGCCGAGGATCTCGCCTATGATCTTTTTCTCCGAAGCCGCCGTAGCCGAGCAGGAATTCACGTCCGCCTTGCCCTCCGCGAGCGCCTTTGCGAAAGCGTCGCAGCCCGCATAGCCGCAAGCGCCGCAGTTCGCGCCCGAAAGATGACGGCGGACCTCCTCCTCTTTCTCGTCTTTTTTGACGGCGAACTTCTTGCCCAGCACCGCGAGCAGCACGCCGAACACCGCCGCGAGCGCGAGGAGCGCCAGCGCGGACCAGAGCACGGTCATCGGATCGACTGCACACAACACATACACGCTCATGCCGCCCTCCTCACGCTATCATCCCCGAGAACGCCGTGAACGCGAGGCTCATTACGGACGCCGAGATGAGTGTGATGGGGAAGCCTCTGAAAGGCTTGGGCACCATGTCGATGTCCATGCGTTCGCGTATGCCGGCGAGCAGCAGGATGGCGATGGTGAAGCCCGCGCCGCTGAACACTCCGTTGAGGAATGAGAGCAGCAGGCTCTCCGCCGTCGCTATGCCGTAGGACTGGATGTTGAGGATGGCAACGCCCAGCACGGCGCAGTTGGTGGTGATGAGAGGGAGATAGACTCCCAACGCGCTGTAAAGCGCGGGCATGAACTTTTTGAGCACCAGCTCCACGAGCTGCACGAGCGCCGCGATGACGAGGATGAACGCTATCGTCTGCAAATACTCTATCCCCGCCGCCACCAGCAGCTTCTGCACCAGCCAGGTGAACACGGACGCGATGCCCATCACGAAGATGACCGCAAGCCCCATGCCGAGCGCGGTGTCCGTCTTCTTGGACACGCCGAGGAAGGGACAGCACCCGAGGAACTGACACAGCACGAAGTTGTTGACGAACATTGCGCCTATGATGAGAAGGAAGTAGGTCATTTCTCGTCCTCCTCCGCAGCGCCCGCCGCCGCTTTCATGTCATTCCCGGCACTTGACGCGCCGTTTTTATCTTCTTTAACCGCCGTTTCCGTCATTTGCGCGGCATTTCCGCCCGCCGCACCGGAGGTCTCGGAGCCCTCCGCCGCAGCGCCCGCAAGCGCGAGCTCGCTCTCCACATGCTCCTCGATGAGCTTGTCGATGACCTTGCCCGCCTCTTCGCTCTTTGCCTCGCGTTTCGCCGCGGTTTTATCGGATATAGCGTTGATCGCCGCCATCACGAGCCCGAGGGTGAGGAAGCCGCCCGCAGGCATCACGAACACGGACATCGCATAGTCGGGCAGTTTGCCGAGCGTCACGCCGAACTCCGCGTCTCCGAACGACCCCACGAAGAAGGTGCCGGAGCCCAGGAACTCGCGGATGACGCCGAGCAGCAACAGTGCCAGCGTGAAGCCGAGACCCATCCCGAGACCGTCGAGGACGGAGTCGCCCACCTTGTTGGTGCTGGCGAAGGCTTCCGCGCGCGCAAGTATTATACAGTTGACGACGATGAGCGGCAGATAGATGCCGAGCGCGTCGTAGAGTGCGGGGACGAACTTTCTGAGCAGCATCTCGACCAGCGTGACGAACGTCGCGATGATGAGGACGTACGCGGGGATGCGCACCTTGTCCGGGATGACTTTTCTAAGCAGCGACACCAGCGCGTTGGAGCACACCAGCACCACCGTCGCGGCGATGCCCATCCCAAGCCCGTTGAACGCGCTCGTCGAGATGGCGAGCGTGGGGCACATCCCGAGCACGAGGCGGAACACGGGGTTGGAGGCAAGGATGCCGTTGGTCACTATCCTGCTCTTCCCGCGCATATTCATCTTCAGCTCCTGCGGCATGGCGAATTTCTTCATACATTCACCTCCGCAGCGTAATATTTTTCAAATGAGGCGACCGCCGCGTTGACCGCGTTGTTCACTCCGCGAGAAGTGAAAGTCGCCTGTGAGACGGCGTCCACGTCCCCGTCGTCCGCGACGGAGCTCTCCCCTTTCACGAGGTCGAACCCGCCCGTTTCGAGGACGTTCTTGCCGACATACTTGCCCTTGTTGGCTTTCATCACTTTGTCCATATATCCCGCGGTCTCCGACTGCGAATAGACCTCGATGTCTTTGATGATCCCGTCTTCCGAGAAGTGGACGAGCAGTTCGAGAGTGCCACCTTTGGCGCCGCTGCCCACCGCACGGCAGACATACATCCTGCCCTCCGCGGTCTCGACGACGTAAGCCGCCGCGGCATAGCTGTCACCCTCGGTCACGCCGTTGTCGTACGCCGTCACCGCGTCCGCGCCGATGCCGTAGTAGCCCGCAAGCTGATCCCTTATCGCCTGATCCGGGTCGACGTAGGTGAGCCAGTTCATGAGACCGAGCAGCACGCCCGCGACGAGCGCGATGGCGGCAAGCACGATGATGCACTTCGCCACGTCGCCCGCGAGCAGTTTTTTCAGTTTCTGCGCCCTGTCGCCGCCCGAGGGAGAGCCCTGCGGCTCGCCGCCGTCCATCTTCAAAAGAAGGTCACGTTCGTTCTCAGCCAACGCTCTCACCTCCTTCTTCCGCCGCGGCGTGCCTGCGCGCGAATTTCGACCTGACGGCGTCCGCCATATCCTTCACGCTCTTTTTCGGAGTGCCGAAGGGCTTGCGCTTCAGCTTCTCGAGGAGCGGAGTGACTATGTTCATGAGGAGTATCGCAAAGGACACGCCCTCGTTCATCGTCCCAAATTTTCTGATGACCACGGTGAGGAAGCCCAACCCCAGACCGTAGATGACCACCGCGACGGGAGCCTTGGGAGAAGTGGCATAGTCCGTCGCCATGAAGAATGCGCCGAACATCAGACCGCCGCCGAGCAAATAGGTCCACACATACTCGCCCACATAGCCGCTGTCCGCAAAGAAGATGGCGGTGAAGAGCGCCGTGGAGCCGATGTACAGCGCGGGGATCTTGACGTCGATGACGCGGCGGACGGCGAGATAGACGCCGCCGATGAGCACGGCAAGCGTGCTGACTTCGCCCGCGCTGCCGCCTATCCTGCCGAGGAACATATCGAGAGCGTTCAGCCCTTCCGCGGGGTTTCCGCCCGAGGAGATCGCCTCCTTGACGGACTGCAGCGGGGTCGCCGTGGTGATGGCGTCGGGGAGGTTGATCTCCACCCCCTGCTTGAAGTAGACGAAGAGATTCGCTCCGTCCGAGAGGTCGATGGGCAGGACGAACTTGGTCATGACGCCCGTCCACGCGAGCATGAGGAAGATGCGCGCGGTGATGGCGGGGTTGGCGAAGTTCCTGCCTATGCCGCCGAAGAGCATCTTGACGATGACGATGGCGAACGCCGCGCCCACGATGGGGACATAGAAGGGCACGACTGGCGGCAGATTGAGCGCGAGGATGATGCCCGTCACCACGGCGGAAAGATCCCTCACGGACTGTTTGCGCTTGGTGATCACGTTGAACACCCATTCGCAGAAAACCGCCGTAGCGACGCTTAACACCGTCAAAAACAGCGGATAAAACCCGTAAAGGAGCACCATCGCGATGACGGCGGGACAGAGCGCGATGATGACGTCCAGCATGATGCGCTGAGTGTCCGTGCGCGCCGTGATGTGCGGAGACGAGGAAACGACGAGATTTTTCATTTCATTTCCTCCCCTCTTTCAGACTCTTTTTGGCAAGGCGGATCGCCTGCACCAGAGGTCGCTTGGCGGGGCACACGAATGAGCACACGCCGCACTCCATACAGCTTGAAACAAAGAGCTCCTCCGTCCGCGCGAAGTTGCCCGCGAGCACCGCGCGTTCGATATCGCGGGGGAACAGCTTCATGGGGCATTGACGGATGCACCTGCCGCAGTTGATGCACTGGGTGGGCTCGTGCGCCGCCGCCTCCTTCGCCCCGAAAAAGAGGAGCGCGGAAGTCGTCTTGCTCACGCACGCGGAAAGATCGGGCTGCGCGACCCCCATCATGGGACCGCCCGAGAGCACCTTGACGATGTCGTCGTCATCCTTTCCTCCCCTCGTGCACTCTCTGACGAAGGAATAGGGCGTGCCGATGAGCACGCGGAAGTTGCCGGGCTCCCCCGTCTCTCCCCCGCTCACCGTGAGCAGGCGGGAAGTGAGGGGCTCGCCGCAGTCCACCGCCCGCGCCGTCGAATAAGCGGTATGGGCGTTGTCCACCACACACCCGACGTCGGCGGGAAGACCGCCCGGGGGCACCCTTCTGCCCGTGAGGGCGAAGACGAGCTGCTTTTCCGCCCCCTGCGGATATTTCACTCTGAGCAGCGCGACGTCCACGGAAGGCAAGCCTTCGCACGCCGCCGCGAGCGCGAGATATGCGTCCTTTTTGTTGGCTTCGATGCCGATGACGGCGCGCTCCGCGCCCGTCGCCCGACGGAGCAGTTCCGCCCCGCGCACCACTTCCGCCGCATGCTCGAACGCGAGACGGTGGTCGCAGGTGATGTAGGGCTCGCACTCCGCGCAGTTGACAAGGAAGAAGTCCGGCTTGGTCTTGGGCGCGAGTTTGACGTGTGTGGGGAACCCCGCGCCGCCCATGCCGACGATGCCGCACTCCTTCACTCTCTCCCTTATCTCCTCGGGAGAGGGATCGGAAAGGGGCGGGAGGGTGACGGTGTCGCCCTTGAAGTCGTTGACGATCTCGATGTGCGGGCACTTCCCTCCCGCGGCCGTAGGACGGGTGACGATGCCCGCGACAGTCCCCGATACGGGCGAGTGCACGCGCGCGGAAACGAAACCGCCGCTCTCACCTATGAGCTGCCCTGCCTTCACCTCGTCGCCCGTCTTGACCACGGGGACGGCGGGAGCTCCGATGTGCTGGGAGAGGGGAACATAAAGACGTTCCGGCGCGGCAAGCTCCGCGACCGGAATGCCGGATGTGGATTTTCTGGCGGGAGGGTGCGCCCCCCTGCCGAACGTTTTGAATGCGATCTGCAATTTCGTATTCTCCCGGTTTGAAATGTTTCCCCCTAACCGGAGCATAATTTTACACTCGCGTTAATTATAGAACAAAACCCGTACAATGTAAATACCCAAAAATTCGCGGCGAAAGGAAAAATGCGGAAATCGCGCCCCGTCTCCGCCCGAAAAAGTCGGCGGAAAGACCGTGGCGCACGCACCGCGGAAAGGGCTCATCGCCTCCCCGCCCTTGCGGGAAGAGCCCCGGAGACGAGGCCGGAGACGGCGATGATGACAAGAAATCCCCCGTAGAGTTTGCCGATGAGGTCTCCGCAGTCCTTCGCAAAAAAGGATGCGGCGGCAGTCGTCAGAAGCGCGGGAATAAGAATATACGGCAAAGGTTTAGCCTTTATCAAGCCGTTTTTCGCGTGCATCCCGAGCGCAGCCGCCCCCGTCGGCAGAAAGGCGACAAGGTTGGCGAACTGCGCCGTGAGCTGCTCGGCGGAAAGCAGGAGCACCAAGATTGGGATGGTGAGAGTCCCGCCGCCCATCCCCATGCCGGCGAGCATCCCTCCGCACACCCCCGCAAGCACGAACCAGAGAAATTTCATTGCACAATTCTCCGCATTATCCGATTTTTATCGCACATTTTCGCACGATAAAATGCCGTTTTAGTCATTTTGTCACACCATCATCTTTATGCCCGCAAAGAGCATCAACCCGCAAAAGAGAAGGTTCAGGACGGGGGCGGAGAGCTTTTTTAAGAGAGCCGCTCCCGCGATCCCGCCCGCGAGCACGCCGAGGACGGTGGGCAGGATGACGTCCGTCCCGAAGCCGCCGCGCACGGCGTAGACCACGGTGCTGACGAGGCACAGCGGCAGGATGACCGCGATGGCAGTGGCGTGCGCTTTCTTTTGCGGCAGTCCTGCCGCGGCGGCGAGGACGGGCACCGCAAGCATCCCGCCGCCCGCGCCGAAAAGCCCGTTGACGACGCCTATCGCCGCGCCGCACAGGACAAGGACTGCTCGCCTTTTCTTCTTCTCCTCGGGGGCGGGCGCCGCGAATTTTGCCGCGCCGTATTTTCCTATCGCCGCCGTATTCATATTTTCATCTCCTTTCAATGTCCGGGGGACATGATAAGTCTGCGGAATTTGAGTGAAAATATGAAATGGACGCCCAAAACGTTTGCAATAGTTATGGAATTGGTTTAGAATACATAAGCCTGTATTTTACGGGCAGCGCGCAACGCGCACGAGCAAAGACAAACCACTTTTTATAAAGGAAGCTATGAAAAGAAAGAAACTTTCGATCCTGATCTTTTTCATGATCCTCGTGATCGTTTCCGTCTCCGCGGCGCTTGTCGCGTGCAACGATTCGACCACCGATGAAACGACCGAGACCGTAGAAGCCACGGAAGGTCTGCTCATCAGCAACTCCGACTTCAAGGTCATCGGCACGACGGGAAGCTACCCTCACACGATCACCGACTGGACGGGCGGCAAGCTCTACTCTTCCTCCTCCGTCCCCGGCGACGTCATCGCGGGCGCGGTGAGTCTGGAACAGGCGCTCTACACCGCCGACCGTTCGCTCTGGAACGACGACGGCAGCAAGGACGAGAGCGGCCAGACCCTGTATGAGCGTCTCGTCAAGGGCGGACACTTCTCCGACGCCGAAGACGCGGTCAACAACATCCTCATGATCCACATGCCCACCGAGGAGATGGCGGAAGACGATGACGACGACTATGGTCCCACCGCGTACGGGTTCTCCTCCAAGTCCTTCTCTCTCGACGCCGGCTCCTACTATAAGCTGAGCGTGGACGTGCTCACCTACGACATCGCGGGCACGGACGACGAGGACAACGTCCCCGGCGCCAGGATCTATCTCTCCTCCACCGGCTATGCGGAGATCTCCGGCATCGACACCAAGGGCGAGTGGAAGCCCTACACCATCTACATCGAGAGCGCGGCGAATTCCTCCACCTCTCTCACCCTCAACCTCGGGCTCGGCAAATACAGCTCCTACTACCGCGACGGTCTGACCTCGGGCTATGCTTTCTTCGACAACGTGACCCTCGAAAAGATCAATGACGGCGAGGTCACCGAGGCGGAAGCCAAGGCAGTGTTCACCGAGAAGGCGAACGAGGAAGCGACCGCTTATGCCGAGATCTATGAGGCGTACGAGAACGAGAAGGCGACCGCCGACGATGACGCAGCCGTCCTCTCCCTCGGCGCGCGCTACTCCGCGATGACCACGCGCACGATGACCCTGCGCGCTTCCAACAGCAGGTTCGACTTCGGTTCCACCACCGTCGGCACTTCCGCGCCCTCCGGCTGGTCGCTGGTGACGGGCGACGACGCCCCCACCTCCTACCGTTTCAACGGCATCATCCCCGTGTCGGGATTCGACGACAACGTGACTTCCTACGCGGGCACCTATTATCTTGATTCAAACGGCACGAGAGAGAGCTGGTCTCCCGCGCTCTCCATACTCGAAAACGCATATGAGGACATCGTCGTCGGCCGCGAAAACAGCCTCGGCGACAACGTCTATATGCTTTCTCAGCAGATGATGACGGCGCAGGGCATCCGCTCCTCCCGTCAGATCGTCATCGAGAAGAACGGGTTCTACGCGCTCAGCATCGACGTCTTCACCTACAACGTCTACGGCGCGGGCGTCTCTCTCATCCTCTCCGGCGACGGCAAGGACATCGTCATCGAAGGGATCGCGGAGAACAAAGTCAACGACACGGTCCTCTTCGGCGAAGAGAAATCCGGCCACGCTCCTCAAAACGCGGGCTGGCAGACCTACACTTTCTACATCCGCGGCAACCAATATAAGGACATGTCCTACAATGTGGAGCTGTGGCTGGGCACCGGCAGCGTTGAGGAAAACACCGAGGCGGAATACACCTACTATTCCTCTTCCTCCACTTCTTCGGAAGGCAGCGCCCGCACCACTTATCTCGCGAACGGCACCTTCTCCTCCGGCTGGGCGTTCTTTGACGACGTGACCCTCGTGCAGTACGCCGACGAGGGCGCCTTTGACGAAGCAAGCGCCGGCGCTGCGGAAGGCTATGAGGTGAATGTGAGCGAGGGCGGCACCGCGCTCCTCACCGACCTCACCTCCGAAAGCTACTTTGAACGCGACGGCGGCAACTACGGCGGCATCGGCCGCGACTTTGCGGCGGACGGCACCGACGAGTATGCAACGGGCACCCTCGGCAAGACCGCAGGCTGGACCAAAGTCGAGCCCGACGAGGACGAAGAGTCCTCCGCTCCCGTCGTCAACTCTTCCATCGTGACCGCGGGCACGATGCCCCTCACCGCGGAGGGCGACACCGGCAAGCTCTATGAAGCCCTCGGGCTCACCGCTCCGGGACTCCCCTATGAAAACGTTCCCGCAACGGGCATGATGATCTACGCCCTCGAGAACACCGTCTACCGCGTCGAGTCCGGCAAGTTCGATCTCCGCGCCAACAGCGCCTACACCATCTCCGTGTGGGTGAAGACGTCCGGCATCGAATCGGGCAAGGGCGCCTATATCTATCTCATGGGCAAGGACGATGACGGCGAAGACACCGCGCTTTCCTCCTTCACCGCCCTCAACACCGAGACGGACGACGGCAGCGAATGGAAGGAATACACCTTCTACGTCAAAGGTTCCGACGAAGGCGCCGAGACGGTATGGCTCGAGTTCGCGCTTGGCTCCGGCACCAGATGGAGCGCTTCCACCCTCGCGAGCGGCGCGGTGTGGTTTGCCAACATCAGCATGCTGGACATCACCTATTCCGACTACTCCGGCGCGTCTTCCGGCACCTACATCAAGAAGGCGGATCTCTCCACCGGTGCGGCTGACGGCTCTTTCGCCAACGGCTCCTTCGGCAACATCGACTATGACGAACTCGAGGAAGCCATCACCGCCTCCGAAGGCGCGGACGGCACTCTGCAGTCAAGCGACGTGACGGGCGTGCCCGAGGATTGGACTCTGAGCGATCAGACCATCACCGAAAACGAGGACGGCACCCGCAACGAGAACTTCGTGGGCGGCGTCATCAAGGTCGCCGAGGACGAAGAAAACCCCGGCATCTGGACGGCGAGCACGCAGATAAACAACCTCTTCGGAGAGGGCAACACGTTCTTCACTAACATCTACGACGCGAAGAAGGATCCCTATGAAGCGAAGGGCGCACCCTATATGCTCGCTCTCGCGGGGTTGAACGGCAACAAATATTCCGTCGGCTATCTCTCCGACAAGTTCACCCTCGACGCCTCCACCAACTACTCCATCAGCGTGTGGGCAAAGGCAGAGAGCGGCACCAAGGGCATGATCTTCCTCACCGGCGAAGCCTCCGGCTCCCTCGTGAACGGCGAGGACGGCGAGAACATCTGGTTCACCGTGGAAGGCGACGGACTCTGGCACAAATATACCTTCAACATCGAAGTGGGGCTTTCGGACGTCTCTCTGCAGCTCGGGCTGTGGCTGGGTGAAAACACCGACATCACCGGCGGCGACAAGGAAACCGCGGAAAGCTCCGGCATCATCCTCTTCGACTCCGTCACCATGCACGAAGGTCTCGACGAAGCGGATCTTGACGATTACACCCCCGCAGAAACCGTCACCGACGAGGCGACCGGCGAATCGAGAGTCTATGAGGAAGTGAGACGCATCACCTTCTTCACCGACTCCTTCGACACCCTCGAGGGCAGCACCGACACCACGGACGAAGAGGGCAACAACGTCCTCACCGATCCCAACGGCTGGTCCGGCTCCCTCGGCACCGATCAGGATTCCGACGATGTCAAGCACGGCGTGTTCAACACCGACTCCCCCAACGACACCGCCATGGGCCCCGAGCCCGGCGAGGGAGAGGCTGACACCCGCAAAACCTATGTGACAGGTCTCGGTCCCGAACTCGACGTCGACGATTTCAGCGCGAGCGAGGATGAGATCAACAAATGGTTCGAGGCAAACCCCGGCGCCGGCGACCCGAACAACGACGAGGACCGCGAACGCGCGAGCACCGCGATAAAAGAGCAGAAATATTATCAGGCGATCGCTGCGCGCATGCTGCCCGCGGATGTCGCCGACGCTGTCCACAGCGGCGCGGACGGGAACAACGTCCTCCTCATCAACAACATCAACAACAGCGCGTATCGTTACGGTTCCGAGAGCTACACTCTCACCGCCGAGACCGCGTATAAGATCACGATCAGGGTGTTCACCTACGGCATCGGACACATCGGCGAGGACAACGCGTGGACGGCGGCGGACGACCGCGGCGCTTACATCGAGCTCTACCTCGGTTCCGCAGACGGCGACGACGATCCTCTGCTCTTCGAGAACATCAACACCGGCGGCAAATGGGTCACCTACACCTTCCTCGTGCTCGCGCCCTCCGACGATGTGACGGATGTCTCCGTCCGCCTCGGTCTCGGCCGCTATGACGCGGACGACGAGACTCAGCTGGTCAGCGGCTACGCATTCTTTGACGCGGTCACCATCGAGAAGCTCGGCGGCGAAACGGAATACGCCGCGGAGGAAGAGCTCTTCCCCGCAGAAGGTGAGGAAGGCTACGGGCTCTATGCAAGCCACCGCATCCCCGAAGAAGCTCAGCAGGGCGCGACGGGCGACGGCGAAGACGACGGCACGGACGTCCCCTCCGCAGGCTTCAACCTCGACAGTCTGTGGTGGATGATCCCGACCATCGTCATCGGTCTCGCGATCATCGCGGTGGTCATCGTGTTCTTCGTCAAGAAGTACAAGAAGAAGTTCACCAAGAAGACTCCCGACGAGCCCACCGACAACGTCTCCTCCGCCAACGTGCGCAGGAAGAAGGACGATTACGACACTTTCAATGAGTGACCGTAAGACGGACATCAAAAAGCCCTCTCACCCGAGAGGGCTTTTGTTTTGCCTTTTACATCCCGCCCGCATCTTTTCTTTCCTTCATCTCTTGTCCTCTGCCCCTCCGCCCCGCCATCGCCGCTCCTTCTCTCGCCGCTATGCCCCGGACAGAATTTTTTCCGTACGGGGCGCATATGGTAGCTTTGAGGCGAAAAATTGAACGGTACTGTCAAGGCATTTTCCATAGTAACGGTGTTTTCGGTGGCGACAAGGCTGCTCTCTTTCCTTTTCAAGATCTGGATGTCGCGCACTCTCGGAGCGGAAGCCGTCGGTCTTTATCAGATCGCTTTCAGCGTGCTGCTCCTGCTCTTTTCCTTCACGGCGGGCGCTCCGACGGTGCTCTCGCGCAAAGTGGCGGAATGCGCCGCACGCGGCGATGTGAAACGCCAAAACGCCCTGACTACCGCCTCTCTGCTCATAGGCGCGGTATCCTCGGCGGCAGTCTGCGTCGTCTTCCTTGCCCTGCGCAGCCGTCTCGGCGGGCTCTTTGCGGACGAAAGGTGCGTGCCCGTCTTTCTCGTCATGCTGCCCGCCCTCTTCACGTCGTCGCTCTACGCGCCTTTACGCAGCTGGTTCTGGGGGCGCAAACGCTTCCTCGCGTTCTCCTCTCTCGAACTCGTGGACGAAGTGCTGAAGATAGGCTTCGCGATGCTGTTCGCGGGCGGGCTCTTCGCTTCGGTCACGGGAGCGATCGGCGTTGCCGTCGCAATGACGGCGTCGGACGCCGTGTCCGTCATCATACTCTTCGTCATGTTCCTGCGTGCGGGCGGCAGGCTGACAAAGCCGCAGGGCGCGGGCGAGCTGGTCTCCGCCACCCTTCCGCTCTCCGCCGTACGCGTTCTCACATCCCTTTCCGCATCGCTTTCCGCTCTCGTCATACCCCGCAAACTCGTGGAAGGCGGGATGACCGCAGCCGCGGCCGCCGCGGGCTACGGAAGAGTGGCGGGGATGGCTCTCCCCCTCATCATGGCGCCCGTCACCGTCATCTCCGCCCTCTCCGTGGTGCTCATCCCCGACCTCGCGGAACTCGCCGCCGCAGGCAAATACGCGGAGATACGCGCCAAACTGCGCACCGCGCTCCTCTTTGCCGCCATCGTCGCCTCGGCGTTCTTTGCCGCCTATGTCCCGCTCGGGAAAGAACTCGGGCTGTTTTTCTTTGGCGACGAAGAGGCAGGCAGACTGGTGTCCTATGCCGCAGTCATCATCTTCCCCCTCGCGCTCGGCAGCGTCACCACCCCCGTGCTCAACTCCCTGGGCATGGAACGCGCGTCCTTTGCGGGCTATGTCTGCGGGATGCTGTGTTCGCTGCCCTGCATCTTCCTGCTCCCCGCGCGCATAGGGATCTATTCCGCAGCCGTCGCGAGCGGCGTCGGGATGGCGGTCACCGCCTCCGTCAACTCCGCATTCCTCATGCATAGGCTGGGCAAACCGGACGGCATGGCAAAGACCGTCGGCGTCTGCTTGTTCTCCATGCCGCTCGCGGTGGCGGGCGCACTGCTCGAACGCCTCGTCGCCGTACGCCTGAACGCGATCCTGACCATGATCGCCGTCGCTCTACCCGTTCTCGGGCTCTTTGCTACATTCGTCTCGGCATTCGGCATCGTTGACATCCGCGCCGTGATGGCGATGGTGCTGCCCGCCCGCAAACAGTGTGCTCCCGGAGAAAAACCGCCGCACTGCTCCCGCCGCAAATCGAAGACCGGGCTCCGCTCCGCACCGAGACGCGTCCGACAGGCATAAAAACAGGCGGAAAAAACAAAATAGCGCTATGCTGAACCTCTTTGTGAGATGCATAGTGATCTATTTCTTTCTGCTGGTCGCGATGCGCCTGATGGGCAAACGGCAGCTGGGGGAATTGCAGCCCTTCGAGTTCGCCATCACCCTCGTGGCGAGCGATCTCGCGTGCATCCCGATGAGCGACCACACCATCCCCATCATCTACGGGATCATCCCCGTATTCACCCTCTTTGTGGTGCACATCATCATCACCAAGCTGGCGTCGGGCAGTCTGCGCTTCCGAAAGCTGCTCAACGGCAAACCCATCATCGTCATCGAGCGCGGCAATCTCCTTCCCGACGTGCTGAAAGAGCTCAACATGAACATCGACGATCTGCTCGAAGCGCTGCGCTCCGGCGGCTATTTCGACCCCGGTGAAGTGGAATACGCCATCATCGAGACCAACGGCACCATGACCGTGCTGCCGAAGGCGCAATATAAACCCCTCACCCCTTCCGATATGGAGATGCGCACCGAGCCCGCCGAGATGCCCGTCACCGTCGTGATGGAAGGATGTTTCATGGGCGCGAACATGAAAGGGCTGCAGGATATAGACAAAAAACGCGTGCTCCGCCTGCTCGACACCCTCGGGATGAAACAGTCCGACGTTCTGCTGCTGCTCGTCACCGGGAACCGCGTCTTCGTGCAGCCCTACGTCGGAGACAGCATGACCGTCTCATTCCCGGAGGAAAACGCCGGATGAAACGTTTCGTCATAGCCCTCGTCATCCTTGCCGCGATCATCACGGGCGGCGTGCTGGAAACGGTGCACATCGACCGCACCTTCAACGAGCTGGACGCGCGCATAAACGCGCTGGAAGCCGCCATCAAAAGCCCGACCGACGACGCCCTCGACGAGGTAAAAGAACTCTCCGCCTGGTGGGAGAAAAAGCGCGCCGGACTGGAACTCTTCACCTGGTCACCCGATCTTCGTGCATTCTCCGTCGCCCTCGCGGAAACGGAAGGTTCGCTGGAATGCGGCGACGACAAAAACGCCCTCAGCAAATGCCAGTCCCTGCTCACCATGTCAGGCAACCTCCGTGCTTTGCTTGATTTTTCTCCCTCGGATATCATTTGACAGCACGTTCCATCAATCTTTTCGTCTCGGGGGGGGAGCTCGCTCAAAGGTTTCGTCGTACTCGGAGAAAAAAATAAGCTTCCGACCTCTGACATGGTAGTGACAGACCCCCTCCTCCCCTTCGGGACTCCTCCCCCACTCGGAATAGAGTTCACTCTCCCAAAATGCGGGACTGTCTTTTCAACTTTACCCAAATTTTGGTAGTCGCACTCACATAATCAAGCGGATGCCGGTACTTATTGAGCACCCCTCGCGGGGCGAGGAGGGCGACTCGACGCGCACCGAGCCCGTGTCTATTTAATTATCCGTCCGGCTTGCGAGGTCGCGGGGCGCGCCGCGACTTGCAGGAGCAGGCGCAAGCGCCCGCTGTGCAAGTTTGGCTGAGCGGCGCGTGAGACCGTCTTCGAATGAGAACC
>CASDRL010000052.1 GCA_949283145.1 uncultured Clostridia bacterium | reverse complement strand
TTTTCCGCCGCGCCTCCGCGCTCGTCCGAGGATGTGAGGATGAGTACGACGGGCTTGCGCTGCATGTCAGTCCTCCACGATGATGGGGATGATGATGGGGAACTGTCTGTCGCGGTAGAAAAGCTTGCGCACCGCTTTCTTGACGGCGCGTGCGAGCTCGCCGAGCCCGTTTTCGTCGAAATCAGCGGCATTCACGGTGTCGCGCACGGTGTCCGAGATCTCCTTCTCGATCTCGTCGGTGAGGTTGAACCCTCTCGCGATGACGTCGGGATCGCCCGCGATGACGCCCTTTTCCGTATTGACGCTTGCGAGCACGAGCAGCATGCCGTATTCGGCGAGCGACCTGCGGTCGGACACCACCGAGGAGCCGTCCTCAAGCACCACGCCGTCCACATAGACGTTGCCCGCGGGCACATTGGAATGCTGTTTTATGGAGTGCGCGTTGACGCCGTACACCTCTCCGATGTTCGGGATGACGATGTTCGTCTCCTTGATGCCGAGGTTTTTCGCGATCTCCGCATGCTTGAACTGATGGCGGTATTCGCCGTGCACGGGGATGAAATATTTGGGGCGCACGAGGGAGAGCATGATCTTGAGCTCCTCCTCATAGGCGTGTCCGGAGACGTGCACTTCGTTCATCGCCTCATAGATGACGTTCGCCCCCTTGCGGAAGAGGTTGTTGATGACATCATAGACGGACTTTTCGTTGCCGGGGATGGGGGTGGACGAGAGCACCACGACGTCGTCGGGACCCACCGTCACTTTGTTGAAATCCCCTTTGCTCATGCGGTTCAATGCGCTGGACGGCTCGCCCTGCGACCCCGTCGCGATGACCACGAGCTTCTCGGGCGGGAGCTTGCCCACGCCGTCCGCGATGATGCCCTTGGGCACCTGCAGTTCGCCCACGCGCGACGCCACTTCCACGATGCCTTTCATGCTCCTGCCCGCGAGCACGACCTTCCTGCCGTACTTCTCGGCGAGCCACATGATCTGCTGCACCCTGTAATTTGAAGAGGCGAAACACGCCACGACGATGCGCTTTTTCGGGTTGGCGACAAAGATGTTCTCCAGCCCCTGCCCCACCACCATCTCGGAGGTGGAAGAGCCCTTGCGCTCCACGTTGGTGGACTCGCCCAGCATGAGCAGCACGCCCTTGGCGCCGATCTCCGCAATGCGTTGCAGGTCCGTCTTTTTGCCGTCGATGGGGGTGTTGTCGATCTTGAAATCCCCGGTGACGAACACTATGCCCACGGGAGTGGTGACGGAGAGCGCGCACGCACCCGCCATGGAGTGCGCCACTTTGATGAACTCCACCTTGAAACAGCCGAGCTCCACCTCGTCGCCGGGCTTCACGCGGTTGAGCTGCGCCTTGATGCCGCGCTCGGAGAGCTTGCGCTCCAAAAGCCCCAGCGTGAGAGCGGTGCCGTAGACGGGCACTTTGAGCTCGTCGGCGTAGTAAGGCAGCGCGCCGATGTGATCCTCGTGACCGTGGGTGAGGACGATGCCGCGCACCTTCTTCAGGTTGTCGCGGATGTAGGTGATGTCGGGGATGATTGCGTCGATGCCGGGGCTGTCCTCGCGGGGGAATTCCACGCCGCAGTCCACGATGATGATATCGTCGCCGAACTCGAGGGCGGTCATATTCTTGCCGATCTCACCGACGCCGCCCAGAAACACTACTTTTACGGATTTTGCCATTTTTCTCCTTCCGGAGCCTCGGCGGACGCCATAGCCCGCTCCGCTCCGCGCGCAGCCGTACGCCGCGCTTTTCAAACGATTTTTCTCAAATTAAAGTATATTATACAAAATATCTCCACGCAAGGCAAGCGCAAGCGCCCCCTCGGAAAAATTCGCCTCAACAATGATTTACTTTGTCAATTTCTTTACATACCGCCGCCGAGTGTTGTATAATATGCGGGTATTTCCATTACCGAAAGGAGGCAATATGCGAGTTTACAACTTTTCCGCAGGCCCCGGCATGCTCCCCTTGGAAGTGCTCGAAGAGGCAGGCAGACAGATCACGGACTATGAAGGCTCAGGCATGAGCGTCATGGAGCTCAGCCACCGCGGCAAGGTCTACGAACCCATCCACAACGAATGCATCGCTCTCGTGCGCGAGCTGATGGGCGTCTCGGAAGACTATGAAGTGCTCCTCCTTCAGGGCGGCGCGTCCACGCAGTTCGAGGCGGTCCCCCTCAACCTTTTGAAGAAGGGGCGCGCGGATTACGTCGTGACGGGCAACTTCTCCAAAAAGGCGTACAAAGAGGCGATCAAATACGGCGATATCCGCCTGGTCGCGTCCTCCGAAGAGGCGGGCTACACCTACATCCCCAAGGTGACGCGCAAGGACTTCCGCGATGACATCGACTATGTCCACATCACCGAGAACAACACCATCTTCGGCACCAAGTGGCACTATCTGCCCGATTGCGGCGCTCCCCTTGTGTCCGACATGTCCTCCTGCATCATGAGCGAGGTCGCGGATGTGAACAAGTACGCCCTGATCTACGCCGGAGCGCAGAAGAACCTCGCTCCCGCCGGCGTCACCCTCGTCATCGTACGCAAGGATATGCTGGGCGGCGAGATGGCGGTCTGCCCCACCATGCTCAAATATTCCGTGCATGCGGCGAACAACAGCCTCTACAACACGCCCCCCTGCTGGCCCATCTATGTCATGATGCTCAACATGCGCTATCTCAAGAAGATGGGCGGCGTCGCCGCGATGGAGAAGATCAACCGCGAGAAATCCGCGATGCTCTACGACTTCATCGACAATTCCTCTTTCTACAAAAACAAGGTGAACCCCGAGGACCGCTCCATGATGAACGTCCCCTTCGTCACTCCCTCCGCGGAGCTGGACTCCAAGTTCGTCAAAGAGGCGGAAGGCGCGGGGCTCGTCTCCCTCAAAGGACACCGTCTTGCGGGCGGTATGCGCGCCTCCATCTACAACGCCATGCCCGTCGAGGGCGTGAAGGCGCTCATCGACTTCATGAAGAAGTTCGAGCTCGAGAACAAGTGAGGGCGATATGGACATCCTGAAACTCAACGCCATCTCCCCCCTCGCAGCCGAGATAATGCAGGGCTACGACCTTGTCGATGAGAGCGCCGCTCCCGTCGGCATCCTCGTAAGAAGCGCCAATATGGCGGAATTCGACCTGCCCTCCTCCGTCCTCGCCGTGGCACGCGCCGGCGCAGGCGTCAACAACATCCCCCACGCCGACTACGCAAAGCTCGGCGTCGTCGTCTTCAACACCCCGGGCGCCAACGCCAATGCCGTGAAGGAAATGGTCATCTGCGAATTCATGCTCGCGGCGCGCAACCTCGTCGAGGGCGTGAAATGGACGTCCTCCCTCTCCGGCGACGATGTCGCAAAACAGGTGGAAAAGGGCAAAAAGCAGTTCGTCGGACACGAGATCGCGGGCAAGACCCTTTGCGTGCTCGGTCTCGGCGCCATCGGCAGAAAGGTCGCGGCAGCGGCTCACGCCCTCGGAATGACCGTTAAGGGCTACGACCCCTATCTCTCCGACGCCGCACGGGCGGAGATCCCCTTCGTCGAAGTGCTCCCCACCGCGGAACAGGCGTATGCGGACGCGAATTTCGTCTCTCTGCACATGCCCGCCACCAATGAGACCAAGGGCATGATAGACGCCGCCGCGATAGCGAAAATGGCGGACGGCGCCGTCGTCGTCAACGCCGCCCGCGGCGAACTCGCAGTCACCGCCGACATCAAAGCGGCGCTCGCAAGCGGCAAACTGCACAAGTATGTCTGCGACTTCCCCACCGAGGAGATCAACAACTGCGACGGCATAATCGCCGTCCCCCACCTCGGCGCGTCCACGGAAGAGGCGGAAGACAACTGCGCTGTGATGGCGGCGAACGAGCTCAAAGATTACATCGAGAACGGCAACATCGTCAACTCCGTCAACCTGCCCTGCCTCAAAAAGGAACTCACCGCCAAACACCGCGTGACCGTGCTCGCAAAGGAAGGCACCGCCATCGGCATCGACGGAGTGTCCTCCACCGCGAAGGGCTACACCTACACCATCGCCGACACCGACGAGACCATCGACGCCCTCGCCCTCGAAAAGACGGACGGCGTCATCAAAGTGCGCGTCATCAAGTGACGCCGCGCCCTTCACGGGCACACACAATTCAACTCAAAACACCGTTGAAACACACAAAAGCGAGGCATAAAGCCTCGCTTTTGTTATTTTACGGGTCCGCATGAATGAAAGGAAATGCTGTCACCCGCCGATGATACGATCATTCCGAACGGATAAAACAGCGGCGCAGGCAGGGTCTGCGCCCACCGTGCCGCGCTTGTCTTCACACGCTCCGTCACTCATGTTTTTGAAAGCAGTCGGCTGCTCCGCAGTGCACTCTCTGACGTAGACAAGTGTGCCGGTGCCTTCCATGTCCCTGCCGAAGCGGATAGAGAAACCTCCGCTTTTCACCCGACGATACTCCGTGACGGCGCGCAGCGCCATTGCCGCGCCGAGCGCCACCGGGATGACGCAGGCTATGAACCCCGTCACCGTACGCAGCACGAAGAGGCTCTCGCCGTCGCCGAACTCCGCGATGAGGGCGGTCTCCATGCTGATCACGGACATGAGTGCGTCGGCGAGGTTGATGTTGCGCAGCGACTGCACCACCGGGGATCTGCTGTGCCGCGCCTTGACGAGGTTGGTGACGGCGGCGATGATCTTATAAAATGTATAGGCGGAAGCGACATATATGAGCGCGCCGGGATAGGACACCTCTGCATATCCCCTTGTGAGCATGGTGACGATGCCGCACATGGCGCCGTCGAGCACGATGAAACTGATGCCGCAGATACCATAGGTGCGTATGCCGCGCAGCAGCTTGTCTTTCTCCGTCTCACCACTCCGTCTGCTCTTGTATTCCTTGACGATTATGATGCCGCGGATGAGAGTGAGGAAGAGATAGTACATCGCGAGCGCGTTGCGCCACAGCGAGCCGTACACAATGCCCATCACTCCCTCGAAGATGACATATGCTATGTTGACGGCGAATGCTATCCAGGAAAAAACAAAAGTGCGGAAAACGTAGTCCTGCGCAAAACGACGAATGAATCTATTGCGATCCGCGAGTTTTGCAACGCGCGGCCCCAGCTCTCTCAGCCCTCCCGCAACGAGGGTGTAAACGCTGTAAAAGAAGAACACGCCCGTCCCCGCGAAGATCACCTTCTCGAGCGCGGAAGGGAGCTCCAGCTTGACGCACAAAACCGAAAGAACAACGAATACGAGCGTCACGGGATATACCACGAAGACCAACGCTCTCGTTCCGGGTTTTTTCAGCTTTGCGAGCAACTCTTTTCTTGTCATCGACTCACCGCGCACCTCTTCTCGGCGCACGCAAAACAATGATAACAGAAAAAGTATTACCGCGCAAATGCCGCCCCCGTAAAATGCGAGCACACAGATGTGACGCTCGCATCGGCGTCGTTTTGCGCGAAACGCTCTAACCTGCCGGACCGAGACAAAAACTTTCTTGCCGCGCTCTTGGAGTGCGTAAATATTTATCGCCGTTGCATAGAATATAGCCGAGGTGTTTATGTGGTCTAATGTCATCAGCATTGACAAGAGGTTCGGCAGGGAGATAGATTTTTTGATCGCAAAGCTCGGAAGTATAAGGCATCTTTCATATGCGGCGGAAGAGAGCAAGGATCGCGTATTCTTTTACATCGCCTCGGTGTGTGAGTTGCAAGAGGAGACGGAAGGACAGGTCCGCGACATCCTGAAGACGGTATTCCTGACGTTCATGAAGCTGCGCTTTTTTCTCGGCAAATTGCAGAATATGGAGTTGAATCATGCAAATTGTGCGCTCATATGTTCACTTGTGCACTTTGATTCGCAATATGAGAGAAGCGTGGTAGACCGCGTCCTTTCGGAATGCATAGATTACGCTTTGGACGGCCTTCTGCATTTTCGGCTGCGTCCTCTCACGGAAAATTGGAGCGAACTTGCCTCTCTCGCAGCCCGGCTCATATCGTCCGGGAGCGGCGGGGACGCCTTTGACATCGCCTCATTCATCACGGGTACGGAGGGCGCAAAAAACCGTGTTGCCATCACGGGGGATTCACTCGTCAATCTCACCGCCCGACGTCCCGTCGAAGTCATCGACCTTTTCGACAAGCCCGACTTCAACCTCATCTCCGCCGTCATCGGCGAACGCCCCTGCGAGATCCTGCTTGAAGACGCACATTTGTCGGAGGTGATGCAAAGTACGTTGCGGCACATCGCCCCTCTGCGCTGACGCAGTCATTTAACGACCTGCTTTGTCAAAGTCCCGTTGCTCAGGCGCAACTCAGGCAACAGTTTACTTACCCGCAAGTTTCGCCCGCGCAAAAGCGCCGGAAAGAATTGTTCTGATGCCGGTTCGTGTTGTTCCGGTCCGGCATAGAAAGAAGACGCGCCG
Organism: uncultured Clostridia bacterium; assembly: GCA_949283145.1. GTDB lineage: Bacteria > Bacillota > Clostridia > Christensenellales > CAG-917 > Limadaptatus. The sequence goes on along the minus strand of CASDRL010000052.1, from coordinate 14,281 downwards.
AAGCGCGTCTTCTTTCGGGCGCAAACCCTTGCGAACCGTTGTATGCTTTTCCTTTGCCGCAGTGCGCCGGTGCCCGGGTCACATGCGGAAGTACCCTTCTTTGTCGGCTTCGTATTCACGCAGCGACGGGCTGCCGGTGTGGGAATTGACCTCTATCTCGTATTCCAGCTCCCAGCCGTCCTCCGTCCACACCGTGACGTCCACTTTGTAGCTGTAATAGCTGCTCTTGAGGTCCGTCTCGAAGTTGAAGTCCTCGTCCACATCCTTCGGCAGATCGCTGAATATGCGGCTGACGACAAAGCCGTTTTGCTCGGCGTGCGCGCGGGCGTAATCCTCGGCGACGGCGATGGCTTCCGACCTTTCCCAGACGGCGTTGTCCCTTGCATATGCGGCTGCCGAGCCGAACACTCCGCCCAGGATCGCTCCAAGCGCGAGGATTATGACGACGACGGCTATAAGACCGCCTATCACCCTGCGCATGATCATGCGGTGTTTAGCTTCCTTGACGTCCTTTGCCTCCGCCTCTTTGATGGGCGCGCGTTTGACAGCGAGCCCTTCGTCGTCGAGCAGGGAGGAAAGAGCCTTTGCCTTCGCGATCTCGTCGAGAACGAAAGCCTTCTCTTCGTCCGTTGCCGTGCCTTCGCGGTAGTGTCTGAACGCGTCTTCGTAGTTCATATCTGTCCCTCCAGAATTTCTTTGAGTTTGTTCCTTGCCCTGTACATCTGCACTTTCACGTTCTGCACCGACTGATCCGTGATGTCGGCGATCTCGGAGACGGAAAGCTCGTCGAAGTAGTAGAGCTGGATGACTTCGCGGTAGTTGTCTTTGAGCAGCGCTATGGCGCGGTAGAGCGCGCGGTACTCCTCGTCCTCGATGAGCCTTTCCGCAAGGTCCGCCCCGTCGTCCGCCATGTTGTCGCGCACGGCGGTGAGACGCCGAGCCTTGCGGAGATAGTCGAAGTACGCGTTCCTGCACACTTTGAAGAGCCAGAATTTGAAGCTCTCCTTTTCCTCATCGATGAGGCTGAACGCCTTGACGAAAGATTCGGACACGATATCCTCGGCAAGCGTTTCGCTGCGGCACAGAGATGTGACGTAGAGCTTCGCCTCGTTGAAGTATCTTCTGAACAGTCTTTCGTACGCGTCGTTTTTCATTTGCTGCCTGCTTTCGCTTAATATACGGCCGCGAAGGTCGGAGGTTACACTCATCTTAACATTTTTTTTGCGCAAGCACAACCAGGCGGCGCTCATCCGGTCAGAGCGGAAAAGCGTGTGCCGCACGCGCCGCGCACGCGCATACCGTCCCATTACCGTGCGCGCACGTTTCATAATGTACATTTGATAATGATGACCGAACACAATGTTTATCTGCGGAAAACGTGAATTAAACTGCGTGATCGCGTGGATATATCCTTGTCCTGCAAAAGACTGCCCGTCGGCGCCGCCTGCCGCGACGGATCGCGGACGCCGCCGCGCACAACGGGTTTAATTTGTTAGAAATGTATGTGAAAGCGCACAGTTTTGCATTTTATTGTTGATTATTGTCCCGATAGATGTTAGAATAACAATGTATGCGGCGCATATGCGTGCGCGCTTGCGCGTGACAGCGCAACTTGTTTATCCCGGGAGGTCTTATGTCAGAGGAAAACAAAAACGTTTTGGCGGATGCCGCCGACGAAAAGTACGTCGCCATCCTCAAAAAACTCACACTTGAAGAAAAAGCCGCGCTCTGTTCCGGACTCACGTTCTGGACCACGACGCCAATAGAAAAACACGGCATCCCTTCCGTGCGCATGACGGACGGCCCTCACGGGCTCCGGAGCGAGATGGAAAGCGGCGGGGGCACCAACATAATGAAGCAGTCCCATCCCGCCACCTGTTTCCCGCCCGCGGTCACTTCCGCGAGCACCTGGGATCCGGATCTCATCGCCACCGTCGGCAAAGCCATTGCCGCCGAAGCCAAGGCGCTCGGCGTGTCCACGGTGCTCGGCCCCGGCATCAACATCAAACGCTCTCCCCTGTGCGGCAGGAACTTTGAATATTTCTCGGAAGATCCGTTCCTTTCCGGGCGCATGGGCGCCGCCTGGGTGCACGGCGTGCAGTCGGCGGGAGTGGGCGTTTCGCTCAAACACTACTGCGCCAACAATCAGGAGCATCTCCGCATGAGCATCGATTCCATCGTGGATGAGAGAGCTCTGCGCGAGATTTATCTTGCGGCGTTCGAACATGTCGTCAAGACTGAACAGCCCTCCACCGTGATGTGCTCCTACAACCGTCTGAACGGCACCTATCTTTCCGACAACAAGCGCATGCTCACCGACATCCTGCGCGACGAATGGGGCTTCAAAGGCATCGTCGTCAGCGACTGGGGCGCGGTGAACGACCGTGTGGAAGGCATCAGGGCGGGCATGGACCTCGAAATGCCCGGCAACCGCGGCGCCAACGACAAGCTCATCGTCAAAGCGGTCAAGGACGGCAAGCTCGCCGTTGAGGATCTGGACAAAGTCGTGCTGCGTCTCATCAAATTCGCCTTCACCTGCAAAGAGAGAGAGGACAAGACCGTCAAGCCCGACTTCCACGCCCACGACGTCCTGGCGGCGAAAGTGGCGGCTCAAGGCGCGGTGCTCCTCAAAAACGAAAACGACATCCTTCCTCTCCTCTCCTCCAAAAAAGTGGCGGTCATCGGCGCGCTCGCCAAGACCCCGCGCTATCAGGGGTCCGGTTCCAGTCTCATCAACCCCACCAAGATCACCTCTTTCGTGGACGCGATGAACGCTGCGGGGCAGAAATTCGTCTATGCGGACGGCTATAAGATGAAAGGCGACGGTGTGAGCAAGCGCCTCATCACGGAAGCCGTCGAGGTCGCAAAAGGCAAGGACGCCGTCATCGTCTTCATCGGTCTCACCCCCGAATACGAGTCCGAGGGCTTCGACCGCAAACACATCGATATGCCCGACGCGCACCGTATGCTTGTCGAAGAGATCGCCAAAGTCAACGAGAACATCATCGTGGTGCTCTCCTGCGGTTCCCCCGTCGCGCTCGACACCGTCGAGCCCAACGCCCGCGCCATCCTCAACCTCTATCTCGGCGGTCAGGCGTCCGGCAAGGCGGCGTACGATCTGCTCTACGGCAAGGTCAACCCCTCCGGCAAGCTCGCGGAGACCTTCCCCGTCAAGAACAGCGACAACATCGTCGCGCGCTACTTCCCCATGGGACCGCGCACGGTGCAATACCGCGAAAGCATTTATGTCGGCTATCGTTATTACGAAGCGGCGGAAAAGCCTGTGCTCTACCCCTTCGGCTACGGGCTCTCCTACACGACTTTCGAATATTCCGACCTCAAACTTTCCTCCGACGCCATCGATGAGAACGAGCCTCTCACTGTCACCTTCAAAGTCAAAAACACGGGCAAGCGCGACGGAGCCGAGGTCGCTCAGATCTATGTCGCCGACAAGGTGAGCAGCATCTTCCGTCCCAAGAAGGAACTGAAAGGCTTCAAGAAAGTCTTCCTCAAAGCGGGCGAGGAAAAGGAAGTGTCCGTCGAGCTCGACAGCCGCGCTTTTGCCTACTATAACGTCCTCATCAAGGATTGGCACGTCGAAAGCGGCGACTTCGACATCCTCGTCGGCGCATCCTCCCTCGACATCCGCCTGAGCGCGACCGTGAACGTGAAGTCCGCAAATCCCGCGGCGCCCATCCCGGATTACCGCACGTCCGCGCCCTACTACTACGACCTCACCGAGACCAACGAACAGAAGCGCACCATCCCCATCGAACAGTTCGCCGCCCTCTACGGCGCTTCGGTGGTGGACAACGTGCCCTATGCAAGAGGCGAGTTCAACATCAATTGCAGCCTCGGCGACGTTTCCATCTCTCCCGTGGGCAAGTTCATGAACGGGCTCATCACTTTCGGCGTCAGTCTCATCGCCGGCAGCACGACCAACCGCGAAATGATGGTGCATTCCGCGATCGACATGCCTTTGCGCGGCTTTATGGGCTTTACGGGCGGACTGCTCTCGATGCAGTGCGTGGAAGGTCTGGTTGATATGTGCAACGGCACCAAGGGCGGCTTCAAGAAGTTCGTCCAAGGGTTCAAGAAGGATCCCGAGCTGGAGTCCTACATCATCGATGTCAAGAAAAAATGACCGACGCGAACAGCCCGCCTTATGCGGGCTGTTTTTCTGCCCTTTCGGGAAGAGGTCGGAAAACAGGTATAAAGTCAAAACAAAAAACAGGCGGATAGCGTGCGGACGAGCTATGCCCGACCCAAACGAAGGCGGGCGATAACTCTACAAAAAACGCCGCGTGTGCGTTTATGCCCCAGCACCGCAAAAGCATATGAAATTCCGCGCCGTTTTTTCTTGACTTGCCTGCGCAAAATGATTATATTTGTGACCGAAAGTGAACGCGCGCAGGCGTACAGGCGCATAATGCACGCAGGGAGGAACACGGATGGCAAGGTCCGACAGCAAAACAGCTCTGCCCCTTTCGGCAAGACTGAAAAACATCACCCCGAAACAGGTGCTGCACGCATCGAGGTTCTATCTTTTCCTCGCCGTGCTCGCCATTGTCCGTGCGCTGTCCGCATACATCTTCATCGTCCCCAACGGGTTCGCCCCGAGCGGCATCACCGGTCTTTCCTCCATCATCTACAACGCCGTCATCAAAGCCTACCCCAACCTCGACACATGGGTGGAATGGATCTTCGACCCCTCCGTCACGGCGATGGTGCTCAACATCCCCCTCTTCATCGCGGCGTTCGTGGTGCTGGACAAGAAATTCGCCTTCAACACCTTTTTCTGCGTGACCGTCTATGCCATATTCATGGCGGTGTTCAGGGTCGTGGATCTGCCCACCTACGCGGTCGAACAACCCGAAAGCGGCTATAAACTCCTTGCCTCCCTGGCGGGCGGCGCGCTTGCCGGTCTCAGCCTCGGTTTCATGCTGCGCTACAACACCTCACTCGGGGGCACCGACGTCATCGGCAAGCTCATCTATGCCAAAAACCCCGTCGCGGACGTGCAATGGCTCATCTTCATGTGCGACTGCGTCATAGTCATCGCGTCCGGCGCTCTCGGCTTGATCGGCGAGGACCTCAACAGAGATGCCACTGCCATCATCACCGCGGTGCTCTCCCCCATGATCTACTCCTTCCTCTCCCAGCTCACCACCTCGCAGGTCGCGGATGTGCTGCAATCCGGTTTCCAATCCTCGCTGGTGTTCAACATCATCTCGGACAAACACGACGAGATCGCGGAACACATCACCCGCGAAATGCACCGCGGCGTCACTCTGATGAACGGCATCGGTTACTACACGGGCGAGGAACACAAGGTGCTGGTGTGCGTCGTCAGACGCAAGCAGATCAACACCGTCAAACGCATCATCCAGGAGTGCGACCCGATGGCTTTCACCTTCATCACCAAGGCGCGCGAAGTCAAGGGCAACGGCTTCACTCCCCCCACCGACGCACAGGATATGTAAAACTGCGATACTTGCGCGCAAACAACATATTAAGCAAACAACACAAAGGCACGGTCACCGCGCCTTTTTCTTTACCTTTCTGCCCGCACGAAAGCAACCGCTCTCCCCCTTCCTTCTCCACGGCTCGGCAGGTCGCTCCGGTACACGGGACCGGCATAGAAATTGCCGCTTGCGAGGGCGTACGCCCCGTTGTATAATGAGAGCGTGAGAAAGTTCCCCGACGTCGCTTTTCTCAATACCGAAGGGCGGCGACCCGCCGCCGTATGCGGCCGGCGATCGGAGTATGAAATGACGTATTCGCAAGTTTACGGCACCGATAAGCTGAATAAAACCCTATTTTTTGATGAAAAGAGGTGCATCGGTGCGCGGGTCGAAAATCTTCTTTCCGGGCGCTCCGCAGACATCGGCGCGGACAGGGTCGTCATAGTTTGGTCGGCGACCCGCCGCGGCAAAAAGCGCACCTTCGACACCTCTTGCGGCAAGCTCGTTTCCGTGGATGCAGAGGGTTATGCGGTGCGGAGCGGAGACGGGCTTTTCGAGGTGCGCGTCGGCTTCTCCGAGGGCTGCGACGGCACACTGCAAAAGAGCGTGAGCGTGCGCGCTTCCCGCGATGTCTTTCTGCGCACCGTCACCACCGATGTCATGCCCGCAGACGACACATTCCTGCACTTCGCGCCCCTTCTCCCCCATCCCCTCATCCCCGCCGCCGTCGCAAGGCTCGGACAACCCGTCTACAACGGCGATCTCTTTCTCGGCATCGAAAGCCCAGTCGGGGACAACGGCGTGACCGAGGGCGAGGTGCGCCTCGTCTACCACACGGGCAGGATGTTCTCCGACGTCGCAGAGGGCGGCGTCTACGCCCTGCCCTCTTCCGTCCTGGGCGCCGCAACACGCACGGACATGACCGTGCAAAAGGACGCTTTCTTCGCCTATGTCGACGCTTTCGCGCGTCCCGCGCGCTTCCGCATACAGTTCAACAGCTGGTACGACAACATGCTGGACATCACCCCGGAGCGCATCGAGAGCGCCTTCACCGCCGTCGCGGAAGGTCTCTCCGCAGCGGGTCTCCGCCCTCTCGACTGCTATGTCGTGGACGACGGCTGGGTGGACTACTCCGCCCCGCGGTTCTGGGCTTTCAACAAAAAATTCTCGGACGGTTTCGCCCGCGAAGCCGCCCTCACCGCCAAGCTCGGCAGCACTTTCGGCGTGTGGTTCGGACCGCGCGGCGGCTACTCGCGCGAGACCTTGCCCTTTGCCCTGCGCCTAAAAAAGCTGGGCTATCACGTCAACCGCGCTTCCCTCGACGTCTGCACCGGCGACCCGCGCTACATCCGCGACCTCACGGACAGGATGTGCGAGTTCTGCCGCCTTTATGATGTCGCCTATTTCAAGATAGACGGCTTTGCAAAGCGCCCCTGCCCGAGCGGCAGGCACGGGCATCCCACCGTCCCGTCCGACGAGCTCGCATTCTACACCTTCCTCTGGGAAGAATGGGTGAAAGGGCTTGGTAAGGTCTCTGCGGCACGCCCCGACGTCTGCCTCAACATCACTTCGTACGCGCATTGTTCGCCGTGGTTTTTGAAGACGGCGGACTTCGTGTGGATGAACAACGCCGCCGACATGGGCTACTCCGGCAGCGGCGACGACCTTGCCATGTGTCTCACCTACCGCGACGCGCGCTACCGCGATCTCTTCGAGGTGCGCGGGCTGCAATTCCCCGCCGCACACCTCTATGGCCATGAGCCGTGCTACGCCCTCCGCAACCGCAACCTCGCAAAGAAAACGAATGCGCCCGTCACTTTCACGGACGAGCAGTTCCGCACCTACCTCATGTGCTGTATGATGCGCGGCAGCGGACTCGCCGAGCTCTACTTCTCCCCCGCCATGATGGATGGCGAAAAGTGGAAGATCGCCTCGGACGTGCTCTCCTTTGCCGAGCGCAACTTTGACACGCTCTCCGCCTCCCGCTTCTTCGGCGGAGACCCCGAAAAGGGCGAACCTTACGGCTACTACGCAGAAAGAAACGGCAGCTACGCCCTCATGCTCCGCAATCCCTCGCCCTCTCCCGCCGCCGTCTCCTTCACCTTCCCCGCCGCAGGCAACATCTCCGCCACCCTCTCCCCCTACGAGATCCGCTTCTCCACCAATCTCCACTGACCCCACCCCCACCGACTACGGGCATATAACCAAATATGATCACAACGCGCCCGTATTTGCCGTCGCCCATCCGTAAAAAAAACAAAAAACCTAAAACGATTTGCACTCAAAGTGGTTCGTTTTAGGTTTCGTTTGGTGGAGCTTAGGGGATTCGAACCCCTGACCTCCTGTCTGCCAGACAGGCACTCTAGCCAACTGAGCTAAAGCCCCGTATTTCGGTTGCCTAATTATGTTAGCGCAAAATCTCGAATTGCACAAGCGAATGACGACATTTGCGAAAAAAAATACCGAAAAAGTGACGCACCGTTGTGTTAATGTACGTGCCGCTCTCAAAAACCGTGCCAACAAAAGCGTGTAGAGGCGGGAATGATACACGGGCGATCGCAGCAAAAACGACCGGCGGATGCCGGTCGTTTTTTTGGGGCGTTTGACGCAATTTGGGGGTTAAGCGTGCGGAACGCTCACTTCTTGCGCTCGTTGAGGAATTCCTCGATGAGGTCGAGGGCGCGTTTGATGGCTTCGACGGAATAGGCATAGGAGATGCGGATGAAGTCCTTGCCGCTGTCGCCGAACGCTCCGCCGGGGACGACGGCGACGTTCTTGGCTTCGAGGAGGGCGTAGGCAAACTCCTCGCCGTCCATGCCGGTGGACTTCACGCAGGGGAAAGCATAGAACGCGCCTCTGGGCTCGAAGCAGGTGAGCCCCATGGCGTTGAGTCTGTCCACGAGATATCTGCGGCGCTCGTCGTACTTCTCTCTCATCTCGGCGACCTCGGCGAAGCCGTCCTCGAAGGAGGCGTTGAGGGCTGCGAGAGCTGCGTACTGTGCCGCGGTGGGCGCGCACATGATGCCGTACTGGTGGATCTTGTAGACGACGTCAATGATGGGCTTGGGTGCGCAGATGTAACCGAGTCTCCAGCCCGTCATTGCGAAGGCTTTGGAGAAGCCGCTGATGACGATGGTGCGCTCTCTCATGCCTTCGAGAGAGGCGATGGAGCAGAACTTGACGCCGTTGTAGACCAGCTCGCCGTAGATCTCGTCCGAGAAGACGACGAGGTTGTTTTTGAGGATGACGGGAGCGAGTTTCTCGAGGTCGCTCTTCTCCATGACCGCGCCGGTGGGGTTGTTGGGGAACGCGACGAGGATGGCTTTGGTGCGGGGGGTGATCGCCTTCTCAATCTCCTCCACATTGAGCTTGAACTCGTCCTCGATGTGGCACTTGACGCTGACGGGAGTCGCGCCCGTGAGGGAAACGAGAGGCGCATAGCACACGAAGCAGGGCTCGGGGATGAGCACTTCGTCGCCGGGGGCGCACACTGCTCTGAACGCGGCGTCGAGAGCCTCGGACGCGCCGACGGTGATGATGATCTCACTCGCGGGATCGTAATTCACACCGATGAAGCCGTCGAGATATTTTGCGATGGCTTTGCGCAGCTCCATGAGACCGGCGTTGGCGGTGTACTGGGTCTTGCCGTCGAGGATGCTGTCGATCGCCGCCTGGCTGAACGCGCGGGGGGTGATAAAGTCGGGCTCGCCGACGCCCAGGGAGATGCAGTCCTTCCTGGTGGCTGCGATCTCGAAGAACTTCCTGATGCCGGAGGGCTTCATGTCTCTTGCGACGGGGTTAAGGATGCTTTGATAATCGATCATAATCTCACCTCTTATCGGTTATGGGAAAATTCTAACACCAAATGGTAAACTTTTCAACTATTTTTTTATTTTACGACATATAATAAAAGGTGTCCCCTCCCCGCTCTTCGCGGCGGGTGCGGCGGGCGGCAGGCACGGAGGGGCTTGAAGTGCGGGCCAGGATGTGCTAATATGATGAAAAGAGGTGTGTTATGCGCAAAATGATCTCCATAATCGGCGACAGCAAGATAGAAAAGGACGGCAAGAAATACCGCCTGGCGTTCTCGATGGGCAAAGCGCTCGTCGACAACGGCTACCGCGTGGCTTCGGGCGGTCTGGGCGGAGTGATGGAAGCGGCGTTCGAGGGCGCGCGATCCTCCGAATTTTACCGCGAAGGCGACACCGTCGCCATACTCCCCATGTTCGACCGCAAGCTGGCAAGCGACGCGGCGGACATTGTCATCGCGACGGGACTTGACGTCTACCGCAACGTCATCGTCGCGAACTCGGACGCGGTCATCGCGATAGGCGGCGGCGCTGGCACCCTCGCGGAGATGTCCAACGCCTGGCCCCTCAAACGCCTCATGATCGCTTTCCGCGGCGTGGAGGGCTGGAGCGCGAAAGTGGCGGACACCCGCCTCGACCACCGCGTCCGCTATCCCGAAATCGAAGAGGACAGAGTGTTCGGCGTGGACACGGCGGAGGAAGCCATTGCACTCCTGGAAAAATATCTCAATCTCTACACCGACACCCACACGGGCATAAAGCGCGGCGACTGACATTCCTTCCCTTCCGCGGCATGCGGTTTTAAGCGCAAAACACAGTTCCGCGGCGGCAAAACGACGCCGCGACCGCGCAAGGACATTTTAAGATAATTTACAAAGCGACCGGTTTATCCGGTCGTTTTCGCTTGTTAAATTCTTAGTTGCTATCATTCGGTTTTCGCCACGTTGTCCACGGCTTTGCCGCCGTCTGCCGCGGGCGCTTCGTTAGCAGCATTACTTCCGACGAGTTTTTCGCGTATCGCGCGAAGCTCTTCGCGGCACATGTTGAGATTTTCGAGCATATGCAGGTTCCACCTCAAGAGAAAAACGACAAGCGCCGTCACCAGCGCGCCACAGACGGCAGTCAGGATCGCCATGCCCGCACCGAAATTGCCGCCCACCGTCACTCCGACGGCTATCGCCGCGCCGACCGACGCGGCGACGCCCGCAACGCAAAGCACGGTGAGCAGCGTGTCCGCGGTCTTGTTCCAAGGATATCTGAACATTCTTTTACCTCCCGAATAACCGAAGTCTCAAGATAAATGTTATAAGTAGATTTCTACTTTGTCAATAATTTTCAGAAGAAAACTTCTAGTATGAATGTATGCTGTGTGCCGAAAGGATAAAGGAGCTGCGCCTGGAAAAAGGCATTTCCCAAGCCGCCCTCGCAAAAGCGATCGGGGTCAGTCAAAAGGCTGTCGATTTCTGGGAAAAGGGCGAAAACGAGCCCAAGGCGAGTTATATACTGAAACTTGCCGACTTCTTCGACGTCAGCACCGACTACCTCTTGGGGCGCGACGACATTTAGCGGCATCGCTCCCCTGCCGCGGTCGGGAAACGCGCCCGCGCTCGTCCGCCGCCGCCCTTCGCAGCATATCGGCATATTCAATGCTTAAACCACACAAAAAGCGGGCTAAACCCGCCTTTTTGCATTATAATGACTTGCCGCAAGCGGCTCACACGAAATGCAAACGCACCCCTTACGCCCGCATTGCTTTGCATTTGCGTCATTTTATGTTCGTGTCACTTCGCATTTGAAAAACTCCGCCGAGGCGGAGTTTTTTGTGTGTTGTGGGGCGGAGTCCGTGCGGGGACTGCCCTGCTCTCTCGGATCGCCCGTGCAGGGCGGTGCCGTGCGTGCGTCTGCGGGCGGTTTGAGCCTGCTTACTTGATCTTGTTCATGGCGACGTCGTATGCCGCCGCGGTGGCGTTCGCGATCCTGCCCACTTTGTCGGCGTCGCCGACGACGAAGAGGTCCTTCACCTTGCCTTCAAGCTCTTTTGCGAGCCCGTTGACGGGGCGTGCGCCGAGGGAGAGGACGACGGCGTCCGCGTCCACGCGGGACTGCTCTTTGGTCTTCACGTTCTCGACCAGCGCGCCCTTCTCGTCGATGGCGACGAGCTTGGTGGAGAGCAGGAACTTCGCGCCCGCTTTCTCGAGCTTGGGCATCGCGTCGTCGAGGTGCTGGAACCAGGTGCCGGGAGCGACCTCTTTCGCCATCTCGACGAAGGTGAGCTTGTTGCCCATGGACGCGAGCAACTCGCCCGTCTCGAGACCGGTCATACCCGTGCCGATGACGGCGACTTTCTTGCCCTCGAGCTTTACGGAGCCGTCCAGGATCTGAGTGGTGGTGAACACGTTTTTGCCGTCCGCGCCCTTGATGGACTTGGGCCGCACCGCGACCGCGCCCGTCGCAACGATGACCGCGCAGGGAGAGAGGGCGAGGATGTCCGCCGCCGTAGCCTCTTTGCCGAGACGGATGTCAGCACCCTGTTTGCGGGCGTTGACTTCGAGGTCCTCGACGCACCAGCCGATCTTTTCCTTTTTGGGACCCTTGTCCGCGAGGTTGATCTGCCCGCCGCAGACATTCTCTTTCTCGAATACCACGGGCTTGAAGCCACGACGCCCCAGCACTTCCGCGGCGGTGAGACCCGCCACGCCCGCGCCGATGATGGCGACCGTCCTGCCCTTCCCGTCCTTGGGGAGCGTGTCCCAGCGTCTCTCCTCGCCGAGGGTGGGATTGACGGAGCAGCAACCGTGCTGACCGCAATAGGCGTTGTCCATCATGCTCTCGATGCAATAGAGGCAGCAGATGCAGCGCTTGACCTCGTTCTCGCGCCCGGACTGCACCTTCTCCGCCCAATGGGGGTCTGCGATGTGGGGTCTGCCGAGAGAGACGAAATCCTGCACGCCGCGCTCGAGCTGCTCCTCCGCCTGTTCGGGGGAACGGATGAGGTTGGCGGCGAGCACGGGGATCTTGACCTCTTTCTTGACGGCTTCCGCCATATAGGCGCGCCAGCCGCAGTCGAAGGAGGTGGGTTCCAGCCAATAGTTATACGTGTCGTAGGCGGCGGAGGAGACGTCGATGGCGTCCACGCCCATAGCCTCGAACGCTTTTGCGTACTTCACACCCGTCTCGAGGCCGTAGCCTTTGCCGGGCTGACCGATCTTGTCATAGCACTCGTCGACGGCGAGGCGGACGATGAGGGGATAATCCTTGCCGCACTCCTTGCGGATGCCCTCGATGATCTCCTTGATGAAGCGCAGCCTGTTCTCGAAGCTGCCGCCGTACTCGTCCGTGCGCTTGTTGGTGTTGGGGCTCAGGAATTGCTGCAAGAGATAGCCGTGCGCGGCATGCAGCTCAACGCCGTCCACGCCCGCCTTCTTGCACCTGACCGCCGCGTCGATGAACTCGCGGATGAGCTTCTTGATCTCGCGGTGGGAGAATGCCCTGACGTGTCCGCCGGCGACCTTGCTCGGCTCGCACTTGGAGGGGCCGGGAGAAGCAAAGACCAACCCCTTCTCCACCATCTTGCGGCCGATGCCGGGCGCGATCTTGTAGACGAGCTTGGGGAAGGATTTGCACACCTTGCTGCACATGTTGGTGAGCGGGACCATATGCACCATGATGCCGACGTTCTGCCTGCCGGGATGATGCAGCTGCACAAAGAACTTCGCCCCGTGACGGTGGATGCGCTCCGCGAACGCGCGCATGGGCTCGATGTGATAGTCGTGCGACATGGCAAGCTGGTTGAACGCCGCGGCGCCGTGGTCGTCGTTGACGCGGGTGATCTCCGTAAGGATGAGACCGGTGCCGCCCTTCGCGCGCTCCTCATAGTAGTCCATCAACATCTCGGTGGGCTTGCCGTCGGGCGCGCCGAACCCCATCATCATGGGGGGCATCACGATGCGGTTCTTGATCTCGCAAGTGCCTATCTTCATAGGCGAAAACAGCATTTTGAATTCCATATCTTCTCCCTTTGCCGCGCCTCCGCCGCGCTGCCCGCATAGCGGAAACACCGTGTTTATTTCGCGTTTTGTGCGCGTAAACTCACTTTACGCGCTTATAGTTGCCCGTCAGCGCCGCAAGTTGCACCTCGCAGGGCATGTCGCCCTTGTGCATCCCGAAGGGCAGCACCGTCTCGATGAGTTCGATGACAGTGTCGTCCTCGCTCTTGCCGATGTAGGCATATCTGATCTTCGCCCCCGCGCTCTCGAAGGACGCCTGCTGCAACACTTTCAGCCCCTCATTCTCCGCATGCGCGATGGCTTTGTCCAGGTCCTTGACGTTGTACTCGATGTGATGGATCATCTCCCCGTGATTTTTGAGGAAAGTGGTGTAGATGTTCTCGTCCCCCTGCGGATAGATGAGCTCGATGACCGTGTGCCCCTTGCCGCCGAAATAGAGGGTGACATTGCAGTTGCGCTTCTCGCCGTGATAGGTCATGTCGAGAGGGGTGTCATACACCAGTTCATACCACTTGTCGATGCCGAGCAAACGGGAATAATGCTCCTTCGCCGCAGCGAGGTCTCTCACGACGATGCCGACGTGTCCGATCTTTCCGAATTTCATTCTCTCCTCCTGCCGCCGCAAAAAGCGCGGCGTGCAAATTATCGTTCAACATTGTATCATATCGGCAAACGCAAGTCAACACGCACGCACAGCCGCGTACGCATAAAAAAGCGATTTTTCAAAGAAAAAATGCCGGGACGCACCGCACACGGACGCCGCAAATCTTTTTCTATCTCTCCCCGCAATCTTAATCTTTCTTTTTTTGCGCGCGCTCTGCGTGAGCGACGCGCAAAACTCCGAAATGACGGTGGACGGAAAAACTCCGGAACAACGGGGACGGGGCAAAAATGTTAAATGGCGGGCGAATATGCCCGCCATTTAACATTTACGCACCCAAACCCCATCAAAGATGGGTCCCCTGATGATACCCCACATGAAAAATCAAAGATTTTTCCT
>CASDRL010000051.1 GCA_949283145.1 uncultured Clostridia bacterium | reverse complement strand
CGGAGGATGTTTTCCGCCGTGCTGAGGTCGGTGCGCGGCTTGTGGATGATGAGGCTGTTGTCCGAATGATAGTGCGCGTACACCTGATAGCCGTAGGCAGAGAGCAGCGGGAACTGCGCGATGAGTTGGATGCTTTGCCTGAGCACATTGGCGATGGAGATGTCGTCGGGGTGCTTGTCGTAGCTATAAAGAGTGAGCACGCTGCGCGCGATGACGTTCATCATGTCCGAAGAGGGCGCCTTCATGATGATGTCCCTGACGAAGCTCTCGGGCAGTCTGCGGTAGGCGCCGAGCATCTCGGTGAAGTGCGAGAGCTCCTTCTCGTCGGGGAGAGACCCGAAGAGCAGCAGATATGCAGTCTCCTCAAAACCGAAGCGCTTCTCGGAGATGAAGCCGTCCACCAGATCCTTGATGGGGATGCCGCGGTAGAAGAGCTCGCCGGGGCACTCCACGCGGTTGCCGTTCTCGTCGAGATGGTAGGAGTTGATCTCGCTGATCTCGGTGAGTCCCGCGACGACGCCCGTGCCGTCGATGTCGCGCAAACCGCGCTTTACGTTATACTTTTGATAAAGAGAAGGGTCGATCGTGCTGCTTTCCACGCAGACTTCGCTCATCTTGCGCATCCAGGGCGCGTAATGTGCGACCGTTTTTTCGAATTGTTCCATGCTCTTATCTCCTTTTCCGTATTCCGTGCACGGGAGCGCCATCGCGCCCTTCCGCCACGGTGACTGCCGCTGCCGAAAACGCGGCAAAAACCCTTAGGAACTTGCTTCCGCAATTGTTGAAACGGTGACATTATAACACAAAAATACGCAAAACGCAACACCCGTATTATTAACTTAAAGGCGTCGCGGCAAAGGGCAGAGGGATGTGCTTATTATTGACAGCATCGGCAGGGCGAATGACACGGCTCGGGCGGCGGCTCGCATCATCTTTATGCCGGATCGGAAAGGAGCAAAAACCTCACTCGTCCTTGGTGAGATCGGCGAATGTGTAGGGCAGTGCTTTGGCGAGCTCCGCGGGAGATGTCTCGATCTGCACGCCTATCCTGCCCGCGCTGAACACAAAGTACGGAAGGGCCTTTGCGCTCTCGTCCACCGCGGTGACGAACTGCTTTTTCATCCCGAGAGGGGAGCATCCGCCGTGCACGTAGCCCGTGAGGGGAAAGAGCTCCTTGGAGCGCACCATCTCGACGGATTTTTCACCGACAGCTTTCGCCGCCTTTTTGAGGTCGAGCTCGCGGGCGACGGGGATGACGAAGACGTAGTGCGCAAGGCTCTTCCCCACGGTGACGAGGGTCTTGAACACCACCTCGACGGGGAGCCCCATGATGGCAGCGGCTTCCACGCCGGAGGGAGCGTCCTCGGGGGAGGCTTCCTTGCCGTCGGGGAGATAGGTGCGAGGCGTGTAGCTCGCGCCCGCCCTGTCGAGGGCGCGCATGGCGTTAGTCTTTTCGGGTCCTTTGTTTTTGGACATAGTCTTTCACGGTTTCCGTCCGCGAGGGCGGAAAAATCCCGCCGCAGCGGCGGCGGGACTCCTTGTCAGTTGACGGAGAAGAGCAGATCTCCGTAGGTGGGGAAGGGCCAGTACTTCTTCGCGGTGCGGATCTCCATCCCGTCGCACGCCTCTCTCAGCGCGTTCATGGCGGGGATGATCTCGTCGCGGCAGATCTTGCCGTACGCCATCCAATCCGCGGCGTTCTTGCCCTTTTCGAGGGCGGCTTTCAGGCTCTTGACCGCCTTTGCCGCGTCGGAGTAGAGCCCCGCGAGCAGTTTCAGCGTGTCCTTCTGCGGAGCGGAAGCGATCCCCGCCCCCGCAAGCGCGCTCACGGTCTCCGCCAGCTCCTTTTCGTAGGTGGTGACGGCGGGGAGGATGTCCTTCTCCGCCATGTCGAGCATGGTGTTGCCCTCGATGGTGATGAGTTTGCTGTAATTCTCGATGAGGATGTCCTTGCGGCTCCTGATCTCAGCCTCGGTGAGCACCCCGTGACGCTCGAAGAGCGCGATGTTCTCAGGAGAGTCGAGCAGGGCGAGGCAGTCCACCGTGGTGGGAAGATTGAGAAGGCCTCTGCGCTTCGCCTCTTTCACCCATTCCTCGGAGTAATTGTTGCCGTTGAAGACGATCCTGCCGTGCTCTTTCATGTTGCGGCGGATGATCTCCTTGATGGCGGCGTTGAAGTCCTTCGCGCCCGCGAGCTCTTCCGCAGCCAGACGGAACTCGTCCGCCATGATGGTGTTGAGCACGGTGTTGGTGTCCGCGATGGAGAACGCCGAGCCCAGCATACGGAACTCGAATTTGTTGCCCGTGAAGGCGAGGGGAGAGGTGCGGTTGCGGTCGGTGCTGTCCATTGCGAACTTGGGCAGCACGTGCACGCCGATCTCCACCTGACAGGCGGCGCGCTTGGAGTAGGTCCTGCCGTCCTTGATGGCGTCGAGGATGCCCGTCAGCTCGTCGCCGAGGAACATACTCACGATGGCGGGAGGGGCTTCGTTTGCGCCTAGACGGTGGTCGTTGCCCGCGCTCGCTGCGCTGATCCTCAGAAGATCCTGATGCTTGTCCACGGCGGCGATCATCAGCGAGACGATGAGCAGGAACTGCGCGTTGTCCGCGGGGCTCTTGCCGGGCTCGAAGATGTTGTGACCGAAGTTGGTCACCAGCGACCAGTTGTTATGCTTGCCGCTGCCGTTGACGCCCGCAAAGGGCTTCTCGTGGAGCAGACAGGTCATGCCATGCTTTGCCGCCACCTTGCGCATGATCTCCATGGTGAGCTGGTTCTGATCCGTCGCCACGTTGACCGTCGTATAGATGGGCGCAAGCTCGTGCTGTGCGGGCGCGACCTCGTTGTGTTTGGTCTTGGCGAGCACGCCGAGCTTCCAGAGCTCCTCATCGAGATCCTTCATGAACGCTGCCACACGGGGCTTGATGGCGCCGAAGTAGTGGTCCTCGAGCTCCTGTCCCTTGGGCGGGCGCGCTCCGAAGAGGGTCCTGCCCGTGTACATCAGGTCGCGGCGCTTCTCGAACGCCTTGCTGTCGATGAGGAAATATTCCTGCTCGGGTCCGACGGCGGAGGAGAGTTTCTCCGTCTTTCTGCCGAAGAGGTGCAGGAGTTTGACCCCCTCGCGGCTCACCGCTTCCATGGAGCGGAGCAGGGGGGTCTTTTTGTCGAGAGCCTGTCCGTTATAGCTGCAGAACGCGGTGGGGATGCACAGCGTGCCGTCCTTTATGAAGGCATAGGAAGTGGGGTCCCACGCAGTATAGCCGCGCGCTTCAAATGTGGCGCGCAGTCCGCCGCTCGGGAAAGAGCTCGCGTCCGGTTCCCCTTTGATGAGCTCCTTGCCGCCGAATTCCATGATGACGCCGCCGTCGGAGGTGGGGGAGATGAAGGAATCGTGCTTTTCGGCGGAGAGCCCAGTCATGGGCTGGAACCAATGCGTAAAGTGCGTCACCCCCTTCTCGACAGCCCAATCCTTCATCGCGCCGGCGATGACGTTCGCGGTCTCGAGAGAGAGGGGACGGTCGTGCTCGCAGCAGTCCCTGAACTCTTCATAGGTGCTTTCCGGCAGGCGTTCGCGCATGACGCGGTCGCTGAAGACCATGCTGCCGAACAGTTCCGACATTACCATAACATACTCCTTCTCCGCGCACGGGGCGCGAAATTTATGATTATTATATTAAATCGTTTGCGATATGGCAAGTTATTTCACGTTATTCCGCACGGGCGCTATCGTGAGTGCGCTCGCGCGCCTCGGCGCAAAGCGTCCATCTGCGGCGAGTGTCTGTGCGCCCGGACACCCATGCTCATTCCGCCGCGCCGTTTTTTCCTCGAAAAAGAGAGAAGGACGCCCCCTTTCGGGGAAGCGTCCTTGCTTCCTTGCGGCTCTTGCCGTCTACGGTGAGATGATAAGCCCTCCCGCCCGCATTGTCAAGCAAACATTTGACTTTTTTCGCGCGGTTTGCTATATTTTTCCCGTCGGCAAAGAGCGTGCCGAAGCGGTCGTCTCTGCGTGTGACATGGAGGGACGACGCCTTTTTTCGGAGGTCATATGGACAGCTACGTTTCCCCGCTTTCGGAAAGATATGCGAGCGAAAGGATGAAGCACATCTTCTCGCCCGATTTCAAGTTCGCCACCTGGCGCAAACTTTGGATCGCCCTCGCCGAGGCGGAAAAAGAGCTCGGCATCGCCATCACGGACGAGCAGATCGACGAGATGAAGGCGCACGTCACGGACATCGATTACGCCTACGCCGCCGAACGGGAGAAGGAAGTCCGTCACGACGTCATGGCGCACGTCCTCACCTTCGGCAAAGCGTGCCCCAAGGCGAAACCCATCATCCACCTCGGCGCAACGAGCTGCTATGTCGGCGACAATACGGACATCATCCAGATGAAAGAGGGGCTCATGCAGATCCGCTCCCTCCTGCTCACGGCGATAGAGAGAGTGGCGGATTTCGCGATGAAGCACAAGGACGTCCCCACCCTCGCATATACGCACTATCAGCCCGCGCAGCCCACCACCGTCGGCAAGCGCGCGTCGCTGTGGCTTAACGACCTCGTGCTCGATTTTTACGACCTCGAATATCGTCTGGATTCCTTGAAACTCCTCGGCTGCAAGGGGACGACGGGCACTGCGGCGAGTTTCCTCGAGCTCTTCGAAGGCGACCGCGCCAAGGTCAGGAAGCTGGACAGTCTCATCGCGGAAAAGATGGGCTTTACCGCGACCTATCCCGTCAGCGGGCAGACCTATTCCAGAAAGGTGGACTACAACGTCCTCTCCGTGCTGTGCTCCATTGCGCAGAGCGCGACCAAGTTCTCCAACGACATCCGCCTGCTCTCCAACCTCAAAGAGGTGGAGGAGCCGTTTGAAAGCAAACAGATCGGGTCCTCCGCGATGGCGTACAAGCGCAACCCCATGCGCAGCGAGCGTATGGCGAGCCTTTCCCGCTACGTCATCACGGACAGTCTCAATCCCGCCGTGACCGCCGCGACGCAATGGTTCGAGCGCACTTTGGACGACAGCGCGAACAAGCGCATCTCCGTCCCCGAGGCGTTCCTCGCCGTGGACGCGGTGCTCTCGCTCTACATCAACGTCATCAGCGGTTTGAAGCTGTATCCGAAGATAATCGAGCGCAATTTGAACCGTGAACTGCCTTTTATGGCGACAGAGAACATTTTGATGTACTGCGTCAAGGAGAAGGGCGGCGACCGTCAGGAGCTGCACGAAGCGATAAGAAAGCACTCCGTCGCGGCGGCTGCCGTGGTCAAGGAGCAGGGCGGCGAGAACGACCTCCTCAGCCGCATCCTGAACGACCCCGTCTTCAAACTCACGCGCGAGGAACTCGACGCCATCATGGACGTGAAACAGTTCGTGGGCTGTGCGGCGGAACAGACGGAAGATTTCGTCGAAGGCGTGGTGCGCCCGCTGCTCGCAGCCAATCCCTACGACGATCACGCGGCGTCGCAGATCAAAGTCTGACAGCAACAAAAAAAGGACATAGACACACTCGTGTGCGCGTGCGTTCAAGGGCGAATGCCGCGGACACGCATTCCGTTTGAAAAAATCTTTTGAGAGGTGGAATATGCTCACCGCAATAGTAGGCATCAACTGGGGAGACGAAGGAAAGGGCAGGATGGTAGACCTGCTCTCCGAAGCTCAGGACATCGTCGTGCGCTATCAGGGCGGCAACAACGCCGGGCATACCGTCGTCAACGAGAGGGGCAAATTCGTGCTAAATCTGCTGCCTTCCGGCATCCTGCGCGAGGACAAGGTCAACGTGATGGGCAACGGCATGGTCATCGACGTCAAGCATCTTGCGGGCGAGGTGGACAGGCTCGCGGAGGGCGGCGTCGCCGTCACGCCGGAGAATCTCCGCATCAGCGACCGCGCCGTCATATGCCTGCCGTACAACGTGCAGCAGGACTGCCTCGAAGAGGACAGGCTCGCGGACCGCAAGTTCGGTTCCACCCGCCGCGGCATCGCCCCCATCTATGCGGACAAGTATATGAAAAAGGCGATCCGCATGGGAGACCTGCTGCATCCCGATTATCTGCGTGCGCGCGTCGAAGAGGTGCTGGACTGGAAAAATCTCTGCCTCTCCGCCTATCCCGGCGCGAAGAAGTACACCGCAGACGAGATCATGGACTGGCTTGCGGAATACGGCGACCGCTTCAAGCCGTACATCTGCGACGTGGGCGCCTATCTCACCCTCGCCGCGCGCGAAGGCAAAAACATCATGTTCGAGGCGCAGCTCGGCGCCCTCCGCGACATCGATTTCGGCATCTATCCCTACACTTCCTCCTCCAACACCATCGCGGCGTACGCGCCCGTCGGAGCGGGGGTGCCCGCACTCAAACTCGACAGGGTCGTCGGCATCATGAAGGCTTATTCTTCCTGCGTCGGCGAGGGACCCTTCACGGCGGAGATGTTCGGCGACGAGGCTGTCGCGCTCCGCGAGGCGGGCGGCGAATACGGCGCCGCCACCGGCAGACCGAGGAGGGTGGGCGGCTTTGACGTCGTCGCCTCCCGTTACGGATGCAGAGTGCAGGGCGCGGACGAGATCGCGCTCACCAAGCTCGACGTCCTCGATGGATTCGGACGCATCCCCGTCGTCGATGCGTATGACTGCGCGGGCGAACTCACCGCCGACTTCCCCTTCGGCGAGCAACTCAACGCCGCCAAGCCCCACATCACCTATATGGAAGGGTGGAAGACCCCCACTTCCGCCTGCCGCCGCTTTGCCGATCTTCCCGCCGCCGCCCGCGCCTATGTGGACTACATCGAAAGGGCAGTGGACCGCGAGATCAAATATATCTCCGTCGGCGCCGAACGCGACAGCATCATCATCCGCTGACCGCGCGGCCTCCGGAACGCCGCCGCATCGTTTTACCGCGGCAATAGCGTCAAAATTCCGTTCCCGACGAGCCGCAAAAATCGATATTCGGCATGCGATCCCCTCGTTCAAGGCGAGGGGATCTTTGCGTCTTGTGGGACATTTTTGTCCCTTAAAATCCCAAAACGGGTTGGATGCCGAAAGGCTGGCAGGACTTCCGGCATCCGCACAGCCCGCCAAAACCGCGCTTTATAGCTGCAAAACGACGCAATAAACCCCTTATTTCGCTAAAATACGCCTAATTATGAGTTTTCTCAAGCGGTGATCCGCCTCATTTTTAGACCCCCTTGCTCGAAACAAGCTGCCGTCCTCTGGCATGGGAGTATTGTTTGCCCCCTTCCTGCGGGTTTCCCCCAAAATCGTTCCCCCTGAAAGGGAACCCACCATTTTGGGGGAAACCTTCGGCGCTCGGGCATTAGGGCGTCCAAGGACGGCGCCTCTGCGGCGCCGCCATGTTATGCCGCTTGCAATGCGCCCGCGAAGCGATCAGATGGCGCATTGCCGACGCACTGCCGTCCAGCCCTCGGCACTCACACGGTCGCCGCCGACTTTCAAGAGGCGGCAAGCCGCCTGTGAAAGTTTGGCTGGGCGGCTCCACGTCGAATGAGATAACGTCAGGTCTAAGGGCGTCACGCTCGGAGTTTTCGTTATTCCGTCTCCGAAAGAGAGACGGCGTACTCAGGCGCGCCCGCTCACGCTGTTCGTTGTCTGACGGTGGCATTTGGATGAGATGCGCGAAAAAGCCCCTTATGCAAAAGGGAGCGTACTAAGTCGTACGTGACCGCATTGCGGAACGGGGCTTTGACAAAGCAGGTCGCCGAATGACGCCGTCAGGAGGGCAGGATGAGCATTACGGAGCCTTGCTTCGCCTTACAAAGAGGGCACTCCTGCCATGCTTCTTTTGCGGTGGCTTCATAGCCGCAGTCCGCACATTTCCATTTGACCTTTTCTTTTTTTTTGTACATGGTGCCGCTCTTCATTTGTTGGTAGAGCTCGGAGAAAAGTTTGTGGTGGCAGGTCTCGACCTGAATGATGTTTTCGTAGAGCGCCGCGATCTCGGGAAAGCCTTCCTGTTTGGCGGTGGCGGCAAATTCCGGGTAGATGCGCGTGGCTTCGTCCAGCTCGTCTTCGGCGGCGATGCGCAGGTTCTCCAACACGTCCCACTTTTCCTTGAAAGGGTAGCCTGCGGCGATGTCGATGTTTTCGACCTGTTTTTCCTCGGACTGCTGGATGAATGTGTAGAACATCCGCGCGTGGTTGAACTCGTTGTAGACCACTTTGTCGATGAGTTCGGCGAGATATTTCCAGCCGTTCATCCGCGCGCCGTATTCCAGAAATTCGTAGCGCGTGCGCGCCTGGCATTCGCCGGCGTAAGAACGGGCGAGGTTGGTGTAGGTCTTGCTGTCTTTGAGTTTCATAGTCGTCCTCCGTTGGGTGTTTGAGGGGATGATGTCCATATCGTGCGGGATATATACGCGGAAGGCGGCGGTTTTCGGAAAACGGGTGCGCGCGATGCGCGTGTTGCGCGCGGGAAAACGCGGCGCGCGCTTTATTCTAAATCAAGTATGTAAATTTAATTTAATTTTCCTTAAAGGTTTGTTGAGATAACTCAAACGGTGCGGCGCTTGCTTTTATATTGTGTAGCGTGAGGGTAGGCCATAATGGGCTGAGTTTATTATAAGGAGCAAATTATGAAGAAAAAGATTTTTCTTGCCGTGATCGCGGTTCTGGTCATCTGCCTCACTTGCGGCATGCTGCTCGTGGCGTGCAACAAGGACGAGGGTGAAGGCAAAGATGACATCCAGGGCAGGCCGGATACGCCAAAGGACATTCTTAACAAGGTCATCACCAGCTTCGGCGATGTTGCCGCAGACAACGCGAACGATGTCAAAGAGTTCAACTTCGGCATCGAGATCGGGAACTATGATGATGAAGTCCTGTTCTCTCTTGCATTTGAAACGCTTGAAGGAGAAGATTTCATCTATGCGGCAGTCGGTGACGATGTCTACAAGATCAAAGGCTTTGACCTCGGCGGCGTTGTGGAGCTGGTCCTTGGCTGGTTGGACGATGATAACGGGTACATACTCGACATGGTGCCCACCGATGCCGACGGCTTTATTGACGAGCTTTCCGACACCCTTGCCACGCTCGCACTTGCCGACGCGCAACAGATGGGCGACGCTTATATGCTGTCTCTGAACATCGGCTGGCTGCTTGATCTGCTTAATGAAAATGTCGATGTCGACGGTGAGATCGCGAAATTGGGTCTTTCCGGTGTGATCGGCACAGTCATCAATGTGCTGGACGATGCGTTGGATATCGGGCTTGCCACGGAAGACTCCGACGGTAATGTCGTCGCTCCTACCGTCGGCGATCTGCTGAACTACATCAGCAAAAACGTCAAATTCAATTTCTACTTCGGTTTCGGCGCGAATGCGGACAAGGGAGAGGGTGAAGCGGAAGCCAAACCTTTCGGTGATTTCGCGATCAGCGATATGGTGATGGAGATGCGTGACGAACCCGCCATCAATGTCCTGAACTTCGCGGGCAAGATCGAGATCGACGCCCTCAACATCGCAACGAGCGAAACCCCCGATGCGGACACTCAGGCGGAGGATGTCACCACGAGCTATGTCCTCGACATCAATGTTGACATCGATCCCTTCGTGCTGCTCCGTGAGCACGGCGAATACAAGTACGGCATCCTGAGTCTGCTCGAACCCGATGGCAAGCTTGCGCTTAAAGGAAGTACGTTCACGCTCAAGTTCAAAGATTTTGAACCCTCTGTCATCATCGATATGATCGATGAGGCCGGTTACATCCACATCTCTCTTGACAAGGTCGCAACCGCAGCAGAAGGTGATGTCAAAGTCGGCGATGTCGTGAAGAATCTCTTCACGCTGCACTATGATTCCAAAGAGGGCGCGGTCGTTGCGTCGGCTGCCATCCTTGATCAGGTCGCGGGTTCCGATTATGCGATCGGCGGTGTGTACGATATGGAGGCGCTGGTCACCATCGTCGACATGCTCGCCAATGCCGATAAGTATAAGGAGACTCCCTCCGGTTCCGATGCGGCAGAGGGTGACGCCAAAGTTAAACCCTGTGAGGACGGCAACCACATTGATACGGATCCCGCAGACTGCAAATGCGATGTTTGCGGAGAGCAAATCGATCATAAGAACACGGACAACGATTGCTATTGCGATGTTTGCGGTGCTGGCATCAACCATAAGGACGAGGACAAAGACAGCGTCTGCGATGTGGAAGATTGCAAAGCCGTTATCTCTTGGACCGGGCTTATCGATTATATCGTAAGCAACATCGGCAATTTTGTCGATATGCCGAAAGATGAGAGCGGCAAGATCACCAGCGTCACCGTGAAGCTCTCTGATATCGCGGACTATGTGATCGATACGTTCCTCAAGCTCACTGAGGATCAGCAAAGCATGGTCGACACGGCTCTTCCCGGTTTGATGGTTTCTGTCCTCGGCGGCAATGCGCTGCGCATCGATGATGTGGACGGCATAGAATTCAAATACGGCGGTGTCACGACTCATAAACCGTTCACCGAACTCAAGTACAATCTGCGCGAGGATACCGAGCTGACCGGCTCGAACGATGACAATTATATGGCGAGCATCACCTCCATTGAAGGCGACAGCTATGAAGTGGGCGCCGAAGTGACGGTCACTGGTCTTGAATTCGACGGCGAAACGGAGATCACCACGGACGGCATCATCATGGCGGAGTATGACGGAACGCTTTACATCGGGATCGTCACCGACTTCTATGCGAACTATGATGCTGCGAACAGTCTCGTGAATCAGTTCATCGGCGGCGAAAGCAACATCGATCTCGGCATGCTCATCAAGCCCAACTGGCCCTTCTACGGTGTGCTGACCTGCCCCGTTCCCGATGAGGCGTAAGCCTGACACGGAACATCACATGACAATGTGACAAAAACCCCTGCGCTTCCCGCGCAGGGGTTTTATCATGCGCCGGCATGGCGTGCTGCGTATGCTTAGAGAATGCGGCGGATCCGAATGGGAAAGGGTGTCGTTCTTTGACGGTGGAGTGGGCTAAACCCCGATCGAAAATCAGTGATCTCTCCCTCGGGGGCTACGAAAAAAACTCCGGGACAAACGGGGACGGGGTGACTTCGGAACAACGGGGGAGGGGGTGGCTCCGGGACAAATGGGGACGGGGCAGAAATGTCAAAAAACGAATTTTTTCGTTTTTTTAACATTTGCGCGCCCAAATCCCGCCAGAGGCGGGTCCCCCGATGATACCCCACATGAAAAATCAGAGATTTTTCCTGCGGGGCCCCCAATTTGCCCCGTTCCCTTATATCCCAATGCGTTCCTCATAGGGCGGGTGTGGGGACACACTTGCGACGGACAGCTTGATAAGGCGTGCTTGAATACGACGAAAAATCTTTCGGAGACGGTTTAACGAACAGCTTGAGCGTGCGGTCCGGTCCGGCATAGCTCGGACGCGGGATGAAAGATTAAATGCGGATTAAATTGGCACTTGAAAAAATGGATAAGATAGTTTATCATTTA
Organism: uncultured Clostridia bacterium; assembly: GCA_949283145.1. Taxonomy (GTDB): domain Bacteria; phylum Bacillota; class Clostridia; order Christensenellales; family CAG-917; genus Limadaptatus. The sequence continues at coordinate 2,004 of CASDRL010000051.1, read as the reverse complement.
GTTATGTGATCAGTTTTCTTCCGCGCGTACGGGCGGGAGGGCACGCCCGCGAGGGCATTCATACGGCGCATTTTGCGCATCAAGGAGAGGAAAATGATCTCTACACTTTCGGCGTTCACGTTCAACCCGGACAGCCCGCTCATCTATGGGCTGTACGGCGCGGTGGTGGCTTTCGTCGTGGCTATGTCGCTCTATTACATAGTCCGCTCCGTCCGCCGCGCCAAGGAGCTCAAGATGGACATGGGCAAGATCAAGAAAGTCATCAGCACATCCGTGACTTTCTCCATTCTGCCTGCCATCGGCATAGGCATCGGCGTGGTGACGCTTATCGGCGCCATCGGTATCGCGCTTCCTGCGATACGCCTTTCCGTCATAGGCTCGCTGCAATATGAGAGCATGATGGCGGACGGCGCGGCGAGTGCGATCATTAACGGCACGTTGAGCGACTTCATCAACAGCGACATCACCTATCAGGATTTCGTCACCATCGCAACGGTCATGACCATCCCCATCGTCACGGGTCCGCTGGTGGTCATCGTGTTCTACAAGAAGTTCCAGCCCAAGGTGCAGATGCTCTCCGCAAAGACGGGCGGCGGCGGTGTGCCGGGCAGCGGCATCAACATCGGCGATATGCTCTTCAAGGTGGTTTTCATCGGCATGATCCTGGGCTACCTCGCGATGAGCATCACGTCCATCGCGTCGGGCACCGGGTATCTGGACAACTACTACAACTTCATCGCCATCATCATCGCCGCAGTGTGCATGTACATCTTCGACCTGCTCATCGAAAAGGCGGGGCAGAAGTGGCTGGACAGCTTCTCCACGCCGCTCAGTATGCTCATCGCTATGGCGGTCGTTGCGGTCATCAGCTACTTCTCCTATGAGAACGGCTGGCCCCTGAAGCCCGATCCCGACGAGGTCGCGGCTGCGGCAAATATCATTGCCGCCGTGATGTGAGGAGGTGCGATATGAAAAAATTGAAGACCATAGCGGATCAGAACGCGCGTATGCATCTCATCGGCAGGCTTTGGCTCATCGGCGGTATGCTGCTCATCTGCACCATCCCGCTCTGGCTCTCCCTCTATTATGACGTGGAACCCATGTGGGAGGTGTTCGGCTCCGCCGCAGTCATATCGCCCTTCATCCTGATGGCGCTCTCCGGCATTGCGGAACCCATCGTCTATTCCCCCATGGTCGGCATCAACGGGATGTATCTCTCCTTCCTCACCGGCAACCTCTCCAACCTCAAGATCCCGTGCGTCGTCAAGGCGCAGGAGATCGCGGGCACCAAGAGAGGCACCGAAGAGGACGAGATCGTCGCCACCATCGCCGTCGCGACGAGTTCCCTCGTCACCATCCTCATCATCGGCATCATCGTGCTGTGTCTCGCCGTCATCCCCAACCTCACGCAGATGATCGACGACGCGAAATACCTCACCCCCGCCTTCGGGTGCGTTGTGTATGCGCTGTTCGGCTCCCTCGGCGGCAAGTATATCGTCAAGAACCCCAAGCTCGCCATCGGGCCCATCATCATCGTGGTCATCGTCTCCATCGTGCTCGGCGTGGTGGACATGGACCCCGGCTCTGCCTATCTCTTTGTCGGCATCGCCGTCTGCCTCATATTCGCCATTTGGCAGATGCTCCGCGAGAAGAAGAAACTCCGCGAACGCGACGAACTGCGCAGACTGGAAGCCATAGCCTCCGGTATGTCCTATGAAAAGGTCGTCGCCATCGAGACCGCGCAGTATTACGACGCGCACCCCGAAAAGCGACCTATTGAAGAGACCGCCGCCGAGATAGAAGAGGAGGCGGTCGCGGAAGCCGTGAACGAAGCGGTTAAAATCGTGAAAAGCGATGCTCACGAGGAGTGATGTGGGGGATCCCCCCACACCCCCTTGCGAGGGTGTTACACCCTCGCGCTCCCTGTGGGGGTATTATACCCCCACACCCCCATACTTTTTATAATAAAAGTGCGCCGAGTGTTGCGGGCAAAGCCGCAACACT
>CASDRL010000050.1 GCA_949283145.1 uncultured Clostridia bacterium | reverse complement strand
TTCGCCCACGGTGCAAGTTTGGCTGAGCGGCGCGTGAGACCGTCTCCGAAAGAGAGCCATCGTGCTCAAAGACGTTTTGTATAAGTGCGCGTTGGTGAGCGGCTCCACTCCGAATAAGTGAGCGTCGTATCAAGCGACGTCACGCTCGGAGTTTTCGTTATTCCGTCTTCGAAAGAGTGTTCGGCGTACTCATGGACGCTTTATCAGGCTGTCCGTTAAGACACCCGAAACAGGAACGCATTGGGACAAAAGGGGACGGGGCAAATTGGGGTCCCCGCAGGAAAAATCTTAGATTTTTCATGTGGGGTATCATCGGGGGACCCATCTCTGATGGGGTTTGGGCGTATAAATGTTCAATGGCTGGTAGGATACGCCCGCCATTGAACATTTTTGCCCCGTCCCCGTTGCCCCGGAGTTATACACAGGCTTATGCTTCATTCGTGAGGGACGATTTACCGCCCCTTCGGATAAAGCATCAAAAATCACAAAACGCACGGTTTATCGTGCGTTTTGTGCGGTGTTAAGTTTGTGTTGCGTGGGTTTGCTTTGCCTGTGCGGGATTTATTCCTCCGCTTCGGGAGCGGCTTCCGCGGGAGCGGTTTCACCGTCTGCGGGGGATGCGGTCTCAGGGGCTTCCGCGCCTTCGGCGGCTGCGGTCTCCGCCGCATTCGTTTCGCCTTCCGCGGTTTCGCTCTCGGGCTCCTCGTCCTCGTGGGGAGTGAGCGCAATGCCGACCACCTTGGTCTCTTCGCCTTTCAGCTTCATGATGCGCACGCCCTGGGTGGCGCGTCCGATCTTGGAGATCTCGTCCGCCTGGACGCGGATGATGATGCCGCCGTCCGTGATCATCATGACGTCCATATCCGCGGGGATGACTTTGAGACCCGCAAGGTCGCCCGTCTTCTCGTTGAACACGCCGGCTTTGACGCCTTTGCCCGCTCTGCCCTGCAAGGGGTAATCGTCAACGCTGCTGCGCTTGCCGTAGCCGTGGGTGGTGATGGTGAGGATCTCGCAGCCCTCTGTGACGACGGCGAGGTCCACCATATGCGCGCCTTCGGGGATGCGCATGCTCTTGACGCCCATTGCCGTTCTGCCCGTGGGACGGACGTCCTTTTCGTTGAAGCGGATGCAATAGCCCTCGCTGGACGCCATGATGAGCTGATCGTCACCGGAGGTCAGCACCGCCTCGATGAGCTCGTCCTCTTCCATGAACTTGATGGCGATCTTGCCGTTGCGCTTGATGGACGCGAACTCGTCGAGCGGGGTCTTCTTGATGAGCCCGCGCTTGGTGGCGAGCATGAGGTACTTGCCTTCTCTCTCCTCGGGGAGGGGGAGCACCGTCTGTACCTTCTCGCCGGGAGAGAGCTGCAGCAGATTGACGAGCGCGCGGCCGCGGGAGGTCTTGCTCGCCTCCGGGATCTCGTAGCCCATCATGGTGTACGCCTTGCCGAGGTTGGTGAAGAAGAGCATATCCTGGTGGGTATTGCTGACGAAGATGTGCTCGACAAAGTCGTCGTCCTTCGCCTTATGCGCGGTGACGCCCATGCCTCCCCTTCTCTGCGAGCGGTATTCGGACACGGGCAGGCGCTTGATATAGCCGCCGTGGGTCATTGAGACGACGATGTCCTCCTTGTCGATGAGGTCGGCGATGTTGATCTCGGAATAGTCGTAGCTGAGCTCGGAGCGGCGCGGAGTGGCGTAGCGCTCCTTGATCTCGGTGATCTCCTTGATGATGAGCTCCTTGACGGCGTCCTCGGAGGCGAGGATGCGCTTGTACTCTTCGATCTCGGCGCGTTTTTCGGCGAGCTCTTCGTTGAGTTTCTCCACCTCGAGCCCTGTGAGGCGCTGCAAGCGCATCTCGAGGATGGCGACGGCCTGTTTCTCGCTGAGCAGGAAACGCTCCGTCAATTTGTCTATGGCGTCCTGACGGTCCGCGCTCTTTTTGAGGAGCTCGACCACTTCGTCGATGTTGGCGAGGGCGATGACGAGACCGTTCAGGATATGCTCTCTCTCCTCCGCCTTCTCGAGGTCGAACCTGGTGCGGCGGACGATGACATCCTCCTGGTGCGCGATGTAATATTCGAGGATCTGTTTGAGGTTGAGGATGCGCGGGGTGCCGTCCACGAGCGCGAGCAGGATGATGGAGTTGTTCACCTGCAGGCTGGTCTGCTTGAAGAGGGTGTTGAGCACCACCTGGGGATTGTGATCCTTCTTGATGTCGATGACGATGCGCATGCCGGTGCGGTCGGTCTCCTCGCTGATGTCGGAGATGCCCTCGATGCGCTTGTCCTTGACCTGGTCGGCGATGTTCTCGATGAGTTTCGCCTTGTTGACCTGATAGGGAAGCTCGGTGATGATGATGCGGCTTTTTCCGCCGGGAAGCTCCTCTATCTCTGTGCGGGAACGGATGACCGCCGCCCCTTTGCCGGTGCGGTACGCCTGACGGATCGCCGCTCTGCCGAGGACGAGACCCGCCGTAGGATAGTCGGGCGCGGGGATGTATTCCATGAGGTCGTCCACCGTAAGCTCCGGATTGCGCATGAGCGCGACCACGGCGTCGATGACCTCGCCGAGGTTGTGCGGGGGGATGGACGTCGCCATGCCCACCGCGATACCGTCCGAACCGTTGACGAGCAGATTCGGGAAGCGGGAAGGCAGCACCACGGGCTGCTCGCGCGTGTCGTCAAAGTTGGGATAGAAATCCACCGTGCGCTTGTCGATGTCGCGGATCATCTCGAGGGCGATCTTCGAAAGCCTCGCCTCGGTGTAACGGTAAGCCGCGGGAGGGTCTCCGTCCACGGAACCGAAGTTGCCGTGGCCATCCACGAGAGGACAGCGGATGGAGAAGTCCTGCGCGAGACGGACCATCGCGTCATAGACGGAGCTGTCGCCGTGGGGATGGTATTTGCCCAGCACCTCGCCGACCACCATCGCGCTCTTGCGGTAGGGCTTGTCGGGGGTGAGGTTGAGCTCGTTCATCGCATAGAGGATGCGCCTGTGCACGGGTTTCAGACCGTCTCTGACGTCCGGGATGGCACGGGAGACGTTGACCGCCATCGCATAGGCGATGAAGGACTTTTTCAGCTCGTTCTCCACCTCGACGTTGAGGACCTTGCTGTCACCCAGATGCTCGAGATATTCCTTGTCTTTATCTTTCAATGTGTCCTTGCTCATACATCCTCCTCATCAAACGTCGAGGTCTTCGACGAGTTTGGCGTTCTCTTCGATGAAGGCGCGCCTGAGTTCGGGCTGCTCTCCCATGAGGACGGAGAACATTTCGTCCGCGGAGATGGCGTCTTCCATCGTCACGCGCAGAAGAGTGCGGCTCTTGGGATCCATCGTGGTCTCCCAGAGCTGTTCCGGGTTCATCTCGCCGAGCCCCTTGTAACGCTGCAGGTCGTAGCCCTTCCTGCCGTTCTCCTCATAGAAGGCGTTCAGCGCGTCGTCGTCGTAGAAATACCACTCCTGCTTGCCTCTCGCGAGCTTGTAAAGCGGGGGCTGCGCGATGTAGACGTGCCCGTTTTCGATGAGCGGGCGCATGAAGCGGAAGAAGAAGGTGAGCATGAGGATGCGGATGTGAGAGCCGTCGACGTCCGCGTCCGTCATGCAGATGATGCGATCGTAGCGCAGCTTGCTCTCGTCATAGTCCGCGTTGATGCCGCAGCCGAAGGCGGTGATCATAGCTTTGATCTCCTCGTTTTCCAGCACCTTGTGCAGCCTCGCCTTCTCGACGTTGATGATCTTTCCCCTGAGCGGCAGGATGGCTTGGAACCTGCGGTCTCTGCCCTGCTTGGCGGAGCCGCCTGCGGAGTCGCCCTCGACGAGATAGATCTCGCACACCTTGGGGTCCTTGTCCGTGCAGTCCGCAAGTTTGCCGGGGAGCGTGGTGCTCTCGAGCGCGGACTTGCGGCGCGCGGTCTCCCTCGCCGCCCTCGCCGCCTCGCGGGCGCGCTGCGCGGTGATGGTCTTCAAGACGAGCTCCTTCGCTTCGCGGGGATGCTCTTCAAGATAAGTCCCCAGCCCTTCCGTCACGCTCTTTGCGACAGCCGCTCTCATGCTGCTGTTGCCGAGTTTGGTCTTGGTCTGACCCTCGAACTGAGGCTCCGCGAGTTTGACGGAGATGACGGCGGTCAGCCCCTCTCTGACATCCTCGCCGGAGAGCTTGTCCGCCTCTTTCAGGATGCCCGCCTTTCTGCCGTAGTCGTTGATGACCTTGGTGATGGCGGCTTTGAAACCGTCGAGGTGAGTGCCGCCCTCCTCGGTGTTGATGTTGTTGGCAAATGCGAGGATGGTGTCGGTGTAGGAATCGTTGTACTGCATCGCCACCTCGATCTCGCTGTCCACGTAGTGCGCGTCGAAATAGACCACGCTCTCGAAGATGGTCTCCTTGTTGCGGTTGAGACTCTCCACAAAGGAGACGATGCCGCCCTCATAGCAGAAGACCTCGTGTCTTGCGGGCTGAACGCGCTCGTCCGAGATCTCGATGGTGAGACCCTTGTTGAGATAGGCAAGCTCTCTCAGCCTCGCCTTCATCGTGTCGTAGTTGAAGTCCAGCGTCTCGAAGATGTCGCTGTCGGGATAGAACGTGATGGTGGTGCCGGTGTCCTCCGCCTCTCCGACCACCGCGAGCGGACGCTCCGCCACGCCGCGGTTGAAACGGATGCGGTAGAGCTTGCCGCCCTGCCTGACCTCCGCGACCAGCCACTCCGAAAGCGCGTTGACGCAGGACACGCCCACGCCGTGCAGACCGCCCGAGATCTTATAGCCGCCGCTGCCGAATTTGCCGCCCGCGTGCAGCTTGGTGAGCACGACTTCGACTGCCGATTTGCCCTCTTTTTCTATGATGCCTACGGGGATGCCGCGCCCGTTGTCCGTGACGCGCACCGCGCCGTCGGACAGGATCTCGACGGTGATGTGTGTGCAATAGCCCGCAAGCGCCTCGTCGATGGAGTTGTCAACGACTTCCGTCACGAGATGATGCAGACCTCTCGTGTCCGTCGAACCGATGTACATGCCGGGGCGCTTTCTGACGGGATCGAGCCCTTCGAGCACCTGGATGTCGGTCGCATTATAGCTGTGTTTGACTTCTTCCATGCTTCCTCCTTTCGGTGAGTAATCATTGTTGTAATAAACATATTTAATGAATATTCTAAAATATTATATCACACGCACGCGCGTATGGCAAGCGTTTTTATCCACACCGCGCTCCGCCGCGGCTGCTCCCGTACGCGCCGCCGAAAGACGGCGCGAGAGCTCCGTGCCGCAGACAAATACCCCCGGCATTGACTTTTGTCGGATTTTGTCTTATTTTGTAGATATGAAAGCGAAGTTCCGTTTTGCCGCGATATGCGCGCTGCTGCTTGTGCTGACGGCGTGCGCTGCGATCCCGCTCTTCCCTTCCGCCGCTTTTGCGGAAAGCTTTTCCGTTGCGATCGAGGACGGGACCGCGGTGTGGGCGGCGGCAAACGGCGCAACTTCCTACACAGTCGCGATCACGGAAGAAAACGGAGGAGAGCTGTTCCGCACCTCAACGACAGAGACCTTCTTCCCCGTTGCCGAATACATACAAAAAGGCGGGAAATACACCGTCACCGTGACGGCATATGCGGACACGGAGACGGTGGCGTCCGCCTCGACGACATTCACCCACACGATACGGCTCACCCCTCCGTCGCCGACTTTCTCGGACGGAGTCCTCTCCTGGGCAAACGTGCCCGGAGCCACAGGCTATTCCGTGACCGTGAACGGCGTGCCGCTGGACATCTTCACCGAGACCCACGCAGAGCTTGGCGGACTGATCGTCGCCACGGGCGAATACTCCGTGTCGGTCACGGCGGAAGGCGATGAGTTCAACCTGACGTCGGAGCCCGCGCTGCTGACGTTTTCGCACTCCGCACCGCCCCTTCCTCCCTACGGAGCGACCGTCGCGGAGACCGACGGCAGAACGATCGTCACATGGACGATCCCGAGTGACGGTGCGCCCGAATACTACGTTTATTCCGTCATTTCTGAAGATAAAACTCTTGTTTCCGACACTTGCACATCAAACGCCGTTGACATTACCGAGATCGTGAAAGAGGGCGGCAGCTTCGTTCTTACGATAAGATCGGTCTCCGCAGGCAAAGAAAGTGCGCCTTTCACATATGCCTTCGAGATCGCGGGCGGAGGGGATTGAAATGAAAAAGATACTCCTCGTCGTCTTCATCATCGCCGCCTCTCTTCTGCTCCTTTCCGCTTGCAGCGAGGATATGCCCTCTTCCGTTGAGAGCGGCTATTCCGTCTCCGGCATCGTGCTTTCAGACGACGAACCTCTCGAAGGCGTTGCCGTTTGGTCGGGCGGAGAGATCGTCGCGACCACGGACGCAAACGGAGTCTATTCGGCAACGGGACTGGAAAAGTATTCTTCCGTTTCCTTCAAGCTGGAGGGCTATACTTTCTCGCCAGCATCATACACCGTCACGGGCGACGCCAACGACTACAATGTGCAGGCGACCGTCGCATCGCCGCCGTCCGAGGACGATCCTTCCGACCCGGACGGACCGGATGACCCCGATGTCCCCGACATCCCGGACCTGCCGGAAGAGCCCGATGAACCCGATCCGCCGGAGCCCGATCCCCTGACGGCGCCGGCAGAGTTCTTTGCCGCATATGCGGCGGACGGCAGCCGAGTCATCGGTTTTGACGCCGACCCGCACACAGAAGAGATCTCCGTCTCCGTCGAAAAAGACGGGCATATTCTTTCCGCAAAAGCAGCCCTCGATGACGGGATCCTCGATTTCGGAGAGACGACGGTCAACTTTGATGTGACGGAAACCGAAGAATGTTTTGAAATAGTGTTCTGTGCCGACGGATTGGCGGCGCTCCTCGGCGGGCGGTTTTCGATCACCGTCACGGTATCGGCGGAAAATATGCTGAGCGCGGAATCCGGTTCCTTCTCCTGCGATCTCGCCGTCGCTCCTCCCCGCATAAGCACGCCCGTTCTCGAAAACGGTATTCTCTCATGGACGGCGACCGCTCTCCCCGACGGATGCGTTTTCGCCGTGCTCGCTAACGGCGTCAAAGTCGCCGAAACTTCCGCATCGTCGATCGCCCTCGCGGACACCGATCTCCCCGTCCCCGAAGGCGCTTCCCTCTCCATCGCCGCACTCGTCGACGGCATACCCGTCGCATTTTCCGATTTGTTGGATTTGTGATTTACAGGGGCTCCGCCCCTTGACCCCGACAGGGGCTCTTCCCCTGCACCCCGGCGGGGATGTCATCCCCGCACCCCTTGTTTTATAATATTGCGCCGAGCATTGCGGCTGCGCCCGCAACACTCGGCGCATTTTATTAAAACAGGAGCGGATGTCCATGAGCACGACGCTCGCTAATTCGGAGTGGAGCCGCTCACCAAGCGCTCACAGGGCGGAGCCCTCTTGAGCGCCGCGGCGACCGTGTGAGTGCCGAGGGCTGGACGGCAGTGCGCCGGCAATGCGCCATCTGATCGCTTCGCGGGCGCATTGCAAGCGGCATAACATGGCGGCGCCGTGGAGGCGCCGTCCTCGGACGCCCTCATGCCCGAGCGCCGAAGGTGCCCCCTAAAACCGTGGGGCCCCACCGGGGGGAATGGTTTTTGGGGGAACCCGCAGGAGGGGGCTTGATCTTACTCCCATGTCAGAGGGCGGAAGTCCGTTTCAAGCACGGGGGAGGAAAGCCCGAATGGGGCTCCCCGCAAAATGCATGCATTTTGTGGGGTCCCCGGGTTGGAGGGGGAATTCTAACTCACCCCCGAGACGAACAGCTTATTCGGAGCGTGCTTGAACACGACGAACACCTTTTCCCGTCTTTCAACTCATGGTATAACGAAAAATTTTTTTAATTTTTTTGCAAAACCTATTGACAAGCCGCGCGGACGTGTTACAATATTAGCAGTCAAGGCGAGAGAGTGCTAACAGACAAACGGCGAGAGTGCCAGATGCCGGAAGCGCGGCTCCCGCAAGTTATAAAGGAGTGTAATGTTATGAAGAACTATCTGACCAACTATAACAGAAGCAACAGTCCCTTCGATTTCATCGACAGCGCATTCAACGACCTCTTCCGTCCCCTCTTTTACGACGAGAAGCTGGACGCGATGAAGACGGACATCCGTGAGACCAAGGACGCCTACATCCTGGACGTCGAGATGCCCGGGTTCGAGAAGAACGAGATCTCTATGGATGTCGAGAACGGCTATCTCACCATCCGCGCCGAAAAGAGAGAGAAGGAAGAAGAGGACAAAAAAGAGCACCGTTACGTCCGCAAAGAGCGCTCCGTCTCCTGCCAGCGCAGCTACTACATCGGCGACGCCGACGAGGACAGCATCAAAGCCAAGTACGACAAGGGCGTGCTGACCGTCACTCTGCCCAAGAAGGAAGAGGAGAAGCCCGCGCCTAAGAAATCCATCGTCATCGACTGACGGGCGCAAGCGACAGCAAGCCCCGCGGGACGCACATAAGCGCCGTCCTGCGGGGCTTTTTTATCATTTTACCCCTTCCCGTGCAAGCTCGGCTTTTCGGCGGAGCGCATTCACCCCTCATCCCGCCGCGGAATATACTGCCGTATGTCAAAGAGCGGATCTTCGGGAGCAATGTTCGGCACAGACGGCATCAGAGGGGTGTACGGAGAGGGGCTGACGGACGGCATTGCGATGCTGGTGGGCAACAGTCTGGGCGCTGCGGCAGAGAGCGGAACGATCGTCATCGGGCGGGACACCCGCACGAGCGGTGGCAACCTTGCGCGTTCGCTCGCAGAGGGAGCGGCGGCCGCGGGGGCGCAAGTCGCCGACCTCGGCATCGTGACCACGCCGTGCGTCGCGTATATCACGAGAGAGACGGGCGCAAGCGCAGGGGTGATGATCTCCGCGTCTCACAATCCCGCCCGCTACAACGGCATAAAAGTTTTCGAGAGCGAGGGCAAAAAACTCCCGCGTGAACGGGAACTCGCCATAGAAGAGCACATCGCGAGGGGGACGATGTCCTACGCCGTGGAGAGAGGCGCCGTCTCCCCTTCCCACGCCCTTGCGGAGATCTATCTTTCCGCCGTGATCGAACGGATAGGATCGCTTGACGGGCTGAAGATCGTGCTGGACTGCGCATGCGGCGCGGCTTTTGGCATCGCCCCTCGGCTGTTCGAAGCCCTCGGAGCAAAGGTTGTCGCCGTAAATTCCTCGCCGGACGGCACGCGCATAAACGACGGCTGCGGCGCCCTGCACCCCGAGACCGTAGCGGAAGAGACGATGCGGGCGAGCGCAGACATCGGGCTCTCCTTTGACGGAGACGCGGACAGAGTGATCGCCTGCGACGAAAAGGGGGACATCGCGAACGGCGACCGTCTCCTCTTTGCGCTGGCACGCGACAGACTGCGCAAAAACCGTCTTCCCTGCTCCGCGGCGGTCGGCACCGTGCTCACCAACCTCGGGACGGAAAAGGCGCTCGCCGGTGTCGGAGTCGCGCTGGTGCGGACGGATGTGGGCGACCATAACGTCACGCGCTGCATGTGCGAAAACGGATACGCTCTCGGCGCCGAACCTTCGGGACACATCATAATCGGCGATTTCCTGCCGACGGGGGACGGCGTGTTTGCGGGCGCTTCCGCCGCCGCCATGATCAAAGAAAGCGGGCTGCCCCTCTCCGCGCTCTGCGATTTTCCGATGTTCCCGCAAGCGAGTGCGGAAATAATCACGGAGCATAAAGAGGCTATCTGCGCGGATCCGCGCCTGATCGGTTATGTGAACGCCGTCTCCTCAATGACGGGGAAGGACGGGCGCGTCATCGTCAGACCGAGCGGCACGGAACCGAAGATCCGCATAACGGCGGAGTGCAGCGATCCTTTCCTCGCCTCGTTCGCCGCAAGAAGCATAGAGATGTTCATCCGCACCTCATTCGCGCTCTGACCTCCCCTTCCCTGCTCCACCCTTTCTCCGCGCGCGACGCCGTACGGGACCGACACGCACAGGACCCGACACACCGGGCATCAATAGTTTGATTTTGCCATGCCGGACCGGAATAATACGGATCTGGTTCGACGCCGTCGAACTGCGTGCACCTCAGAGCAAGAGATTTTCGGATGATTTTGCTTTGGGGTCCCCGCAAAGCGGCGCAGCGCGGGATCCTCGCCGAAATATTTTCCGGTGGGGTTAAAGCGAGCACGATTTGTGGGGAAAAGGAGCCGCAGGCTTTGACGCGGGCACCTTGCATATATGCAAGGTGTCGCGAACTTTGCCTTGCGGCGACATGGCGCAGGCAATAGTATACTTACCCGCAAGCCTCAGCCGCGGAAAAGCGCCGAAAAGAATTGTTCTGAGGCAGGTTCGTATTATTCCGGTCCGGCATATAACACAAAAACAGCCGTTTATCGGCTGTTTTTAACGTTTTATCCTCGGATTTTGTCCGCCGTCACTCCGAAAGCAGCTTTTTCAGATAGTCGTCCAGCTTTGCTCCGAAACGGCGTCTGCCCATTTCGATGTTGGCTTGCAGAAATCCGAATTTGTCTCCGAGGTCATAGCGCGTCCCCTCGAACTCATAGGCGTTGACCCCCTCTTCTTTGGCGAGCATTGCGATCGCGTGAGTGAGATACTTCTCGCCGCGGAACTCGGGTGCGCGCTCTATCGCGTCGTAGATCGCGGGGGTGAGCACATACCTGCCGAGGCTGCTCAGCGTGGACGGCATATCGTCGGGAGAGGGCTTTTCGATGAGATCGAGGACTTCCGTCAATCTGCCGTCCGTCCTTCCCCTTTTCACGACGGCGTATTTCGCCGCTTCCTCGCGAGGGCGCTCCTGCACGCCGATGACGCTCTTCCCCGTGCGCGCATACACATCGGCGAGCTGCTTCATGCAAGGGTCTCCGTTGTCGTTGACGATCACGTCGTCGCCGTACATCACGGCGAAAGGCTCGTCTCCGGTGAACTCTCTTGCCAGCAGAACGGCGTTTGCTGTGCCCGTCGCCTCTTCCTGATAAATAAAGCGGAATTTTACGCGCGAGATGAGCTCGGCAAGCTCTCTTTCCGCAGGACACGCCGCGCTGTCCGGCTCAAAATAGCGGCGGATGAGCTCCTTGGAGCGGTTGATCACGATGATGATCTCTTCCGCGCCGCTGTCCGCCGCCTCTTTTGCGACATATTGTATGGCGGGCGCGTCGATGACGGCGAGCATCTCTTTCGGCATCGCCTTTGTAACGGGCAGGAACCGTGTGCCGTGCCCGGCAGCGGGAATGACCGCTTTCAAGATCTTCTGCATCTGCCCCCTCCTTGCGTGTCTTCATTTATATATTATACAGTCCGCCGTCATTTTGCAATGCCTGAGCCGAAAATCGGCCCCGACGCGGCATATATCGGGCAAAAACAGCGCTTCTCCCCGCACGGAATCGCGATATCCGCGCATAATAATATGCGGAGAGGCGGATTCATTTTGAGTTGAATTTCCTCCGCGGTTGCATTATAGTGGATGCAGGTGTCATGAAAAACTGTCTCGTCGTCATCAATAAAATGAGCGGGCGCGCCGCAAAGATCGACAAGGAAAAGCTGCTTGCCAAATTCGGCGCGGCTTATTCCGTCACCCTGAAAGAGATCCTCTCCCCCGAGGACGATTGGAGCGCGGACGGCTTTTCTCTCGTCGTGGCGTGCGGCGGAGACGGCACCTTCAACCGCGCCCTCAACCGCTGCGCCGAGGCGGGTGCGGACCTGATCTATTACGGATTCGGCACCTTCAACGAGTGCGCGAAAGCCAAGGGCACGAAACGGGGTAGCAGAGAATTCATCCGCCTCTGCGAGTACGCCTCCGCAGGGGGGAGCTACTTCGGATATGTCGCCGCGGCGGGATCCTTCACCCCGCTCGGCTATATAGTCCCCGCCGCCGAAAAACAAAAGATCGGCGTGCTCGCCTACCTTTTGCGGGTGATCAAAGAATACCGGGTGTGGAACATCCCCGCCCGCGTCTCGGCGGACGGCAGCCTTTTTGATGGCACATATACGCTGATCATGGCGATAGATTCCGCACGATGTTTCGGGTTCCGATTCAACCGCCTCTACGCGCCCGACGACGGCAAGGTCCATCTGCTGCTGATAAAAAGTCCGGGAAAGGATAATCTCATCAACCGTGCCCGCATATTCTTCCCCCTGTTCCGCGCGTTTTTCCTCGGTTTCGGCAAAGAATACAACGGCAAAAACATGATCTTCCGCGCCGTCAAAGACCTGGACATCACCCTTCTCTCCCCCGCCGTATTCGATGTGGACGGAGACCGCCGCGTGTTCGAAAACACCGCGCAGATCAGAGTGACAACACCGAAACACAAGGTTTACATCGGCGATCCGACCGCATTAAACCCGTAATTTGCCGTTTTCCTGCGCTTTCCGGCAAAACCAACATCTCAAAGACATAACAATGCCGCGGAATCTTGCCGCGGCATTGTTCGTGCTTTTCTTTGATCCGGCGCCCTGCGGCTTTATTCCGCAGCAGGCTTTTCTTCTTCGGCAACGGCGTCGGCTGCCTGTTCCTCCGCCATCTCGCCCTCCTCTGCCGGCTCTTCCGTCCGAGACTCTTCCGCAACATCTTCCGCTGACTCCTCTTCTGCCTGAGCTTCCGCAGACTCCTCTTCTGCCGGGGTCTCTTCGCCGTCGGCAGCGGCTTCTTCGGACGCGGTTGCGACCTCTTCCGGCTCCTCGGGCGCGGCTTCCTCGGTCACATTCTCCTCGGGTGCGGCGTCATCGGCTGTCGCCTCTGCAAGCTGCTCTTCCGCCGCGGCGTCTGCCGCAGCCTGTTCTCTTTCCGCCGCCGCTTTCTCCCATTCGTCGAACGTGAGTTTGCTCGCCGCCGCCTTGTCCAGCACCACAGTGACGTCCGGGTGCTTCCTCAGCGCCGCCGCGGGACAGGACGTATCGTCGCGCCCCATGATCATGTCATAGACCGCCTGCGCCTTTCTCTCCCCCGTCGCGAGCAGCAGGATGCGCTTCGCGGTCAGGATCTCGCCGATGCCCATCGTCAGCGCATATTGCGGCACGAGGGACGGATCCTTGAACGCGCCCGCGTTCGCCGCGCGTGTGCTTGCCGTGAGCAGCGCGATGTGCGTGGGCTCCTCGGGCTTGGTGTATGGCTCGTTGAACGCGATGTGCCCGTTCTCGCCGATGCCGAGGATCTGGATGTCCGCGGGATGCTCTTTCACCATCGCGGAATACCGCTCGCATTCCGCGGAAAGATCCTCCGCCATGCCGTTAGGGATGTCCGTGTTGGCGGGGTCGATGTCTATCTTAGAGAAGAGATTGTCGCGCATGAACCGCGCAAAACTCGCCTTGTCGTTCTTGTCCAGACCGACATACTCATCCAAATTGAACGCGCGCACGTTTTTATAACTTGTGCCGTTTTTCTTGTGATCGTCCGCCATTTTTTCGTAAAGCGGCAGGGGCGTTGCGCCCGTTGCGAACCCAATCACGGCGTCGGATTTTTCATCCAGCACTTTTTTGATCTCCAAAAAAGCGCGCGCTGCAAGCTCTTTCCCGTTTCTGACGATTGCGATTCTCATAATACCACCTCTAAAACAGTCTACCACACATTCCCCGCCCGCGCAATAAATAATTTCCGCCGCCGGCGTTCTGCTCCTATCAAAAAAGAAACGCCCCGATTGTGCAGGGCGTTTCTTTTTTTGTCATTTCCCGAAACTTTCGTCCACAAGCCGTTTCAATGTGCCCCTCTTTGCGGCATCGGCGGCATCGGCTTGCACAAAGTTTTTCGTTTCACACTTGAGCTCCGGATCGAACCCAAAGATGTAATTGGTCGCGATGAGATAAATTATGCGGGTGGGCGCCATCCCGAAGACCTGCTCGCGCAAAATATGCCTTATGCGCGTCTTGTCATCGGGGAATGCCTCCTTGATCTTCTCGCTGCGGTAAAGCCTCTTGACGATCTCGGTGATATACAACCCGGATTTCATATAAAGGTCCGCAAATGTCGCCGCAGGATCGTCAAAGCACCCCGGGTTATTTTCCTCGAGAAGGTCCACCATCTTTTTCACCACCCAACGCGGCGTATAGATCTGGTTGTTCCTTTGCGGCGGGATGTAATCGAAGATATCCTCATCATGCGACTCGTCAAAGTAGTCCGCAAGTTCCTGCCGCTTTTTCATAAATTCGGCGATGGAATCGTTGAATACGACCTCGTCGAACAGATGCCCGTCGAAATGCTCTGTCTCACCGGTCTCGGGGTTGAACTTGTCCGCGCCGTCACGTAGAAAGCGGAATTCTTCTTTGGTAAGGTTGGTGACTTCGCGGAAGACGTCATCTTCGATATTTTCCTCAAAATTGCTCAACCGAAGGTTTTCCGTGCCATACGCCATGATAAAGCTCGGGATCGTGCGAGCAAACCCGCGCAAGTGCTTGCGGACCTCTTCTTCACCCTTGTGCTTTGCATCCTCTGCTTTTTTCTCCTCAAGATCTCTGATGATATCCTGCGGTTTGTTTTCTATGGCTTCTTTGACCGTATTTTTCACCGCCTCGGCAAGTGCAGCCAGCGCATCTCCGACGGTGTCGTGATAGTCTTTCTCCGCCTTCGCAAGTTCCTCTTCCGTCTCCGCTTCACGGCGCTTGCGCTCAAGATCCGCCTCCGCGATGCGTGCCTGCCTCTGATAGTCGTCACTGAGTTTTTCGAGCTTGACTCCGACATCCTGCTCCACACTGCGCTCCAACCTTTTTTGTGCGCCTTTCGTGATGCCGTACTCTTCCGCGGCGGGCGCGACGACGGAAGAATTGATCTCGCCCACGGCGGCTTTTTTGAGCTCTTTCAACTGTCTCTCCACGGCGTCAATGTCGCGGCTCGTCCCGATCTCGGACAACGTTTTCTCCACTCCTACGGGAACGGTCTCGAATATCTTGTCGCCGAACAACTCCTGTGTCTTTCCTATGACAATCTCATTAGGAACAACGGCATTTCCTTTTTCGTCGACGGTGACATCGGTGATGGCGCCAAGATCCGGCTCTTCCGCCTTCTTCAACCGCTCTTCCTGCGCGGGATCGATCTTTCCGATGACATCCAGCACAAATCGGGGCGCGCCGAAGATATTGGTGATGTTGGCGAAGAGGAAATTGGACATAAATCCTCTTCGCACCACCTCTTTACACTTCAGTTTGCGCGGGATGGAGAGCACCTGTGCGGCGTCCAGCTCCACCATTTTCCCCTCGTCGTCCTCACCGAGGACGGGGAAGAAGTTGAGCAGCCTCCTGATGTTTTCCTTGTGATCGTTCTCCGTGCCCCTGCCGTCAACAGTCCTCTTGGAAAGGTTGTTGGCAAACTCGTCAAAAATGATGAGTGTGCGCGCGGGGTCGAAATCGAACACATATGCCGTCTCTTTGCGCAGTCGTTTTCCTTCCCTCGTGACGATGCACGGATTCTGCGCGCGGAATGCCGCCTGCATATATGACGATGCGCTTTTAAGATTGCACAGCATCAGCACACCGCTCCACTCCGGGACGGTGATGCCGACGGTGAGTTGCCCCACGGTGAGCGTGATGGTCTTATCGTGCTCGGCAATGGCTTTACGTACGCGGTCGAGGGCTTTGCCCGCCACCTCGTCATCATCCTTTTCCCTGCCGTCTCCCGCGGCGACGATCACCTCGTATTCGCAAAACACGGGATCCTCTTTGAGGAGCTTAGCCAGCGCTTTGGCACTCGCGACGCGCGCGAGAAACCACATCGTATGCCTGAGCTCGTCGCGCAGCTCAGGGGTGGAGAACGGATATTTTTCCTGCGTGGAAAGCGCCGTCAAAAATTTCTTTATCTCCTCCTCGTGCTCAAACCGCCCCTGTTCGTCAGTCGCGAAAAACTCGTTGAGGTCGAAAGCATAGTCGACCGTGTCCTCATCCGAAAGATCCAGTCCCTTTTCGATGCGGTCCTGCACCATGGGCGAAAGCTGATAGGTGAACATTGCAAGGCGAGGCAGCGGCTCATACGGATTATACCCGTCGCCCTGCCAATTTTCCTTCGCCTCCTGCTCGTCCGCATACGACCAGTTGAAGATCTGCTCTTCCGCGAATTGATCACTTGCCAACTGTTTAAACGGCGTTCCGGAGAGATAAAGCGTGTGTTTGCGTCGGATGCGGTCAAACGCGCGGTCTGTGCGGAAGGTGTCAACGCCCTCTTGTGCCTCATCCACGATGAGCAGGTCGAACTCGCTCTCGGCGATCCACCTCAACTTGTCGAACTTTCCTCCGAAATAGATCGCGCCCTTGAGTCCTTGCAACGATTCGAACGCGACCATTCCGCTCTCCTTGCCCTCTTCCTGAGAACAAATGAGCGAGACATACTCTTCTCTTGAGATGACTCCGGGCTTGCCTTGCAGCGCGTCCGTGTCGGACACGAACCTGAGCTCCGTCTGCCATCCGATGAACTTGCGGAAATCCTCCGCCCATGAATTGGAGATGCTCGGACGATTGGTGACGATGAGCACCTTTTGCGCGCCCATCCTTCGCACAAGATCATAGGCGGAAAGAGTTTTGCCGAAGCGCGGCTTCGCGTTCCAAAGGAACTCTTTCCCTCCCCTCGCGAAATATGCCGCCGTCTGCTCCACCGCCCTTTCCTGCTCTGCACGGAGCTCATACACAGCGTGCTCCGAAGAGGAGTCTATGCCCTCCCTCATCGCGAAGGTGTTGAAATATCTCTGCGACGTCACCCCGTCCAGCTTGAACCACTCCGTCCCGCGACGGCGCGCGGCGTGCGCCTCCGTCTCGAGGTACGCATGAAAGTCGTGGTCCGTGAAATATTGCCCGGATCCGTCCTTGTACATCGCGTTGTCCTTCCACGCAAGCACCGCGCGTATGCCCGCGGTGTGCGTCTGTTGACGGATGCGATCCTCAACGGTCTGCTTCTCGGTGTAACCGATCTTTGTCCAACCGTCGTTATACCCGACGCCGGGCGTGTTGTAGGCATACACCATGGGGATGACTCTCTTGAACGACTGAATGACCGGCGCCATCACTCCATCTCCTTGACATGCGACTCGATGAACTCGATCTCTCTTTGGTCCAACCCGTACTTGCGATATAATTGACGGTCGATCCCGGACACCGACTGAGACCAGTCGATGTCGGAATCGACCGTAAAGTCTTGCATCGGGACATACCGCCATGTTTCGCGATTGTTGTCCTGTGTGATCTTTAAGATGCCTAACATTGTACGAGCAAACTTCGTCTTGACATATTTTAATGCGGCTTCCGCTTCTTCCTCTTTATCAAATGCGCCTATTCCTATAAATGAACGTGTATAGCCGATCAGCGGCGTGCCGATCAGCGGCGTGCTTAATACTTCGCCTATCGCTCCCGAACCATTGGACGTTGGCACTATTACTTTATACTTAAATAGATTTTCATGATTTTTATCAATGTATCGCAATGGGATATATCGCCACACTCGTTTACCATCAATCATCCCTATTACTTTGATTGCATCTTCCAGAGGATCGACCGAAAAGATATCTTTTTGTTTAATAAAGATATTTTTTTCTAACCGGCTGTCTTTGCCGTCACTTCCTATTCCAGCTATAGCTTCTGGATGTTCTGCATATAATTGTTTTAAATCAAATCTATTTTGAATATAGACAACCTTGCTTATGTTATCCTCTTTGGGTGTGTTTACTTTGCGCATTATCCCGTTCAGTTCGTCAAACGCGGTAAAAGTTTCTATCGCGCCGAATTTTTTGCCCACATCTCGGTAGGAGATCGCCACACCGCCCTTTATGTCGGTGTCGGCAAAGATCTTTGCGCTCTTCTGCTCATAGTGCAGCACTTTGAAGTGAGGGTCTGAGAGCATCTTCCTGTTCCAATCTTTGGGGGTGGAGCCTGCGTTGAACAAAAATCTTGCAGGGTGAATTAGCTCCACTTTGTCGGAGATCTTGTACGCCTCTTCCATAAAGAGATGGTATATCGGCGGTGCGTATGTCACGTTTTCGCCGATCGCCTCATCCTGATAGGGCGGGTTGCCGATGATGTAGTCGAATTTCATGCTCTCATTCCTCCCTTTTTTCAAAGAAAGATATTCCACGGGCTGTTTGCTGCGCCAATTGTAGATCATGCAATGGGGTTGTGTCTCGGCAGCAGCGCGGGCGTTCTCCTCCGGGTCAAGGAGCTCAAACAGGCTGATCTGCACCCCTTCTTCCGCCTTGCAATACGGGATGGTGCCGGAAAGCCCGTCCATCTGCCACACATTCCACACGATGATGTTTGCCGCATGGCTCAATTCCTGCTCGGTGGGTTTGCGTTCAAAGCGTGCTTGCAAATGCTCCGCGAATGTCATCAGCACATTCACCCTTGCAATGAGCAGGTTGTCCCCCTGAAACTCATATCCGTAGGTCGCTTCCAACGCCCTGTACGCCCATTTCAGCCACTCGCTCTCGCCTTCGGCATTCTCCGTCACCACGCGCAATTTGCGGTCCAGAATGCCGATGCGACGATCTGCGGGGATAGCTTCGCCCGTTTCGACATCATAGCGCGTCGCAAGGTAGGGAGCCTCTCCGCATGTGATCTCCATCCTGCGGGAGTCCACATACGCCTGCCACCCCTCACCGTCTGCGGGGAATTTCACTTTTTCCGTCCGCTCCCCGTCTTTGAAGAACATATCCGGCACGCCGAACCACACTTCATCGGCATGGTCCACCATCTTTTTCACCACCCATAGCGGCGTGAAAACCTCTGCGTGCTGTTTGGTGCGTTCCGATTGCTGCTCCATCGCCTTGCGGGCTCGTGTCTTTATGACGTCCGCATGCATCCCCGTGATGAGATCTTCGTCCATCTCACGATTACGCTCATACCCGGCGCCCAATGCCCTGTATGCGTCCGTCGCCCACATGATGTTTTTCTTGGTCGTCTTGTCAACAAGCAGCTTTTTTAAAAGTTTCAAGGAGCGCAGCCGCAACAGCTCATCGCCGATATTGATGATCATAGATGCCCTCCTTGAATGCTTATTTACAATTGTATCATAGATAATTAAAATTGCAACAGCAACCTCTCCTCTCCCCCGTTTCCCTCTCTCCGCTCCCCTTCCTCTCATTTTGGACATTTGGGGACGGGCTTGTTTTGTTCAATTTTTGAACACTCGGGGACAGGTTTAAACACGCGTCTATTGCTTGGTTTTGGCGTGAGCCCTTTTTGTCCTGTCCTTGACACTCCGGGCAGGGCGGGCATCTTTCCGACATCGCCCCACCCCGAGCGTCTCACCCCGCCCCATCCCAAGGCTTATCACCCGGCAAGTTCTCCTCCGCGCCTTATAACTCGACACATTTCATTCCCGGCTTTGCTTTGTTTTATTTTATTTTTCAATCGTTTTAGATATTTTAATATATTTGACGCCGCAGGTTTACATTACGCCGCGAACGCCCCGTAACCATGCAGCTCATCTGCGCCGCACCACAAACGCATTGTCTTCGGTACGCCGCTTTCACTGCTCTCCATCCCGAACCGCGCCTTAATATATCGACACACATATATATTATGCGGCGATCATCGGTTTCCTCTTAGCGTGTTTGTTGCAAACTTTCTCTCTGCCGCCGGGGTTTTACAAACATACGGCACTCAAAACGCCGCGAAATCTCCTCTCGCGGCGAATTTCCCGCCCGACTGCTCGTTTGTGTAGAAATGTCAATGACACCTTTACGTCCCTAGCTCTTTCCGGTCTATCTCCTGCTCAAAAATCCTTTCGCTTGCCCGAAACAGAACAAAACGGCACCATATTCCGGATCCAGATTCATACAAAACCGACTCTGATCACATCGTCGCGGCACTGCGCGCCACAGCACCACACACTACAACGCTTCACAACACTACTCACCGCGACACCGCACACCACAGCGCACCACATCCCAACATAGCTATAATGCCACACCGCCAAAGCAAACGATCCGCCGCACATTGCCGATTTTCCGCGGGATAAACCGATTCTCGTTTCAAAAAACAGCACCTTGCAAGACATCTCCGGCGCGGAACAAAAAACAGTTCGTCCGCAATCGCCGCACAAACACAATCGGGTTGAGAGGCAAGCCGTTCAGCAACACACCCCACACCTTTCCGCCCGTAGTTAAGCAAAAAAACAACCAAATCATCGTCCTCCGCACATCAAAATTGTCACATTTCTAGGTAACCAGCCGCTACGCTTCATAAAAAACCATCATATCCCCACTGCGCGCGACACAAAACCGCTATCCACAGCTAAGATCAGCAGCTGAACACGCAGCGCACATGGCGCTACACAACACAAAAAAGCCCGCAAAACCGAAACAATCTCGGCAAAACACGGACTAAATCAAAACACCTCCCACACATTCTCGGGCAAAAACCGGCAAACGAGCGGCATTTCAAGCAAAACTATCGCATTCAACCAACCCAAAAACCACCCCTCAAACAAGCAAAACAGCCAATTCCGGCTGCTGTTTGCGCAATCTTCCCGCTCTTTTGTGCAAATCTATAATATATCTGTGAAACAAGGCAAAAATGACAGCATTTTTGTGTAACATTTTGCCCCGAAAAATTTGGTAGGAAGGCAGAGAAAAATACTGTAAAATTTTTCACGGAGAAAGGCTCAGATTTGACCAAATCGCACCGATTTTGAACTTTTCACAACCCGACACCACCTCAAAAACCCCACTATTTAGTGGGTTTTTGCCTATTTTTACCCCGTTTCGGGTTTCACGTGAAACTCCGTGCCACACCCGAGTGTTTCACGTGAAACTTATTATTTTTCGTTAATTTTAACGCGCCTTTTCCACTTTTCCACACAAAGAAAAGCCAAGACTTTCGGTCGCCCCGGCACAAAAAAACTTCCGAACTGGAACCGGCTCCACCCGCAAAAAAAAGCATCAGCGCAAAAAACAAAAACTTTCGCTTCTTCGATGCAAAAAAAGCGCAATACCATCGCCACAAACACCCCGTTCTCCATCTCACCAACTGCTTTGACATAGCGCACACATCCCACGTCGACGCGCAAGAATGCTCACTCCTCCCTTCTCTACGTTCTTTTTCTTGTTTTTTCGGGTTTCCCCTCGGCGCAAGCGCCGAGCCTTTTACCTTATATCTTGTTATATTCCGCGCGATGATTGCCGAAAACCCGCGACTTCATTAGGGGTATTGGCGAGCAAAATTACTAACTCCTCACAGCGTCGGCGCAGCAACATTAGACTGATTTAGCAGATGTTTCACGTGAAACGCGCGTTTTTACAGTAAAATTCTGCTATTATTTGTCGGCGGCATGCCATCTGCCCATGTACAGGCTTTTCAACTATCTCTTGTCTGTTGTTTTGTTGTGTGTTGCTTTGCTGCAATGTCGAGCGGAAAGTTTTTTGCGCGATGTTGCAATTGTTGTTCCCGCTCCACGCTGTTTCTGCTGCCACTTGATGTTGGGCGACAAATCGGTTTGTTGTTATACCGCTGCTATTTTGCATATTGTGAATTTTGTGATGCACAGTGTGGTTTTGTTGTCGAGTGGGGCAACGGGGGGGGTTAAAAGAGCACGCGCATTCACAATTTGCCGACAAAGCGAGGGTTTTGCTGGGTTGCCAGCCGCCATTGTTTTTTTGTGGCCGCTAATTTGAGCGTTTTTTGTTGTTGCATCAAAAGAAGCGTAAGCGCGCGTGCATCATTTTGCGGTAAACAAATTGCGTGGATATTGATGGAAAATTGTCGAACCGGGGGAATTTGCGCCGCAACCGAGCACGCTTGCCGTCATGTTGTGTGTTGGTGCAAAACGCATAATATTTGCTCACAGACTTGCAAATGCGCCCTTTTTTGTTGGTGGAAACCATTTGGCTCTATATGGCGGCAGCACTCAGATGCGCACCAACGTGGGCTCGCATAAACACATCTTAGGCAACGATAGCAGCAAATGAGAAAGCAAAAAAAGGTCATCTGAGCGACGGCACAGCGCAGCAAGCAGTCTTTACCGGTCGAAGGTGTTCCAAAAACGCAAAACCCGAGGGAGATAATACTAATTCCCTTGTGACACCGCTAATATGGGATTTGTGCCGGCAGGGAAGGGTGTCGAAAAACGCACAGCATTGTGTGTGGCAGCTACGGATCCGCGAAACAACAGGCACGGGTGAGCCCCCCCCCTTCGGACGCGCAAAACGGAGCTCACGCGATCAGGATGGGGGGGGTGGAAGATGGTGGGTGGGCACGGATGTAAGCGTGACCTCATTTTTCTGTTTCCGCTTCGCCGTCTGGGATGAATGGTCGGTCGGGTTTTCGGAAAAACGCGGCTCAGCGCGTTTTACGGGCTCAAATTGCCGTTTTTCGCCTATTTTTCTGTATTTTTCACGCTTTGCGCCCCCGCTACACCGCCACTGAGGTCGTCCGGCGCCCCGACGAAGACAAAACCGTGATCCGAAGCCGCACTCGTCTGCTTCATAACATCGGGCTCACCATCGCACTCGTCTGTCCGCCCACGCGTAAAACCGCTCAACACGGGCGACAATGCTTTGAATATCGTTTTGCAAAATAGTTTTGTCGTTTGTTTTTGCCGGTTTTGTGCGCGCGGATAAGGTGTGCCCGCTCAAAAAGACTGTTAATCACACTGTTTCACATGAAACAACAATGTGTGGCAAACAAAATCGAGCGCAAATAATCGAATGCCTCGGCGCTTCGCCCACAAAACGGTGCTCACTCTCCGCTCTTTCATTGTGCATATGATGTCCTGAGCTCCGAGTCTGAAGCTAAAATGTGCCTGCCGCAATAATATTGCCGTTATTATTGACAAATGAGGCGCTCCAAAAACAGGGCAGGACGCAAAAAAGCATATTGAAAAAAAGGGGTGCATATGCCCACACAGTGCTTCCACCACCATGGTCAAAGTGTCGCTGCGACTTATTTCCCGTTTCGTCCACACAGGGGAAGAAAACATTGCTCCATTGCCAACAATTCAAATGCTTAGGCGAATAACAACTCGGCAGCGCCACAGGGCAACAAACCGTTACGCAGAACAACGGTGCAATAAACAATTTAGACACACATAATATAAATCTCCCCGTCGCTTTGAACTCTCGTCTCCTTATCGCCAACATATTGATTGTTTTTGATATATTGTTATCTTTCGATTTTTTGGTTCTTGCTACTGCTTCCGCTGTCGCCTGCTTTCACCGAAGGTGTGCTCAATGTAGTACAAGAAGTTTTCTTTTTCCGGCGACGGCGATTTATCAACATTGGGGACGGAGTTAAAAACTTCTAGGCTTCGTGGGACACGAGATGATAAATGCAGTACACATGGCGAACAGATATCTATTTTCTCAAATAGCCAAAGTGCTTTCGGGGAGAGAGGGGGGGCGAGATGAAAAAACCGCTTATAGACAGAAACAAAAAATCGTGTTATAAATAAAAGAGGAGGATGAGAGATGAGTGACGGAATGAGAGAGTTGATAAAACAATACAGAGCTATAACCGGCGGTGAGGCTGTGCCTCTTATGGAGATCCTGGGCAATGCCATCTATTATGAGAAATTTGGGTGCGACCTGGCATCGCTTTATCTTTATTGCATCGAGAATAAAGTGAAGTGGGAAGATGTATTGGACTTTCATCCGGAAGAGTTTTATAATACCGACCCGCTCACGATGTTCTAAAAAGCGAAGATCGACGGAACATACGGAAAGACAAGGAAGCTCGCCGAGAGGCGGGCTTTTTCATAGGATAAAACGGTGATCATCTCACACGTACTCCGCTGGAATAAACTCACATGCTTTGTGAAAGCGTTTAAGATAAGAAAAGAACCTCGATTTGTCGAGGTTCTTTAGGCATCGGGTGACCCGCATCCTCACCGTTCTTTGGGCAGCTAAGCGGTAAATTTCTGCTGTCGACGCCTTTGAAAAAGCACCGCCCGCTCACTTACAGAGTGTGTCCGGGGCCGCAGCTTGCCGGAAAATAATCGGTGCTATTTTTATGGTCTTTGGATGGACGCCGGTCTCAAAAGAGATGTCCCATCATTCGATGACAGCGGGGTGGCGAATTTTCTGTTGTCAAAGACCACTTTTATTACATGATAAACGGCGGGAAAGTCAAGCCTTTGTGAAAAGGGCAGAGGGTAACGTCATGACGACACTACGAACACTCGGGCGGAGGCGTCTATACCGGGCGAGGGTGTGCCGGGCGGGGGCGTCTGCGTCGAAATGGGGCGGCTGTGCCGGGCCCGCTAAAAGAGTTTGATGAGGAGGGTGGTGGCGGCGAGGAGGAATATGGCGGCGATGGCTATGCGCGAGATAATGTAGGCGGCGGCGTTTTCGCGCGAAGCGCGGCGCTTATAAGCGGGGCGGGAGAGCAGAGCGCAGCAGATGAACCCTCCCGTGCATGCGATGAGGGGCAGCGAGCACCATTTGCTGACGTATGCCGTCAAAAACGCGAGGGCGAACGCCGCGGCAAGGCAAACGAGCGCGGGGATGCGGAAGCGCTTTGCCGCACGTTCATCCGCAAGGCGCGCCGAGCGCACGTCGTCGTCCGAGACGAGTTCGTCCAGCGTCACTCCGAAAAACTCCGCGATTTGTTTCAATGTGTCGATGGTGGGCAGCCCGCGGTCGTTCTCCCACTTTGAGACCGCCGTACGCGTCACATAAAGTTTCTCCGCGAGCTCGTCCTGGGTGATCCCGTTCTGTCCTCTGAGGCTTTTGAGTTTTTCTCCGAATGTCATGGTTTCCTCCCGGATGCCACATCATGCCTGCTCGCATCCTTTCGCTTCGACATCATATTACGCCCGCTCCGCTCTTTTGTCACGACACTTTCCGTCACGTCCGCATTTTTGATGCCCGCGCCTTCTATGTGGCGTGCAACTTCGAAACAAACGGGGACGGGGCAAAAATGTCCGATGAGGGGCAAAACATGTCCCTCATCGGACATTTGCGCACCCATACCCCGCTGCAGGCGGGTACCCCTGCTTTACCCCGTCCCCATTGGTTTCAATGCGTTCCTGTTTTAAGGATCGTTGTTTTCGCGTGATCGCGTTTTCTTTACGCTACGCAATAGTGTTGGGGTATAATACCCTCTCTATGGTGCTGCGCGCACGGCTGATTTCTACTTTTTATACGCGCACGACAGCTTTTTTCTTACACCTCGCATTAGTATGGGGGTGTAGGGGTGCTGAGCGCACGGCTGATTTCTACTTTTTATACACGCACGGCAGCTTTTTTTTACACCTCGCAATAGTATGGGGGTGTGGGGGTATAATACCCCCACAGAGTGGACTTTTTGACAAAAGTGAAGTATCATTGTGTTGTGCCGGTTCGGGATTATACAAACCGGATCCGGCGTGCCCGGCAAAATGCCCGAGCGCGGTAAAAGGAGGGGATTATGTCAAAAGACAACAAGTCTCACAAGGAGAGGATGATAAGCGGAGAGTTCTACAACCCGATGGACAGGGAGCTCCTGCTCGCGCGCACGCGAGCAAGGATGCTTGCGGACAAATTCAACCGCACGCGGGCGTGGAACATCCCCATGCGCACCCGAATCATCAAAAAACTCTTCCCGAACGGCGCGGAGGGCGCGTTTTTTGAGCCAATCATCCGTACAGAATACGGCTTCAACGTCCGCTTCGGCAAAAACTTTTATATGAACTTCGACTGCCAGCTGCTGGATGTCGCACCCATCGAGATCGGCGACAACGTGATGTTCGGTCCTCGCGTGACGGTCGCGACCCCGATGCACCCGTTCGTCGCGGAGGAGAGGGCGATCAACACCTACGAGGACGGTGAACATGACTGGGAATACGCAAAACCTGTCAAGATCGGCGACAATGTCTGGGTGGCGTCATCAGTCACCATCTGCGGCGGCGTGACCATAGGCAGCGACACTGTGATCGCAGCGGGCAGTGTTGTCACAAGAGACATCCCTTCGGGAGTGCTCGCGGCGGGCGTACCGTGCAAACCCATCCGTCCCATCACAGACGCAGACCGCCTCTTTGCAAAACATAACATCGCGCCGGCGATAAAAAAATAAACTCTTCCGGACAGAAAATATAACGATTAGACCCCGCAACGGCGGGGTCTTTTTTTTGTGTTTGCTGTGTCGTTTTTTTGATCAAAATCACATTTGATCTGTTGTTTTTTATAACTTAACCGGCGGTTTTGCGCGGTTTGCTTCATCCGCCAAAACATCGAGAACGACAGGGAGAAGATGCTCGTATTTCGACAATCCTTTTTCCAGCACCTCGCCGAAACTCTCGGTCGCTTTTTCGTCAGCGCCGTCGGAGATGACTTTCATGGAAAAGACGGGTATGTGGTTGCGTTCTGCAGCAAGGCAGATCCCAGCGATCTCCATCTCGCAGATATCTCCGAAGAAGGTGTCGCGAAGACGGTTTTTGAGCGCGTTGTCCGCGACAAAGATATCGCCGCTTGCTGCCGTTACCGTCCTGAGCGGATGGGGCAGAGCATTCTGCACGCCCGCAATGATGTCGCGGTCCGTGTAAAAATAAGGCTCATCCTTGCCGTCATAGCAGCCCGCGGGCAGACCGTCCACCGCGCTGATGTCAAACTGATAATGCACGGCTCGGCCTACGAGCACAAGCTCTCCGACCGGGAGATTTTTGTTGAGAGACCCTACAAACCCGAAATTGAGCACAGCCTCAATATCAAAAAGATCGACGAGAAGCTGCACGGCAAGAGCCGCCCTTATCTCTCCTATCCCGGATGTTGCAAGATAGACGGTGTGTTTGCCTGTCTCGATCTGTTTTATGGCAACGCCGGAGACGTTGTCTTCTGCGACCACCCCGCCGAGTTTGGCGAGGATGGGTATTGTTTCTTCCGCCATGGCGGTGATGATCCCGATCCTCATATCGACCTCCGCGACAATTATACTCCTTTTTGCGGCTTTGTTCAACATGGTTTTGCGTTTCTCTCGATTTTTGCAAAAGCATGCTTTTTTGCAATGTTTTTGAAATATAAACTCCGTTTTTGCGTGATTTTTGAGGTTTTGTTCCTTTTGTCTTTTCTTATGAGTTGCTTTTGCGCGCCGCAAATGTTATCATTTTTATATGAAGTTCAACCTCAAAAGAACTTTGCTGTGTTCGCTGGCATTCGGTTGGATCTCTCTTTTCTGGGGCTCCTATGACGCGATCATGCAATCCATAGATTACGACGTCTTCGGGCTTGACTCCGTGCTCCACGGGGTCATCATCGCTGCGGACAACATTCTGGGCCTTTTTCTTCTTCCTCTTTTCGGAAGGCTTTCGGACAAGATAGACACACCCTTCGGCAACAGAAAACCCATCATCGTCGTCGGCACAGTGATCGCGGCGTTAGGGTTTATGGGTGTTTGTGTGTTTGCGTCTCTCGGAAAGGATTATTTCTTGCCGTTCATAATCTGTCTGCTCATCACGCTTGCCGCGATGGCAGCATACCGCAGCCCTGCGCTTGCTCTCGTGCCGGACGTCAATCCCGACCGTTTCAGAAGCGTCGCCAATGCGGTGAGCAACGTCATTTCCGTCATCATGACGGTGGTGGCGATGCTCTATTTCTACGTCTTCATGATGTTTGACGGCTATATCGCCATCGGCGCGGCGTTTTCTGCAACGACACTCGTCATGATGTTCGTCTTCTGTTTCACCGTCCACGAAAAAAAATTCAAAGCGGATATGCTTGCCGAGTCGGAATTTGCCGCAGAGCAAGATAGAATTGACGCCGAAGTCCGCCGCCTGAACAGCGAGATCCAGGACACTTACGGGGAAGAGGCGGAAAAGCGCATAATGTCGTCCAAAAACCATGCGCTCGATGTTCAGTCTTTCACGGAAGACTCCCTTCTTCACCTTCCGAGCATAGACGCCGCTCTCGGTCACAAATATTCGGCGGCAGCGAGAAAAGCCGCGCACGCGGAAGCAAAAGAAGAGGTGCGCCGCCAACGTAAAAAACTCTCTTTGAGAGACAGAGCGGCGTTCACAAGATTCTGCATCCTTGCCGTCGTCTTCTGTTTTTATATGACATACAACGCCTTGACGTCTAACTTCGTCAAATATGCGGAATACATCCTCGGGTTCAAACAAAACGAAGCCATCATCCCGCTGATCCTTGCGCAGGCTGCGGCAATGATCGCGTTCCCCGCGGCAAGCTTCCTTTCCGGAAAGATAGGCAGAAGAAATACGATGCTGATCGGCTTTGCGGTTATGATCGCCGCGTTTTCGGGAAGCATCGCATTTTCTTCCCCTCACCCTGTGTTGTACATCCTGTTTATGATCCTCGGGATCAGCTTCGGGCTTGTCATGGTCAATATCTACCCGTTCTTCCTCGAAACCTCCAAAAACACAAGTCTCGGGCAAGACACAGGCATATTCTCGATGTCGATGACGGTGGCAATGGTCGTCACCCCGATCCTCTCGGGCGCGCTTATCTCGGCTACGGGCGGATGGTTCGGCGGCGGAGAAAATGCAGGCTTTCGCATCCTCTTCCCGTACAGCATCGTCTTCCTTGTGCTCGCATTCATCCTGACGCTCGTCATCAAAAACACGCGAGGTAAATCGTCCACCGCCAAGAAACAGGAGGTCCTTGATTTTGATAAATAGGCGTCTTTTGGAAGACGGTTTGAAAATGTTCGGGATCTCGGTCGATGACGAAACAGTCTCTCTCCTCGACGGATTTTCCGATTTCGTCATACAGGAAAACAAGCGGTTCAATCTCACCTCTCTGACCGACGCGGACTCCTTCACTGAAAAGCATCTTATCGACAGCCTTTCTTCTCTTTCCTTCATCCCGCAGGGCGCCGCTCTTTGCGATGTCGGAGCGGGAGCCGGGTTCCCCTCTTTCCCCATCGCCGCAGTCCGCAGGGACGTTTCGGTGACAGCGCTGGACTCCACAGCGAAAAAGACGGATTTTATTGAAAGGGCTGCTAAAAAGTTCAGTGTTTCAAATCTCTCTTGTTTGACAAAAAGGGCAGAGGAGTGCACTCACGAAAGAGAAACTTTCGATGTTGTTACAGCCCGCGCCGTCGCCCCGATCGGGATCCTTGCGGAACTCGCCATCCCTCTCGTCAGACCCGGCGGGATCTTTATCGCATACAAGACCGACTCTTCCGACATACCGTCCGAAAAAACTCTTTCCGTCTTGGGCGCCGCCCTGAAAGAAAGTTTTTCTTTCTCTCTTCCTTCCGGCGACAAACGTGTTCTTTCCGTGTTTCTGAAGACCGACCGCACCTCTCCCGATCTTCCGCGCAGATACGGCGTGATCAAAAAATCACCGCTTAAATAAAACTCCCTTTTGAAGGGAGTTTTGTTTATTTCGGTTGTTTATTTCATTGGTTTTGCTTTATAAAACCCGTTTTACAGCTTTTCGTTGAGCTTGAGGATCTGGACCAGCTCGTGTATACGGTTGATGTCATCCTCGTTGAAATAGTCTATTATTATCCTGCCTTTCTTGTCATTGCCGAGGATCTTGACTTTCGTCGCGAAGATGCGTTTCATATCGCTGACCATCTCTTTGAGTTCGACGGAGATCTCTCTCGTCTTTCTGGGACCGTCCGGGATCGCCTTTCTTGTAAAGTAGAGTCGCACTCTGTTCTCGATCTCACGCACGGTGAGTTTGTTGTCGCAAGCCTGTTTGGCAAGGTTGATCAGATAGTCTTTGTCATCTATGGAGATGAGCGCTCTGGCGTGTCCGGGGGAGAGTTCCCCTTTTCTGACCATTTCCGTCACTTCTTTGGGAAGCTGCAACAACCTTAATGTGTTGGTGACGTAAGGGCGGGATTTCCCTATGCGGAGAGCAACCTCTTCCTGTGTGAGTCCGTGATTTTCCATGAGCTCGCGCATCCCTTCCGCAGCCTCGATGGCGTTCAGGTCTTCACGGTGCAGGTTTTCGATGAGTGAGATCTCTCTGATCTGCTGATCCGTGAATTCGCGGATGATCGCAGGCACTTTTTTGAGCCCTGCGATCGTCGCGGCGCGGAATCTTCTTTCTCCCGCAACGATGAGATATCTGCCGTTTTCCTCTTTGACGAGCAACAGCGGCTGCAGCACGCCGTACGCCGCAATGGATGTCGCCATCTCTTTGAGGCTTTCGTCCGTAAATGTTTTTCGGGGCTGGTTTGGGTTGCGGTCTATCTCCGAGACGGAGATCTCCACGGTCGGCATGTCTTTGACGTCAACTTTTACGTTTTCCTCATTGTCGGTGAAGAGAGCGGTCAGCCCTTTTCCTCCGAGTCCGCCTTTTGCTGCCATAAGCACCTCACTTGTTTATTCTTTCGAGGAATTCTTCCGCGAATTTTTCGTATGCCTGCGCGCCCGCGCATTTCGGGTCGTACTTGAGGATGGTCTTTCCGTAGCTCGGCGCCTCCGCAAGTCTCACGTTGCGCGGGATCTTCACATTATAGACCTTGCTGCCGAACACTTTTTCTATCTCCTGCACAACGCCTTTCGAGAGTTTCGCTCTCCCGTCATAGAGAGTGATGACCACGCCTTCGACCTCGATATCGGGACGGAGAAATTTCTTGACGAGCTTGATCGTATTCATCATCTGCGAGAGTCCTTCGAGTGCGAAATATTCGCACTGTATCGGGATCACCACCCCGTCAGCCGCCGTCAATGAATTGACTGTAAGCAGCCCGAGAGAAGGAGGGCAGTCTATGAAGACGAAATCGTAATCGTCTTTGATCGCGGCTAGTTTTTCCTCAAGCACCCGTTCTCTTCCGATCATGACCTGCGCAAGCTCGAGCTCCGCGCCCGCAAGATCGCTCGAGGATACGATCGCATACAACCCTTCCGAGTCCGTCTCTTTCACCGCGTCACGCGGATCCTCCGCACCCGTCAACACCTCGTACACGGATCTTTTGTCCTTTCTTTCGAAAAAGCCCATCGCGCTGGACGCATTCCCCTGCGGATCCATATCGACGACCAATACTTTTTTGCCTTTTGCCGCAACATATGCCGCCGTATTGACGCACGTCGTCGTCTTTCCGACGCCGCCTTTCTGGTTGGAAAACGCGATCACTTTTGCCATAACGGAATTATACAATATCGGCGTTCAAAACACAAGACGTTTCGCAAAATGTTTCACGCTTCCTCTTTTGTGGACATCTTTCTCTCTTTGTGGACGGATTGTTGTTTTGTCCCTGCTTTTATCAACATCTTTTTCCGCGCGACTTTACTATATGTTGTTTTTATTGCGCCTTTTTTACGGCACTTGTTGTGGTCTCGATATTTTTTCCACTTGTCAACACGCCTTATTTATGGTATTATTATTAAAAATAAAAACAATAACGGTTTTTATGGGGATCGGATCATGAAGATAAAATGTCAAGGAACAGAGCTGTCAGATGCTCTTGCAAAAGTCACAAAAGCGCTTCCCGTCAAGCGCAGCAATCCGATTTTGGACGGTGTTAAGCTCACCGCCGAAGGCGACATCCTCACTTTGTTCGCCACCGACCTCGAACTTGCCATCGAAAAGAAGATCAACGCGGACGTTCTCATTGAGGGCGAATGCGTCGTTCCCGGCAAACTTTTTGCCGATTATGCAAAAAAGATAGAGGAAGAGGAACTGGAGCTCGATCTCAATCCCGACCACTCTCTTTCCGTCAAATATCTTGACAGTGAGGTCAAGATCAAAGGATATGATCCCGACGACTATCCTGTCTTCAACGATGTCGCGAAGGACAGATCCTTCAACATCCTCAAAAAGGATTTCAAAGACCTCATCAACAAGATCATTTTCAACGTTGCCACAGACGAAGCAAGGCCCGCTCTGCGCGGCTGCTGCCTCAACATCAAAGAAGACCACGTCGAAGGCGTCGCGTCCGACGGCTACCGTCTCGGGCTTGTCAAGGCGCCCATCGTCAACAACGGGATCATTGACACCATCGTCATCCCCGCAAAGAGCATGATGGAGCTCAGCCGTCTCATCGATGACGATGAGGACAGCATGACCGTGTATGTGGACCGCAATTACGTCATGGTGGACGACGAGCTCAAGACCAAGATCGTCACCAGACTCATCTCGGAGAGCTATATCAGCTATTCCAAGATCATCCAGACCGCGTTCGATTCCGTCGTCACCGTGGACAAGAAGAGCATAGAGAACGCCATCGACCGCGTTTCCCTCATCAACCGCAATTCCAAGAGATATTGCGTCAAGTTCGACATCAAGGAAAACATAATGACGCTCTCGGCGGAAAGCGAGGACGGCAACGTCAATGAGAAGGTGCCCGTGTCCCTTGCCGGCAAAGACCTGACAGTCGGGTTCAACAGCAAGTATATAATGGACTGCCTGAAAGCCATTGACGACGAATTCGTCACTCTCAATTTCACCTCGTCCACCGCTCCCGCGATCATAAAGGGACCGGGGGAGAATTGGCTGTATCTCGTGCTGCCGCTTAGAGTGATCGTCTGAGCGATAAAAAATTAACCCCGAAAGACCGCCGTCGGTGGTCTTTTTCGTTACCAAAAAACAATCAAGCAAAAAAACAGACTAACTTCCGGAATTCACAGAGGAAAGAAAAACGAAAGAAAACTTTCTAACAAAAACGCAAAGAAAAAGTAAACGCACTAACAATAAAAAATCAAAAAGGAAAGAAAAGCAAAAAAAAGACTCTTTAATAAAAACTTAAAGAGAAACGAAAAGCAAAAGAAAACACACTAAGTGCGTTAGCGGTTGAGGAGCATATTTTTGAGGTCTGCGACGATGATCTTGATCCTCGGGTTGGTCTTGATCTCCTCCGTGATCTTGTCGCGCGCGTGGATGACCGTGGTGTGATCGCGTCCGCCGAAGAGCTGACCGATGGACATCAGGGGCATGGAGAGCAGTTCGGTGATGAGGTAGATGGCGATCATCCTCGGTTCAACGATATTTTTCGTCCTCTTTTTTGAGAAAATGTCCGTGGTCGTGATGCTGAAATATCTGCACACGGTGGAGATTATGGTCTCGGCGTCGAGAGTTTCCTTTTTCTCGTCGATAAAATCGCGGAGCGCTTCATAGGCAAGCTCTTTGGTGTCGATGACTTTGTTGGCAAGGGAGCTGAAAAAGATGATCTTGTTGAGCAGCCCTTCCATATCTCTGATGTTCGTCGTTGCGTTGTCGGCGATGAATTCCGCAACTTCGTCGGACAGCATAAATTTTTCGTGAGCCGCTTTCATTTTAAGTATGGCGATGCGGGTCTCCGTGTCCGGGGGCTGGATGTCCACCATCAGACCCCACGAGAACCTAGTGCGCAGACGCTCTTCGAGAGTCGGAAGGTCTTTCGGAGCGCGGTCCGATGTGATGATGATCTGTTTGTTGGACTGATAAAGGTCGTTGAAGATGTGGAAGAACGCTTCCTGCATCGAATTTTTTCCGCTGAGGAACTGTATGTCGTCGATCATCAGGACATCGCAGGCGCGGTATTTTTCCCTGAAACGGTTGCTGTCGTCGTTGTTGCCGCCGCGGATGACGTTGATCAGTTCGTTGACCATATTCTCGGAGTTTGCATAAACCACCTTTGTCTTCGGGGAATGTTTGAAGAGGAAATTCCCGATCGCGTGCAAAAGGTGAGTCTTCCCGAGCCCGACGCCGGAATAAATGAACAGTGGATTATACTTTCCGCCGGGGTTCTCCGCGACGGTTTTTGCGGCAGCAAGGGCAAACTCATTGGATTTGCCTTGAACAAATGTGTCGAAAGTGTATTTTTCCAGGAAAGGATTGGTTTTTTTCTCCTGTTTTTTGGCGCTCTTTTCGTCCACGATGAGCCCGCGGTCAGGGAGAGAAATGCTTTGTTTTTTGAGATATTCGCCTTCCTGTTCCTTGACGATGATCTCCACATCCGTGACAAAAGAATCGAGGGAGGATGCGACGTCTCTGATCTGATCGAGATAACTTCTCTCGATGGTCTTTTTAGAGATTGCGGTCTTTGCCGCAAGCACAAAAGTGCCGTCCACAAAACAGACGGGTTCGAGAGGCTCGATCCACATATCGTAGCTTATCGTCTGCATGGTTTTGGAAAGCTCGTTTTTGATGTCGTCCCAAAATTCTTCTTTTCCGATCATAGGTGATATTATAATTAAAAGACTTGCTTTTTTCAAGCGGAAAAGGCAAAATAAAAACCGACCCCAACATGTAGTCGGGGAAGGGAAAATCAAGCGTAAAAAATGAAAATAATTTCGCTCGAACTCGAAAATTTCCGCAATTACGAACGCCTGGATCTGACGTTTTCCGACGGCGTCAACATCATCTGCGGAAAAAACGGCGCAGGGAAGACAAACATTCTCGAAAGCGTCTATCTCACATCTCTTTTCAGCTCGCCGCGCACCGCGAAAGACAAAGAGATGGTCAGGTTCGGATGCGAAAAAGCGACGGTCAGGATCACGGTCGAAAAAAAATTCCGCCGTCACACCATCGCTCTTCAGATCGATTCCGCGGGCAAAAAAAAGGTGCTTGCGGACGGCATCCCGATGCGCCGCGCGGCGGAACTCATTGGCATCCTCGGTGTGGTTTTCTTCTCTCCCGATGAGATGAAACTCGTCAAAGAGACCCCCGCTGAACGCAGAAAATTTCTCGACGTAGGTCTCTCTCAACAACAAAAAGCGTACTTTATCGCACTGTCTCGCTATAATAAAGTGCTCAAACAGAAGAATAACCTTTTGAAGGACGCGTGGAAGAGTGAGAATATCGACGATATGCTGGCGGTGTGGGACGCGCAGCTTTCGGAGTACGGCGCGATCGTCGTCGAAAAGAGGAGAAGGTATATATCCGCACTCGACGTTCTTGCGGGTGAAGCGCATTTCAAACTAAGCGGCGGAAAGGAAAAACTCAGGCTCGGATACGACACTCCGCTCACGGCGGAAGGCTTGGACGCGCTCCGCGCCGAGCTGTACGATAAACTCGAAGAGGCGAGGGAAAAGGACAAGAAACTCGGCTATTGCACGGTCGGTCCGCACCGCGACGATATAGCCATAGAGATAAACGGGTTGGACGGAAGAAAGTTTGCGTCGCAAGGGCAGCAGCGCACTATCGCGCTCGCGATGAAGATAGGCGAAGTCGGGCTCTTTGAAAAAGAGAGCGGTGAGCCGCCCGTCCTTTTGCTCGACGATGTTTTGAGCGAGCTCGACGGCGAGAGGAAAAAGATGTTGCTTTCCCTTGCTCACGGAGTGCAGACGCTCATCACCTGCACGGAGTTCTCGGGCGGCAGCGGCAAGGAGAGGATGATCGCCGTAAGCGACGGCAAAGCAAAGGTGGTGAGGTGATGGGAGACATCTTTCTCGACGCGCTCATAGACAGCCTCATCGTGCTTGCCGTCCTCGTCCCCGTCAACATCCTAATCGCCGTCCTCGAGCCCCGTCTCGCGGGCAGGATCAAATTGAAGGGCAGGCTTGCGCCCCTCGTTGGCGTGACGGTCGGGCTCTTCCCGCAATGCGGGTTCAGCGTCGTCGCCACCGATCTTTATCAAAAGCGGCACATCACCGTCGGCACCCTGCTTGGGGTCTATCTCGCAACATCGGACGAGGCTCTGCCCATCTTTCTTTCCGCAGGTGAAAAGGCGGTCGACATTCTCCCCATCCTCGCTTTCAAGTTCGCGATCGGGCTCATCGTAGGCTATACGGCGGACCTTATCTGCACAAAAAACCGCGCGCGCGTGGAACATCACGCCGCGGAATGCGAGCACGAGCCCGAGATCCACATCGGATGCTGCGGGCACAGCATCGAACACGACGAAAAAGAGAGCGAGCACGATCACTCCGAGTGCGAAGAACCCTGCGGAGAAGAAAAGGAGCTCGCCGCCAAAAACCGCTCCGCAAAATTCCGTCAATATCTTCTTCATCCCCTCGAGCACAGCGCGAGAACGTTCCTTTACATCTTCGTCATCAACATGATCTTCGGCGTCATTATACATTTTGTCGGAGAGGACGCTTTGATGGAGTTCCTTTCCTCCAATCGCTATGTCGCGCCTCTGTTCGCCGTCATCGTCGGCGCCATCCCGAATTGCGCCTCTTCCGTAGTCATCAGCGACCTCTATCTCATGGGCGGGCTCGGCTTCGGAGCCACACTCGGCGGGCTCCTGATGAACGCAGGCATCGGCTTCGCCGTACTCTTCCGCGACCGCAAAGCATGGCGCGAGAACCTCGCCATATTCGCCGCGATGTTCCTCGTCTCCGTCGCCTTCGCCTACATCATCTCCGCCTGCTTCAAATTCGACGTGTTGCACATTGTGTGACGCCGCAGGGGCGTTGCCCCTTTATCCAGTACGCAGGGGCGCTGCCCCTGCACCCCGCGAGGGGCATTATGCCCCTCGACCCCAAACTTTTATATAATATTGCGCCGAGCGTTGCGGCTTCGCCTGCAACACTCGGCGCACTTTTATAATAAAAAGCATGGGCGAGCGTGCTTGAGCACGCCGATTTCTCATTCGAAGACGGAATAACGAAAATTCCGAGCGAGCGTTGCTTGACACGATGCTCACTCATTCGGAGTGGAGCCGCTCACCAAGCGCTCACAGGGCGAAGCCCTCTTGAGCGCCGCGGCGACCGTGTGAGTGCCGAGGGCTGGACGGCAGTGCGTCGGCAATGCGCCATCTGATCGCGAAGCGGGCGCATTGCAAGCG